>JBBQBB010000058.1:0-22224 GCA_038317095.1 Bacteroidia bacterium | reverse complement strand
CCTGGATACAATCTCACAAAATAAGGGCTCCTGTAGCAAGTATGTTGGGGTTGACTCAAATATTTAACTATGAAAACCCCTCTGACCCTATCAATATTGATGTTTTGGAAAAATTAAAAGAGGTATCTCTCAGGCTTGATATTGCCATACATGAAGTGATGGAAAAGATATAGAAAAATCCTGCAAGGATACTTGCAGGATTAGTGGACCCGTAGGGATTCGAACCCCAAACCTCCTGATCCGTAGTCAGGTGCTCTATCCAATTGAGCTACGCATGCATAACTGAGAATTTTTTTTATAGGTTTCTCAAAACCTCTTTCCTGATTCTGATTTCTGTGAAACGGGCTGCAAAAATAGTGAAAAATAATTCGCCCTGCAACCCCAAAAAGGCAACTTTTATCGATATTCACTTGAAACATAAGCCTCGCTTGCTAAATTGCGGGTCAGAAACAATCTATGAAAAAACACATTTTGCTTGCAGTAGCAGCAATTTTAACCTGTTCGCCTGCAATGGCGCAGAAAAAGGACAAAAAGAAAAAAGGGAATCCTGCGGCTGCGGCTGAAGCCTCAAAACCTGGCGATAAAAAAGCCACCATTGCCAGCAAGACCAAAAACTGTGTAAAAATTCCTGGAATATTTACCCTCTACCGAGACAGCACCAATGGCCAACTTTTCATGGCAATTAAAAAAGAGCAACTTGGAAAAGAATATATTCATTTTACATACACCGAAAATGGCGTTTCTGAAATAGGCATGCACAAAGGAGAATTTCGCGGCAGTCGTATTTTTAAAATTAAAAAATATTACGAAAACATAGAGTTTGAACAACAAAATACTGGTTTCTTTTTCGATTCCAATTCCAATCTTGCCAAAAGTGCAAACACCAATATTTCTACTTCCATGTTGGCCCTTGAAAAAATCATTGCCACGAATGAAAAAACAGGTGAATACTTGGTAGATGCCGATGAGCTTTTTTTAACCGAAAAATTGCACCAAATTAAACCCAGTCCCTTCCCAGGCATGTCTCCAAGAGCTTTTCAGTTGGGGGGTATGAACAAATCTAAGAACCGATATGAAAGGGTAAAAAACTACCCACAAAACATGGATTTGGTGGTAAAGTACACCTTCGACAATCCTTATCCTTCCAATGGCGGTGGTGATGACATTACCGATGCACGTTCGGTAAGTGTTGTAGTGCAACATAGCCTCATTCAAATGCCAGAAAACAATTTCAAGCCCCGTTTTGATGACCCCCGAATTGGGTTTTTCTCTGAACAAGCGAATGACATGACAACCACCAAACCCTTGAATTTCTATGACATGATTCACCGTTGGGATTTGCAGAAAAAAAATCCAACCGCTGCTAACAGTGAACCCATAAAACCCATCACATGGTGGATTGAAAATACAACCCCAAAAGAATACAGAGCTACGATTAAAGCAGCCGCATTGGAATGGAACAAAGCATTTGAACCTCTTGGCTTTGTAAATGCTGTGCAGGTTTTTGAACAATCCGATACCGCAACCTGGGATGCTGGCGATATTCGCTACAATGTTTTGCGATGGACCTCCTCTCCCAATCCTCCGTTTGGAGGTTACGGACCCAGTTTTGTGAATCCCCGTACGGGCGAAATTCTAGGGGCCGACATCATGTTTGAATTTGTCTTTATAACCAACCGAATCAATGCTGAAAAGTTATTTGAAAAAACAGGTATAGGTGCCAACAATTATTGCGAAGCTGGAAACTACCTGCATATGGAGACTCTTACAGGTATGGAAATGCTGAAAGCTGCGGGTGCGGATGAAGTGGAAATGACCAAACTGATTCAACAAAGTTTGTATTATTTAATTCTGCATGAAATGGGTCACACCATGGGTTTGCAACACAATATGAAAGCCTCACAATTGTTGAACCTGAATGAATTGAAACAAAGCGCAGGTAAAAGTATTTTGGGTTCGGTAATGGACTATCCAGCTTTGAACATCAACAAAGCAAAAGGCGTAGAATTTCAACCAGAGGTTCAATATTGCCAAGCAACACCCGGACCCTATGATTTGTGGGCCATTGACTTTGGCTATTCCATCGCGGATCCAGATGTGGATAGAGAGCACGACCGTTTGGCCAGGATATTGGCGCGGAGCAATGAACCCCAGCTGACATTCGGAAACGATGCAGACGACATGCGCAGTCCAGGTAAAGCCATCGATCCAAGGGTGATGATAAACGATTTGAGCAGCGACGCTATTGGATATGGTGTGGAACGGATAGAATTGGTTCAAAACCTAATGAAAGGCATCCAAGTGAGATATGGCAAATCAGGACAAAGCTACCAAGAAATGAAAAATGCATTTAACATTCTTTCTGGTAATTATTCAACCATGGTTGGCGTAATATCTAGATATATTGGTGGAGTCTATGTTGAACGTGTGGCACCCGAAAGCGGAAAACAAGTGGCTCCATATACCCCTGTTCCTTATGAAATTCAAAAAAATGCAATGGCGGTTTTGGTGAAATATGCATTTGCACCCAATGCCATGGAAGCTCCTTCTGAGCTGCTACCTTATTTGCAAAGCCAGCGCCGTGGTTATAATTTCTTTGGAGGTACCGAAGATCCAAAACTACACGACAGGGTAGAAAACATGCAAATGGGTGTGCTTGTGCATGTATTAAGTGAGCCTGTGATGCAGCGTTTGACAGATAGCCGTGAGTATGGCAATAAATACGGTGTAGGAGAAATGCTAACAGATTTAACCGATGGTGTTTTTGCCGCAGATTTAGCTGGAAATGTAAATTCACACAGACAAATTTTGCAAATTAATTATGTTCGTTTTTTAACGAGTATTAGCGGATTAAAAGGACCTTCAGGATACGATGTAATTAGCCAAGCAAGAGCCACTGCCCAATTACAAGACATTCAAAAGAAAATGAAAGCAGCAATTGCTGGAGATAAGGATACCAAAGACCATAGAGCCTATATAGTAGAAATAATCAAAAAGGCGTTTAAAGATTAAAACAATGGTTTTTCTTAAAAAAGTCTTGCAATTATTTGCAGGACTTTTTTATTTATTTTATCGAGATTTCAAATTCTCTATTATTCATAAAAACTCGAATTCATTTCACCCTCAAGTCTGCTTCGCCTCATTCATTGCCCCGCGAAGGGGGTGGCCAATGATGCGTTTTCCAAAAAACACTTATTTGTCCCTTTTTTTAACCTTATAGCCAAAGAAGGAAGGCAGGGGAAAAGTGTTTAAAAAAACATTTGCTCTAAAATATACTATCAATCGACCCCTTTCCATAAACCCTTCTGGGGGTTGGTAATTTCCCATAAGGATTCGCTTTTTGGGTCTAATGATAGCAAAGCACATTTGCTGTGATAATTCTCATTTGGAATTGTGATTTTAAATGATAAACTTGCACTATGCAAATCGAGAATAAAAATGCCTCAATCGCATGCGTGCTATTGTGCACTGGAATTGCCTTGGGTGCAATGGGAGTGCATTTGCTTAAAGATACAATCAGCGAGCATTATATAAAAACATTTGAAACCGGTGTTCGTTATCAAATCTATGCTGGATTGGGATCGCTAATGTTGTCTTTTGCTGGAGAAACAATGAAAAAAGCTTTTCAATTTATATTCATTGGCAGCCTTATTTTTTCAGGTAGTATTTATTTGTTGGCAATGAATGAAATAATTAGTTCTTCTCTAAAAATATTTGGTGCAATCGCGCCATTCGGAGGCTTAATCATGATGGTGGGTTGGGCCTTGGCCGCAATGTCATTTTGGAAAAGAAAATAATGCAAACACGAATTTTAATGCGCCATGGCAAAGCCGCCGACGGAATGCAATATACAGATGATTTTGAAAGGCCATTGGAACCTAGGGGCAAAACTGAAGTGTTGGAATCTGCGAAAACATTAAGACAAGAGGGCATCATTCCAGATGTGATTTTATCCAGCCCAGCATGCAGAGCAGCCTCTACAGCCCGCATTGTTGCTGAAGTTTTTGGAATAGATCCGAGCTTGATTGTTTACCACGCACCGTTGTACATGTCTGATATAGAAGTTTACGTTTTTATACTCAATTTGTTCAAAGGCAAATCCGTTTTATTGGTTGGGCACAACCCTTTCATCGAAGAATTGGCAGCCATTTACACAAATCATGGTGTCATTGGCTGCCCTACATCTTCGGCAATAGTCTTCGAATTTCCTGAAGGTGAAATCACCCTGAAATCCTCACCAAAAACTATTTTTGTGAATCTTCGAAAATAAAAAAAGCTACCCAATTGGATAGCTTTCTTAAATATTTAGAGGTCTAACGTTTAAGGCATTTTTGGCATTTCAGGAGCACTTGGGGTTCCTGCAGGTTTTGTTGCTTCTGGTTTTCCTGGGATTACTTTAATCAATTGGAAAGTAAACAAAGTTACACCGTATTTGTCTTCGAACGATTCCGCCATTCCACCCAATTCTGGTACCAAATCATTTTGAAGATATACTTCAAACTCGGCGCCTGGTGCTACTTTTTGGAAAGCTTCTTCCAAAGGAGCAAGGCCAATTTGTTTTAAACTGTGCTTGGGATTGCCACCCATTTTAGAACTGTTGCGCATTTCTTTGCCTTTGCTGTTTTTCATAACTATAGAATACTCAATGGTATCGTATGCCTGAGGCGATGCACCAGATCCTGCTTTAATCAATTTGAATTGGCCACCACTTGCCAATGCAGAAACTCCAGCTTTTTTGCTGTTTTCAACCATCCATTTTTTGCTTTCATCTTGGAATTTCTTTACTTTTTTACCTTGCTCTTTCATGATGAAACCGCGTTGCACTCTTTCAAGATCGGCAGTACCAACAGCAAAACCGCTGTCTTTTTTTAGCGCATCTTCAATTCCTTTGATCAAAGAACTATAATCTAGTTTTTCTAATCCTTGTTGTTTCATTCCTTTTCCAAGGTTTAGACCAATGGTGTAACTGAATGAATCCATGCCTGTTTTAAGGGTTTTACCCGGGTTTACAGTGCGTCCGCAAGAGGTTGCAAATAAGATTACAACTGCGGAAATAATTGAGATATGTTTTTTCATTTTATGTGTTAATTGTGAATTTAATTTGCGGATTTAATACCGCTATACAACTCGGTGCGGCGTTCTTTGTTAGTCTGGTCTTCTGCATACTCCTCAAAGGTCATATATTTATCAATCATGCCGTTGGGTGTAATTTCAATAATACGGTTTGCAATGGTGTTAATCACCTCTTGGTCATGCGAATGCAACAGTACAATCCCTGCATATTCAACCAAACCATTGTTTAAAGCCTGAATGCTTTCCAAGTCTAAATGGTTGGTAGGTTCATCCAATAACAAAACATTGGGATTTTGGATCATCATTTTGCTTAACATGCAACGCACTTTTTCACCCCCGCTTAATACATTGCACATTTTCTGCGTCTCTTCCCCACCAAAAAGCATACGCCCTAAAAATCCGCGGATATAGGTTTCATCCTTTTCAACCGAATAATCCCGAAGCCAATCCACTAGGTTTACCTTGCTCTGGAAGAACGAAGAATTGTCATTTGGTAAATATCCAGTTTTGGTTGTAACACCCCACTTAATTTCACCTTTATCTGGTTTCATTTCGCCCCAAAGCACTTTAAAAAATGTGTTTAACGCCAAAATATTCCTAGAGATAAATGCAATTTTATCCCCCTTATTGACAGTAAAATTAATATTGCCAAATAATTTAACCCCGTTAAAAGAACCTTCTAAATTTTCAATGGTTAATACTTGATCTCCTACTTCTCTTTCTTGCCTAAAAACTATACCTGGATAACGTCGGGTGCTAGGTTGGATTTCTTCAATATCCAATTTATCTAACATTTTCTTTCTGGCTGTGGCTTGCCTACTTTTTGCAACGTTTGCACTAAAGCGGGCAATAAATTCAAGCAATTCTTTCTTCTTTTCTTCTGCCTTTTTATTTTGGTCACCACGCTGACGCAATGCCAACTGTGAACTTTGATACCAAAAAGTATAGCTTCCAGAATAAATTTTTATATGGCTAAAATCAATGTCGCACACATGGGTGCAAACATTGTCTAAAAAATGCCTATCGTGACTCACCACCAAAACGGTATTCTCAAAACCTGCTAGAAAATCTTCAAGCCAACGGATGGTTTCTACGTCCAAGTCATTGGTAGGTTCATCCATTAACAAAACGTCTGGATTGCCGAAAAGACACTGGGCAAGCAAAACACGCACTTTTTGATTTCCGCTTAAATTTTTAACCAGATACTCATGCATGGATTCTTCGATGCCCAAATTGCTTAAAATCGTAGCGGCATCACTTTCTGCGTTCCATCCATCCAATTCGGCAAATTCGGCTTCAAGCTCCGAAGCACGCATGCCGTCCTCGTCGGAAAAATCTGCTTTGGCATACAATGCGTCTTTTTGCTCCATAATGGACCACAACTTTTGGTGTCCCCGCAGAACGGTTTGTAAAATTGGAACTTCATCAAAAGCAAAGTGATTCTGACTCAGCACTGCCATTCTTTTGCCAGGTTCCAAATCTATGGAGCCAGTATTCGGCTCTATTTCACCAGAAATGATTTTTAAAAATGTAGATTTTCCAGCACCATTGGCACCGATAATACCATAGCAATTGCCAGAAGTGAACTTGAGGTTTACTTCCTCAAATAAAACGCGTTTGCCATAGCGCAGTGAAACATTGGATACCGTAAGCATGAAAGGGGCCGCAAAGGTAATATTTATTCATCATTTCGACAAGAAGAATAAAGTAGCCTTGATTCTGCATTCTCAACCTAGTTATAACTGGTGGTTGGGCTCCCGTTCTCTAAATAAAAAAGAACCCAAGCGTTGAAGATTATTTGGCATTAGAGAAGACGCACCAACCTGGCCAAAACCCGGTTATTTATAGGCCCAAACATCCTAACTCGTGCTTAATATCTTACAAAATTCCATTCGCATTGATGGTGCATAAGTCATTACCACAATCAACTTGGTCCTATATATATTCGCCAAATGCTTTTGATTGCAGACAGTGGTAGCACAAAATGTGACTGGGTTTTTGTGGTAGACGAAACAGAACAGGCATTTTTTACGATGGGATTTAATCCCTTTTTTCATGATTCCAATAAAATTGAATCTGAAATTAGTAAAAATCAAGGCCTGACTGCTGTTGCAAATCAAGTAAAGAAATTATATTATTATGGCGCCAGTGTGAGCAGTACAGATCGTGCACAAATTGTGATTAATGCTTTGAAAAATGTGTTCAAAAATGCAGAAATACAAGTAGATCATGACATGATAGGTTCGGTATATGCCACCTGCGGAACAGCACCTGGCATAGCATGCATCCTTGGCACAGGTAGCAACAGTTGTTATTTCGATGGTAAAAACATTTCAGAAAAAGTACCTGCCCTTGGCTATATTTTGGGCGACGAAGGTAGCGGTTCTTGGCTAGGAAAAAGATTGTTGCGCGATTTTTTATACCACGATTTGCCTGCAGACTTAGAAAATGATTTAAAGGCAACTGGATTAGAGAAAGAAATTGTTTTCGAGAATATCTATAAAAAACCCAATGTCAATGTCTATTTAGCATCTTTTGCCCGCTTTTTAGGACCCAGACAAAATATTCCTTATGTAAAACAAATTATTAAAGAAGGCTTCGAAGCTTTTGTTAAAGTGCATGTTTGCAAATTTGATGATTACAAAAATGTACCCGTACATTTTGTTGGCTCTGTGGCCTATTTTTCAAAAGATATTCTTGCTGAGGTTTGTCAAGAATATGGTTTAAAATTGGGTGTTGTTACCAATGAACCCATTCGTGGTTTGGTGCAATATCATAAAATTGCAAGCCTATAATTTCTTTTTTTTCATCGGCGAAAATGTAATTTTCGTCCGTTTATTAAAATCTTTTTTCAATCCTTTTTTCTTTTACAGCATGGGTTAGCGCATTTTAAATGCGCTATATTGGTTTTCTCAATATTATTTCGATTACAATAATTATCGAACTAAATTGTCTTCTTAATTATAAAACCAAAACAAATGAAATATCCCATTTTAAAATCCATCGCTTGCGGAATGTTTATAGGTCTAGCCCTATTTGCTTTCCCATTTACTATCCACGTTATTGGAACCATTGTTTTCATTGGCATACTATTACGTCTCATACGCGGTCCACGCTGGCATAGGCATGGATTTATGCACATGGCATGGGCCAACATGTCTGGATTTTCCAAGGAAGAATTTGAAAGAATGACACCCGAAGAAGGTTCAGATTTTCGCAGAAAAATGTATATGGAACATTGCAGTAAATATTCCAAATACAAAGACATCAAAGAAGAAAAAAACAATCCAGAATAATATGACAAGAAGAAACAGGGTTATCATTGGCGCGGTGGCCGCAGTTGCCACTTTCGCTTCACTCGCATCCTTTGTAGGCATGCGACACAGACATCACCATGGCATGCATCATTACAAGCATTGCGCAGAACAATGCGGTGATCATGCACAAAAACAAGACGCCCCACCAAAGCAAACTCCTCCTCCAGTGGCACCTTTGCCGGATGCCGCCAAATAAATGCCAGTCGCCTACATGAAGTAGTTCGTTCACCGAGCTACTTCATTTTTTTTATAAATTCGCATGAAATTTGAATTCGTAAAGTAATAAAAATGAATACCGCAATACCATTCCCTGCAAGGGAAATAAAAATTACCGAATGGTTTACCGAATACAGCAATCGATTGTTGGTTTTCGTGCGTTCAAAGGTTAAAAATTTGGAAGAAGCAGAAGACATTGTACAAGATGTTTGGTTTCAACTAACCAAGATGGAAGATATTTCAAAAATAGAACTCGCAGGTGCTTGGCTTTTTGCAGTTGCAAAAAATAGGTTGGCCAACTTTTACAAAAAGAAAAAAAATATCCCCTTTAGCAATATTGCCCAAAACAGCGACGAAGATTCAGACAATTTTAACCAATGTGCAGCAGATAATTTCAGCGATGATGCATTAAATTCATCAGAATTTTGGCACAAACTCAATCTAGTTTTAGACTCACTGCCTATTGAACAAAAAGAGGCTTTTATTGCCCATGAATTGTATGATATTTCCTTCAAAGAATTGTCTGAAACTACAGGTGAATCTGTAAATACTTTATTGGCAAGAAAACGATATGCCGTGCTGAAATTGAGGGAGGTTTTTGGAGAGTGACTTTATCTAATGGATTTGCATAAAAGCCGGTGACATTAATTCTTGTTCCGACCGCGATATACCTATTTTTTTTGCTATGGTTTTCCATTTAGAAACAGAATTTATAACATCCTCGATTATTTGATTACTTTGTGATCCAGAAAGTCTGAAATATGGTGCCACGCTTTTTGCTAAATCCATATCCCGTGCATTATTGTCCATATCTATATTCATAGCCAATCCTCCCTTGTCAATAGATGGATTAAGGTCATACGCAGGAGAAAGTATCCAACCATTTTCGCGCAATAAAAATCCATGATTACGCAAATGATCATCGGTATTAGATATACAAATATTAAAAACAATCCTCCGCCATAGCTGGGCCAAATCTTTCTCAGGTTGAGCTCCATGTGATTGAATAAAATCAACAAGATCCAAATAACTCGCGTGGGTATCTCGCAATTTTTCTTCTGTAAATCCTGTCATAGACATTGCTGATGAGAAATGAATTCTGCTTCCACTTTCTCTATCAAATCTCCTTGTAAAAAAAGTATTGTATTTGCTGGAGATTTTTTCAATGCGACATTCGGACATTTCAATCCCACATTGGATGGCTAGTTTATAGGCCAAAAACTCCCAAGCGGCTTTGTCCACAACATCTGCTTTTGCAGGAAATTTAGCAATCATTAAATTTCCAATTTCATCCAAAATATTGGCCTTCGGTCGAGCCCCTCCTAATGATGATCCTGGGGCTATTAAAATGGCCAACCAATCCTTTATTTCCGCAGTTACAACATCAGAATCAACCATCTTTGCAGCATGCTGCAATTCTCGAATACTAGACCATGGTGGTGTGGGTCTTGCATTGTTGTTGTCTAAAAATGGTCCATCCTGATTTATTTTAAAACGCAATGCCCCCATTCGGGTTTCATCAAATACACCCAATAAAAAATCAATATCAAAGAGCTGGGGCGAAGGTAAATTATGCTCTTGTGCATGCTGAAATGCGCGTCTTTTCATTAACGTCCTGCCCCATGTATCTGGCATTGAATCCATAAATACACCAAAATTCTCTTTGTTGTTTGGATACTGCTGTCCGCCGAACAAATTTATGTCAGGGTCCAATATAAACCTTTGGTTTATATTGGACAACCAATCCCCTTTATATTCGAATGAAAACGCCTTTTTCCCTTTGGCCTGCTGGGCTGAGAGTATTCCAATGCATTTTGGCTCGGCCATGCCTTTCCAATCTGCATAAACCCAAATATCCGCTTTCCCTTTTGCCATAGTTATTTATTGGTTAGCAGATTCAGGTCCTGAAGTTTTCTCCCGTATTCATCATCAGCCCCTAGTTTCAAAAAATCGTCCTGTAGGCCTAAAACACGAAGTGTATTGAAATACGCTACTAAAGATACGTTGCCTTTGCCCCTCTCTATTTGGTAAAGCGTGCTTCGGTCTATTCCTGCTCTCTCAGCAACCATTATGGTCGTAAGTCTCCTTCTCTTTCGGGCTAGTTTAATATTCTCACCCACCTGCTCCAGTATTTTTTGATACTTTGGCAAGAGTAAATATTTTTTGCTTTTCATACCTATTTGTTGAATATTAACCACAAATATATGTGTAATGTTGATAATATACAACATTTCAGCAAAATAACCGCGAACCGGCAAAATGATGTATTGAATATGCCGTGCTGAAAATGAGGGAGGTTTTTGGAGAGTGAATAATTAATTCTAAATTCAATCGTGTAAATAAATGTCGATTTTATTGCATATTTATTTTAACGGTTTTCCTGTTATATTTCCTCTAAGATATAACTTTACCATCCCATTGTATTTTGTGCAATCATCGTATTCATAAGTATACGTAAAAATAATTTCATCCATAAATTCAGTCACTTTTGAAACATCTTTTACAAAATAAACAATTCCCTTTTCACCGGGCAACAATTTCCAACTTTTTGTTTTATCCCCTACATATAAGGTTCCGTCTCTAGTCTTCTCGCTTGTGTTTGCGTTTATAGAAGTTATAGTAAATGCAGAAATATTTTCAAATACAAAAGAATCAGCAACTACGGCTTCAGATTTCATTCTAAAAATTCTTGCGCCTTTTCTCCTGTTCATTGTACCCATAGCCAACGAGGTATAATTAAAATGAATGAATTCTTTTGGGAGTGTATCGGACATTGGAATCACATTGCCGTTTAACTTCAATCCAACGCCAGTTGCATAATTCTTAAAAGCATTATGCCTTGCAGCAATACTATATTTCATCTCTACATTGCCTGTATCAAAACGTGAATCATAATGAACTACAATTTTCACTGTAGAGTCAGGATAAATTTCGTTGCGGTTAAATGTTACACAGCTCTTACCAGCGGTTAAATTAGCCAGCATTTTACCTGTATTTTTCAGCTCAAAAGTATCCATGATTTTATCGCCCTGTTTAATTGAGCCAAAAGATTTTTCTGAACCACCCACTAATACTAAATTTATATCTGGAATAACCTCTATCGAAAAAGCATTTTTCCTTTTCGTGCTTTCACCATTTGGATAATGGAAATACACAGCAAACCATCATTGCGTTTCCCCGTAAATTCCTTCGGTATTCAAATTGGCATTTATAAATAAGGAATCGCCTTGTTGCATGTACATTGGAAATACCGTATCGCTACTTATATGTCGGTTATAAAGGGTATCATTTCGGGTGTAAACAATGGAATCAATTACAACCGGAATGGTGTTGGTTTCTGCTATGCGTATTTTAAAAGCACAATGGTTGCCATGTACAATTTGTGGCATTTTGTCATCCCATTTTTTCCCCACTACATAAGGTTCAACATCGGAAGTATTCCAGCGCGCCATCATGGGTTTAGACTCTATTTCGTTGTATCGTATTACAAATTCCCAATCTGCCCTTATCGTAAAATAAAACGGATGTCTATTATCAACGGGCAAAATGGTTAAGACAATAGAATTTATATGTTGAGGCGCAATTGGGTGGATAGGCAAATATTTATATTCATATTTGGCATCTAGTTACTCGGTATGGATGGTACTTATTTCTTCAACCGACATGGGCATATTGCCCACATTTTTGAATTCCACTTTAATCACAACAATCTTTCTACCTTCAATTATTCTTTGTGGAATGGTGTCTAAATTCAAGTGTAAATTCAACAATTCTAGCTTCGGTTGCGCCACAATACAGCGAGCAAAAAGAAGTACCATTATTGCTATTGTTATCTGTTGTAGTTCCCTGTCCAATTTCAAGCATCACCAATCCTTGCCCTGTTGTTGTTTTTGTATGTGTTTCGGTATAAATCACTGTACCTGGCAATGCCCCTTGTATAATTTTCAGCCGCAACCCTACAGATTGATTGGAAAGTAGAACGCCACTGGCATTGCGAACTACTGCTTGGTAATTAATTCCTATTTCGATTCCAGTATATCATTTTTTTAATATACTTTTCCAATTAGGACCTACCGAAGAACATCCAATCAGCCAATTCAAAGCAATCTAGCGGACATTTCAACGGTATTGATTCATATAAGTATTGCAATAACCACTAGACTAAGTGCACCTATTAAATAAAAATAACTCTATTTGATAGATGCATGGGCAGCTCATTAATTTTAGCATGCCCATATTAGAAACAGAATTTAGAAAATTCATGGTTATATAATTCTTTTGCCATTTAGAAATTCTGAATTAAAGTATTAGAACACCAATGTTTTGTTTAAGGCAACAAAATATACACTTATTTGCATCCGAATTATACAAATTCCAATTTAATTCAAAATTCATGAGCATCTTTGCATCATGAAGGTTTTGCTAATCGAAGATGAGACAGAACTAGCACAGAGCATAAAAGCATATCTGACCGGTAATGGCATTATTTGTGAATGGGCAAACAATGCAAGCAATGCCCTAGAAAAACTTTCTATACATAGCTACGACTGTGTTTTGCTAGATTTAATGCTATCCGATGGCGATGGATTTGAAATTTTAAAAGAATTAAAACTACAAAATAGAACCGAAGGTGTTCTTATCATTTCGGCAAAAGAAACGCTTGAAACCCGCATTGAAGGACTCACGTTGGGTGCGGACGACTATTTGACCAAACCTTTTCATTTGTCGGAGTTGTTGGTAAGGACACAAGCCATCATCCGGCGAAAACATTTTAACGGAAACAACATTTTAACCCACAAAGAAATAGAGTTGGATATACTGGCTAAAACCGTAAAAGTAAAAGGCCAGAAACTGGATATTACAAAAATGGAAATTGAATTGCTATTATACCTCATTGGCAATGAAAATAAAGTGCTTTCAAAAAGTGCCATTGCAGAGCATCTTTCTGGGGATATGGCAGATATGTTAGACAACCACGATTTTGTTTATGCCCACATCAAAAACTTAAAGAATAAACTTAAAGAAGCTGGGAATATTGATTCAATAAAAACAGTTTACGGATTGGGATATAAATGGCAGAATGACTAAAAAACTATTGTATAAAACAACTAGGGCATATCTCCTATTTGCCATCCTATTGTTGGTAATTACATCACCCCTATTCTATTTTATTATGGATAAGTTGTACATAGATGATGCCGATGAAGCATTAACCCTACGCAAAAATGAATTTTTGAAACTTTCAGTCAAAACCTTGAAAGAAACGGATATCCCTATATGGAATAAGTTCAACAGAGATATAAAAATTATGGAAGCAAGACCTTTGAAAAAGGACACCATTTTTTATACCAATTATTACGATACACTAAACAATGAAAGCGAACCATATAGAGAACTGAATTTGCCAATATTCATTGAAGGAAAACCTTATACATACTCAGTTAGAATAAACTTGGTAGAGACTGATGACCTGATGGAAAGCATAGTTAAACTTTTCGCAATCATTATTTTCCTATTGCTGTTTGGTTTATTTATTTTATCAAAAAGATTGTCAATAAATCTGTGGAAGCCTTTTTACGAAACGTTGGAACAAATTGAAATATTTGAAATTGACAAATCCAATCTGCCGATACTTCCACAGACAAAAATTGAGGAATTTAACCGGCTGAACCAGAGTATTCATAAATTGATCGAAAAAAATACATCCATTTATAAAAACCAACGAGAATTTATAGAAAACGCAGCGCACGAATTGCAAACGCCGTTGGCCATTTTTCAAGCAAAAATAGATACATTAATTCAGCGTTCTGACATTACCCAAGATCAATCAGAAATATTATCTTCCTTAAATGACAACGTCTCAAGGCTTAATCGGTTAAATAAAAATTTGCTTTTACTTTCTAAAATTGAAAATGAAAAATATACCGATAAACACTTTTACAATTTGAACGATGCGTTTGAAAAAGACTTAGATTTTTTTACCGAACAGGCAAAAGGAAAGAGGATTTCCATCGAAACAGACTTTTCCCAAACAACCACAATCTCAGCCAATCCAATACTGGCAGAAATACTGATGCGTAATTTATTTCTCAACGCCATCCAGCATAATATTGAAAACGGAAAGATTGTTATACATATTTCAAACCAAGCCATTTCTTTTTCAAACACAGGACAACCGGATGCCTTAATTTCTGATAAATTGTTCCATCGTTTTTCAAAATCAAATCCATCTGCCCATGGAAATGGATTGGGCTTGGCTATTGTTCAAAAAATAGCCGATCTAAATCTATGGACTATTACCTACGATTTTAAAAACAATTTGCATACTTTTTCTGTACATTTTTAAAATTCCAAATTTCTTCTAATTTGAATCTGAACTTTGTTTCACAATATTATTATTAACCAATGAAAAAATTAGCCTTATTGATGGTAGCAGCGATCTTTGCATCACTCGCCATCGCACAAAAGATACAGGACAAGGATGTTCCTGTGGAAGTAAAAACAGCTTTTGAAAAGCTTTATCCAAACACAAAAAAAATAAAGTGGGAAAAGGAGCAAGACCATTACGAAGCCAGTTTTGATTTAAATAAAGTAGACCATTCAGTTTTGTTCGACGCCAAAGGCAATGTGTTAGAAACAGAAATAGAAATTGAAATGAAAGATTTGCCAAAGGGAGTTTTGGAATATATAAAGGCCAATTATGCAGGAAAAAAGGTAAAGGAGGCTGCAAAAATTACGGATGATAAAGGTGTGGTTACCTATGAAGCAGAAATAAAGGGAATAGATTTGCTGTTTGATGAAAGTGGCAAATTTATCAAAGAAACCAAAGAATAAATTTCATTAAATTGGGGGGATTTGCTTTCTTGCGTCCCCCCTTTCAATAAATCCTTAGAATGAAAAAAATAGTGATTTTTATTTGTATATGCAAAGCATTTACTGCCATAGCCCAGAATGATTTAAACCATTACATTGTAGTTGCCAAGCAAAACAGTCCGTTAATAAACGACAATGAAAACCAAAGTAAGGCAAGCTTATATGACGCCGAACGGACAAAAGCACAATACACGAACCCACAAATAGGCATTGCCGCCAATTACCTGTTTGCACCTATTATATCTAAAGACAACAACAAAACTACTTTTGTGCCAAATGCTGAAAATGCAGATCGCTATTATGGCTATGATTTGGCAAATTCCAACGGTGGAACTTACCAGGCAATGCTGAACGCAACGCAACCCCTGTTTAATGGAGAAAGATACAAAATCGCGATTGAACCATTGGTTGTGACCTCTAAAATCTACCAAAACAACAACAAGCTTAACGCGCATGATATTGAAAAATTGGTAACAGACCAATACATTTTGTGCTTACAAGATATGAAACAAACACAGTATGCAGCAGCCATGGCGAAATTGCTGGACGACCAAAAATACATTTTAACAAAATTGGTTGAAAACAGCATTTACAAGGAATCAGACTTAATGCTATTAAATATTGAGCACCGGAATTTTTTGGCACAGTCAATTGCATTCAAAGCCAATTACCGCAGGGATTTAATGGACTTAAATATCCTTGCGGGCATAAACGATACAGCCTTAATTCAAATTGAAAATGTAGAAATTATTTTCAATAAATCCATCTCCAATTCGCTGTTTTTAGAAAAATACAACTTAGATAGTTTAAACCTAATGGCGCAACAAAAAACGTTTGAGTTGAAATACAAGCCGCAGTTCAATCTTTTTGCCAACACTGGACTAAATGCTACATACGCGCCTACCATTGCCAACCGTTTGGGCATGAGTGCGGGATTAAGTTTTACGTATAATTTTTTTGATGGAAATCAAAAGGAAATGAACCGAAACAGAACAAGAGTAATAACGCAATCTGTTTCATTTTATAAAAACAATTTTGTGGTACAAAATACCATTCGAAAATCTAAAATAACCACAGAATTAGACTCCTATGCAGCCAGAATATCCCTTGCCGAAGGTCAACTAAAAGAATATGACGCGTTGTTGAACAGTTATAAAAAAGAAATTTTTTTAGGGCAACTTTCAATAATAAATTATGTGACTGTATTGAAAAATATGGCAATGGCTCAGAGGGATTATACCTTGCTTTTTTCGCAAAAACAATCTTTGATAAATACATACAATTATTGGAACTGGTAAATTAATTAAAAGGATGAATCAACTTAAAATCTATATATACATTTTACTGTCTGCGATTTTGGTTTCTTGTGGTGGCAATTCCGAAACAGAATCGGAGGAACTAACCACCCCCAGAACCCCTGTAGAAGTTGTGACACTAAGCACAGGTTCCATAAACGACGAACTAACTTTTTTTGGCACTACAGCTTATCTAAGGCGAAATTTGGTTACCGCGTCTATTCCTGCTTTCATTTCACAAGTAAATGTAAAATTAGGCGACAGAGTGAATAAAGGCGATTTGTTGTATGTATTGCAATCGAAAGAACGCAGGGCGCTGGGAGATGATGTTTCAAAAATAGATTCTGCACTAAGGGGTTTTGGTGTAATAAAAATAACCGCTTCAGCTAGTGGTGTTATCACCACACTAGACAAGCAGCAATCGGGCGATTATGTATTGGAAGGCACCCAGCTTTGCACTATTGCTGAAAGCAACGATTTGGTATTTCAAGTAAATGTTCCTTTTGAATATACCGCTTTGACCAAAACTGGGAATACTTGCACACTTATTTTGCCTGACAATACAAAACACATAGCCGTATTTACAAAAGCACTAACTGCCATGAACGTTGCCTCACAAACGCAAACCATATTGGCAAAATGCAACGAAAATTTATTTCTTCCAGAAAATATGATTGTGAAAGTTGGCATTTCTAAAGGTACACATAGCGACAAACAAATATTGCCCAAATCATGTGTGTCAAGCGATGAAATGATGAAAGAATTTTGGATTATGAAAATGGTGAACGACAGCATGGCCATAAAACAAATTGTAAACATTGGAAATAAAAATTCAGAATGGATTGAAATTCTTTCCCCAAAATTCAAAGCCACTGAAAAAATAATTAGTACGGGTAATTTTGGCTTGCCCGATACTGCATTGGTTCAAATTACCACGATACAAACCAAATGAACAAACAAAATTTGCACGGGGTATTTAAAAAGCCAATCCTTTTTATTGGCTTTTTGCTTTTGGTGGCGGGTATAGTTTCCTATAACCAAATGCAAACCAATCTTTTCCCTGAAGTTTTGTTTCCTAGGATTACTTTGATTGCAGATGCTGGTCAGCAGCCCATTGATCGCATGATGATAACAGTAACCAAGCCGTTAGAAAGTGCTGTAAAAAAAGTAAAAGGGGTGAGTGTTGTAAAAAGCACAACCAGCAGAGGTAGCTGTATTGTGAACATTTTTTTTGATTGGGGTACGGATATTTATGATGCCAAAATGCAAGTTGAAAGCCGCATCAATGAAATTAAAAATTTTTTACCGGTAGGCGTCAATATTGCCATAGAGGCAATGAACCAATCTACTTTTCCCGTGTATGGTTTTACCATGGAAAGCACCAAATTTAGCCAGGTAGCGCTAAAAGACAAGGCGAACTTAATAGCACGCCCTATTTTTTCGCAAGTGCAAGGCATATCCAACGTAGTGGTGCGTGGAGGTAAAAACAAAGAATTTGTCATTGTGCCAGATGCTGTAAAAATGGCCTCTTTGGGTATAACCCCAAACAACATTATCGCTGTTTTCAACAGTAATAATTTTGTACTTGCTAATGGAACAGTGCAAGATTATAGCCGAATTTACCTTTCTCTCACAGACACAAGAGTAGCCAACATTGATGAAATTGGAGATATTACGGTTAAAAATGATGGCATTCGGTGGGTGAAATTAAAAGACATTGCGCAAGTAGAGATAAAAGAACAAGTAGAATTCATCCTTGTTAATGCAAATGGGAATAACGCGGTGCTCATAGATTTGGTGAAGCAACCCGGTGTAGATTTAATAAAATTCGCAAAAGAGTGTGAAATAAAAGTCGCTGAAATAAAAAAACAATTGCCAGCAGGCATGGTATTAAAACCCTACTACAACCAATCGGCGTTTGTAGGTGACAGTATCCACAGTGTATTAAAAACTATATATGAAGGTTTGTTTTTAGCCATTATGGTTATGTTTGTTTTTCTGCGATCTTGGCGGGCAAGCTTGGTTGTAATGCTAACTATACCGGTTACACTTGCCTTCACGCTATTGGTATTAAACATTGCCGGCATAACTATCAATATTATGTCTTTGGGGGCAATAGCCGCATCCATTGGCTTAATTATAGACGACGCCATCGTAATCATTGAGCAGATATACCGCAAACATGAAGAGGAGCCAAATAACAATCGATATTCGGTTGTAAAGGAAGCCATTCGCGATTTATTTCCTGCTATGATTGGCTCATCTTTGGCAACCATTGTCATCCATTTTCCATTTAGAATGATGAGTGGTTTGGCGGGTAGTTTTTTTAAAGAATTATCAGATACGATGCAGCTTACTATGGTTACTTCTTTTTTGGTCACTTGGCTCCTATTACCGGTTTTACATATTCTTATTGGCTTTAAAATTTCCAAAAAATCGCACGCTGTTTCAGAAATAAAAAGCATTCAAAAATTAAGATGGCTAACCTGGTTTTTTAACAAACCCATATTTGCTTTTTCCCTAATTGGGGTATTCATTCTTTCTGCTTTATTTGGGTTTGGAAAATTAGAAACAGGCTTCTTACCCGATTTAGATGAAGGCACCATTGTGCTTGATTACTATATGCCTCCAGGCACTTCGCTGCCAGAGTGTGATAGGGTTCTAAAAGCAACAGAAAAAATCATATCCGCACACCCCGAAGTAGAAACCTACAGCAGAAGAACAGGAATGGCTATGCACTTCGGTGGTGTACCTGCCAATTATGGCGACTATTCTATCCAATTAAAACAAAATCACCAAAAGCCTACTGTAGAGGTTATTGCCGATTTAAGAAAAGCGATTTCGGCGAAATATCCTGTGTTAACCATTGAATTTGGGCAAAGAATAGCGGATTTACTGGGCGATTTGATGAGCACAGCACAACCCATTGAAGTTAAATTTTTTGGAGAAGATTATAAATTGCTTCAACAATATTCTAAAAAGGCAGATGAAATATTAAGCCAGATAAATGGGGTTGCTGATGTTGAAAAAGGTTTGGTGGTTGCTGGTCCATCCATTGTTTTTACACCCAATCAAGCACTTTTAAGTCAATATAAATTGTCTTTGGTAGATTTTCAAACCCAATTGGCGGTATATTCTGATGGGGTAACGTTGGGTTTAAATGCCACCCAGAATGTGCCATCTCCGGCCCAGGCAGCTATGACTTCTGGTTTGCAAATAGGCCAAATTCAAGATGGTGAACAAATGCGCAGAATGATAATGCGCGTAGGCGATTTTAATTCCAATGATTTGGAAAAAATAAAACAGCAACTCATTTTTTTGCCAGATGGCACAACTAAACCCCTTACGTTCTTTTGCGATATAAAAATAAGTGAAGGAGAAAATGAGTTAAGCAGAGAAAATTTAAAGTCATGTGTCGTGCTCACTGCGCGTCTAGACAACCGAGACCTAGGAAGTGCTATTGCCGAAATAAAAAAACAACTCAATACACAATTGCCCATGCCAAAAGGGTATTCTATCGATTATGGCGGAGCCTATTCACAACAGCAAAAATCGTTCAAAGAATTGTTAATGATTCTTTTGGTAGCAACACTTTTTGTCTTTGGCGTGTTTATGTTTTTATTTAAAGAATGGTTGCTTTCTATATTGCTGTTGTTTATCTCTGCAATGGGCATTTGCGGATGTGTTATAGCGCTATACCTTACCCACATTCCGTTGAATGTAAGCAGTTATACAGGAATAATAATGATTGTGGGAATACTCGCCGAAAATGCAATATTCACGGTTGCGCAGTATCGATCCAATATGCAAAAAACAAACAATGTGGACCAGTCAATTAATTATGCCATCGCTTTGCGCATTCGACCAAAACTAATGACAGCCATAGGCGCTATATTGGCACTGACGCCATTGGCTTTAGGCATTGGACTGGGGGCGCAAATGCAACAACCCTTGGCGGTGGCAGTTATTGGTGGTTTTGTTGTGGGTTTGCCCATGTTGCTTTTGGTTTTCCCTAGCTTGTTGCGTTTGTTATATAAAAGGAATGTTTAACAAAAAAGAGGAATATAATTTTCATCGTCCAGCCGCTGTGTTGGAAAAAAAGTTTCATGTTTATTGCAATTACAGTATTTTTAGGAGTAATAATAGTAGAATGCAATCGGTTTTTTTGAGATTATTCTTTGTACTTTTTTGTTTGTTTGTTCGGTCAAATTACACCCTCCTTTCAGATTATATAACAAAGAATTATGAATTATCAGGAATCCACTTTCATATTCATACTCTTTGAAAATAATTTAGTTTTCAAACATAGTATTTAAGACAAAAAAGATTACCCTTTCATTAAACTATTCCGACAATATCTTGGTCTACTTTAAATTGAAGGTATCTACTCCCGCCGGAATTTATTTAGAGCACTCACTTTTCAGATAACTAAAGGAGCAGTTGATTCTAGAATTTATTTCTAAATTGATTTTGGCAATTTAATAAATTAAAAGTGTATGTTTATTTGCCCCTCAAACGAATATTTCTTGTAATAGAAATACCCAAGCTTTGTATGTTACTTTGGTTGGCTTCTTCAATTAAAACAATGTTGTAATAACCAAATATATTCCAATTGTCTCCGTGGTAACCCATGTGTGGCCTTCCCATAAAACCGCCTTTGGTATTGAGTGAGTTTACGATAAAAGAATAACCAATATCCAAACCTGTAAAAAAACCAGAAGTTTTAGGATAAAAACGATACATGATTGCCAGTGGAATTTCGCCAATGGATTTTACATTGTCTATTGCCGAAAAATAATGGGAATACCCTGATTTAATGCCTATTCCTGAGGCTTTTGTTTCTAAAAATTGCAAACTTGCATCCAGGCCTAAAATAAACTTGCTTTCTTTTACGCTAGTGGATTGCAATGGCAAACCAGCGTTCAAACCCACTTTAAACCAAGTATTCTCTGTACTCATTTTGGAAAGATCAACATCTTGTGCCAAAGCACTTTTAATTGTAATTAAGGAAAGCATTAAAAATGCGGTGTACTTCATTTTTCAAAGGTAACACATATACCAGCGATTGATTTTGGAGAAGCGAGTTTAATAGGGATTGGCAAGAAATGTTGAGTGTTGTGACGGAATTTGGAAAGAAATTGCAAATATTTTTCATAAAAACCTGCACTTGTGGAGTTTTGGTGGGCCCACCTGGAATCGAACCAGGCACCTACTGTACCGATAGCTATCGGTAGAGTCAGTTGCTCTTACTAGTTTCTGCTAGAATCTTAGCGAGTAATTCTGGATAATTTTTTAAATTTTCGATATACTTACTGCTTTTCATTGACTTAATCTTTCTCTCCAGCCGCCTTGCCTGTGAATAATCGGAGGCATCCATTCTTAAGTACAATTCCCAATCATCAGCAATTGCGGTATATCTATGGTTTCCGTAAAAATGGTCATTGTGTTTG
>JBBQBB010000057.1:0-22525 GCA_038317095.1 Bacteroidia bacterium | reverse complement strand
AGAATTCTGGCTTCCGACAGAGATTCCTTTTTTATAACCAAGGCTGGAATCCAGGGTATATATTTTCTTGTATATACGCTGCCACCTTTGTTGTGGCGCAAAATTCTATCCTCAAAATTATTGGTAGAACCAACATAAAATTTATCATGCTGGTTTGAATAAATAATATAAGTAAAGGCATTCATATAAATATTGTAAATCCGGAGCAGGCGAAACTATGTTTGCCTGCTTGAAGGCAGCCTCAAGGCTCGCCTTCATCAACCCCATAATGAAAGAACTATATATTAAAGTGCAAATATCGTGCTAAATCATGAATAAATTTTTTTTTATCCCAACCAGAAAAATCTCCGTCCGCAAAACTTTTCGTCCTTTGCGACTTTGCGTGCCATTTTTATATTCACCTCAAAGCCAATAGCTCATGTCTAATCCTAATCTCAACCAGAAAAATTTCCGTCCACAAACCTTTGCGTCCTTCATTTGCCGAAGACAGATTTTTATTCGCATTCAATAAATTGTATTTTAAACACTATTTTTGCTTAAAAGTTGCATGACATATTCTTCTCAATACCCAAACATTTTTACCACGGAAACTACATTACAATTGCACTCACGCATTGATAAATTAAATCCAAGCTCACCGGCATTGTGGGGCAAAATGAATGTTTCGCAAATGCTTGCACACTGTTGCATGCCTTATTTGCAGGTTTTGGGATTGAACAACCAAGCTCCACCCGCACTGATGAAATTATTGGTGAAATTGTTGTTTAAAAAATCGATGACCAATACCGTTCCTTATAAGCCTGGGTTGCCAACTGCACCTGCTTTTGTTATGAAGGATGAAAAAGAGTTTGAAGTTGAAAAAAACAAATTAAAATCGTTGCTAAAAGAAGCACACGAGAAGGGAGCAAACTGGTATGATGATCGCGCGCAAGTGAGTTTAGGTAAACTTTCCACCCAAGAATGGAACAATCTACTATACAAACATATCGACCATCACCTGCGTCAGTTTGGCGTTTAAATTTAATTCCAGGTGGGCGGAATAAAATAGAATTCGCTTTTTAATTGTGCCTGCGATTTTACAATAATTTTCATAGACATTTTTATGTCTTTGTAAGGTCTATTGTTCACGTTTTTGGGAAGTACCATGATGGTGGTTGCAGCATTCATTCCGCCTATTATTTTGCCAAAAACGGTATAGTTTTTATCCAAACTGTGATAACCTGCAGCATTTTCTACAATATAAAATTGAGAACCACTGCTGGCTTTCGCTGGGTTGTTGGTTCTGGCTGCTCCCACAGAGCCAAAATCATGCTTCAAACTGTCTTTAAATTCAGCAGGGATAGTATATGAAGGTCCACCAGAACCGTCATTGGTTGTATCCGCATCTTTGCTGTTTGGGTCGCCACCCTGAATCATAAAATTGGCAATGATGCGGTGAAATGTGGTGCTATCGAAAAATCCCTCACCCGCCAACTTTAAAAAATTGGCTCTGTGCTGTGGCGTTTGCTTATACAGCCACATGTACATGGTTCCATACGAAGTGGTTATTTCTACAATATCTTCCTTGGGTGTATTGTCTGATACTGTCGTTTGTTTTTTGGTTTTACAACCCATATTAAATGACGCCATTGCGGTGAATGTCAACGCAAAAAATATATACTTTTTCATATTTTATTTTCCCCAATTTTCTTTTTCAAAATCAGACCATAATTTTGGAAAAAATATCCTTCTTTGATACATAGGGTGAAGGTATTTTTGCCATTCACTGCCGCCTGTCGCTTCTTTTTTTTCACCCCTAGAATTTAAATAATGTTCTGCGGTTTCTAAATGGACGAGTGGCCATTTAATATTGTATAAATTGTCAAATTCTCTAGCGGATGATCTTGCTTTATCAGAAAGTGAATTATCCGCTTCCATGGCATACAACTTAGCTTCAAGGGTATTTCCGGTGAGCATTTCTGCGGTTGCAACAAAGTGGTCCAAATATTTTTCTTCAAATTGTTGCAAAGTATAAGTTTTCTTACCCGTAGCGCGATCTAAACCTGCATGTTGCCAATAAATATGGTTGAATTTTTCGCGTATGCTTGATTCTGCTTTGGCTCCATGCGCTAAATTGAGCAATTCAGTGCTGTAGATTTCAATGATGCGGTATTGTACGCTTTGGAAACCACTAGCAGGCGCCAAACTGTGCCGGAAAATATTGTATTGGTCGTAATCCATCCCTTTGGTCATAATGCCGAATGAATTGATTAGCATTCTTGCATAATTTGACAAACGTGGCAGTTTCTCCTCTAACAATGCATTTGTGATTTTTTCTGCCGAACAAATTTGTTTCAATTCATGCAGCATTAGGTTGAAAACCAATTCGGTAATTTGGTGGTAAACGATAAAAATATATTCATCGGGAAAAGAAGTTTTGGGATGCTGAAGTGTCAATAAAGTGTCGAGTTGAACATATTCCCAGTAATTAATTGGTTTTAGGTGTTTTGCCCCTTCCATTGCCATTTCTGGATTTAAACCCATGGCTGCAAATTTTTCTTTTAAAGAATTTTCGTTGCTCATATTTTATAACTTTACAGGAATTGTGATGGTGAATTTACAACCTTGGTCTAAATCACTTATTACAGTGATATCACCACCGTGTTCATGCACAAGTGAAAGTGTAATGGAAAGACCAAGACCAGTGCCAGAGCCTACTTCTTTTGTTGTAAAAAAAGGATTGAAAATGTCTTTTTGAATTTCTTTAGGAATACCATGACCATTGTCCAAAAATTCAATAACGATATTGTCATTGAGCAAATAACTATTTACTGTAATTTTTGCATTATTTACGGCAGAAAGGGCATCTACGGCATTGCTAAGAATATTCATAAATATTTGATTTAGCTTGCCTGGATAGCAAAGTATTGGTGGCAATTCTTGCAAATTGGTTTCTACCTTAATAATGTCCAATTTGTGCGATAAAAGATGCAAAGTAGATTGAATTCCATCATTCAAAGAATAATAGGAATTTTCAGCTTTATCAATATGCGAAAATATTTTTAAATTTTTAACAATTTCTGCTGTTCTTCTGGCACCTTCGTCTATTCCTTTAAGCAACATTTCAATCTCAGTTTTAAGAAAAGGCATGTCCAATTCTTTGGATAAAGTTTGCATTTCCTTTACCTTTTCCAGTTGATTTTCTTCTGTTACTTCATTGAATTTCTGTACAAAAATTTCATAATCTTCAATATCCCTTCTGAGGGGTGAAATATTGGCAGAAATAAAATTAATGGGGTTGTTGATTTCATGGGCAATTCCAGCCGTCAAATGACCTAAGCTTGCCATTTTTTCTGAATTTACCAATTGCGCTTGGGTGTCTTTTAAATTCTCGTTGGTTGCTACCAATTGTGCGGTCCGTTCAATTACTTGCCGTTCTAGGACAATATTTTGTTCGCGAATTAATGTTTCATTTTCTTTGGATAAAATATTTATTTTATCTGCCAGAGCAAACGAAAGCAAAGTAATTTCAATAACCGAACTTAATGGTAATACAAATTTAGTAAAAGAGTTATAAGGCGCTACTCCTATATTGGTTAATACAAACACCACCAGCCCAACCATAAAGGCAAGCCAAGAAATTACGAAAAAGCGAGCAGGTCTATTCTTTTTAAAAGCGAGGTAAGCAGAGCCACCGAGACTAATAAGGCCAACAGAAATGGCATTTGTATTTAATAAGTTAAATGCAGGTGTAAACACTTTGGCAAAACCAATCAGTATTACAAAACCGTAGGATACAGCAAAGCCCAATAACAATTTCCGAATAAATTTAATATGGTTTTTGGAATCAAGGAATGAATTGAAGAAAAAGATCCCGAAAATACCTGATATACCCGAGAAAACAACTCCGACTTGTTTTGATAAAATAAAATTATCTGGCGCAATAAAAGCATTGAAAAACCCCAATAAAGCGAATTGGGCACTGCCAAACGAAATGGTATATATTACATAATAAAGGTAACTAATGTTTTTAGTAGAAAAATAAATAAATAAGTTATAAAGACTCATAATAATTACAATTCCAAAATACATGGCATACAGCAAAATATCTCGCTTCTGTGTATCTAAAAGGGCTTCTTCGTTGGTGATTTTTAAGGGAAGGAATATACTGTAAGTACTTTCTATTTTCCAATTAATCCTAAATTTCCCGGTCCCTAAACTTTTTAAGCTAAAAATGAAATTGTTGTTGTTTTTACTATATGCTAAATCTACAATATCCCCTTTTTCATTGGTTGCAAAACACTTTATTTTTTCGCAGTTTAAAAATGGGAATTCGATAGAATAGGCGTTTTCTGAGGTTTTTATATTTAAGTCAATGCTTATAGAATGAATGCCAGATGAGGATTGAATAAAGGGGAGGGGTATTTCTTTTTCAACCGACTCTTTTGTGTTGTAATAAAGGGAGTAATATACATTTTTAGGTTGGATTACACTTCGTGTATTTGCAGAAATATCGATGTCTTCGGCCTGGCAATTATGAATCCCTAAAAGGATGAATAAGATTGATATGAAGTATTTTGGCGAAATCACAAATGATAAAATAATTTTAAATCGCCCCTTTTAGTTGATTCGTCTGTAATCAATTCTGGGAATGCTCTTAATTGAAATATATGTTTTCTGGATGTTTCGTCGGCCGTGGCTAAAGTATGTATGTCTTCTATAAACAGAGCCGTTGCAACTAAATTTTCCTTTGGGTAGTTAAATTCACCTTGCAATCCCAATCTATTGTCAATTTGAAAACCCAATTTAAAACTATTTTGTTTTGTACTAGGTGCGCAAAGTCCTAAGACGGTATTGAATCCTATTTTTGGAGCAATGGAGATACAGGCTTCCCCAAGGTACATGCTGCCCAATCCCATACCGGCAACTTTTCTGCTATTCCACAATCCACAAAACTCACCCACACCATTTTTTTTATACTCATTTACAATTTCGTAAATTCTTGCATCCTTAAATCCTATTGCCTTTTCCATGGGCAAAGGCAAATTGTCTTCTGCAAGTTGCATACGTGCACCACCCAATATTTGTCCGTCCTCGTTTGATTCTACCAAAACCAACCATGTATTTTCTGAATCAAACCAATCGCGGCTTTGAGAAGTTACCTTAGTTACACCATAATGCAAAAGTACTTGTTCTAATCCATGATGGTATTTATCACGCAAGGTTAGGTTGGTTTTCGCCCTGAAAGCTTTCATGGTTAATTCAAGTTGCATGGTCCGTTTGCTAGAATTTGTTCCAAATCAACATAATATCTTCCAGACTCTAGGGTTTTGTCTGCAAGGATGGAAAAACCTGCATAAGCAAGGCTAGAACCTCCTAAATTAACTTCGTAAGCAAGTTGTGGCCAGGTTAAAATTTGGCTGCCCAATGCCGCGTAAGATTTTTTTAAACCATGACTAATATTTTCATAATCCACGATTTGGGCCAAAACTTGAAACTTTTCTTGTGGGCCCATAGATCGTATTTTTTCTGCAGTTATCCCAGGAACTAGGCCGTGAAATAAGGGTCTTTGGTTGTCTAAATCGAATCTTTCAATATCCAGCATGCCACGGTCGCTGGTTTCCATAATCACCGATATTCCTAATTTCTGGGCAATTTCGCGCACGCTGAATTTGATACCCAAGCTATCGCATTCCTCTACTACAAGGTCAATTTTTCCATTTCCGTTTTGGGTTAGCAAAGCCATTAAGTTTTCCTCACTGGCGCCGTCATGTATGCAAATTACTTCTAAATATGGGTCTAATTCCGCAATCATCCTAGCTGCAATGATCGTTTTTTTCAATCCCAAGTCTGCTACTGAGGCTCTAAGGCGATTCATGTTCGTAAGTGATAAGGTGTCGAAATCTGCCAAATACAAAGTGCCACCTATACGCTGCTGTGCAAAAGTGAGTGCAGCAGACTGCCCAACAGAAAGTCCAATAAAAATTATTTTTTTTTCTTCAAGTTTTTGCTGAGTGGCCGGTTCAATTTTAAGAAGATTTCGGTTGGTTCTACACGTTATAAAATCCGATTTTTCCAGCAGTCTGACGGCAGTATTTTTCCATGAAAAGTAAACCCAATTGCCAATAAAATCAATATTTCTTCCATCTAACCATTTGGATAGTAATAGATTATGAGATGTTTTTGCAAAATAGTCTGAAGGATACAAGCATGGCAATAAGTCGTTAATTTGATCTTCTAATAAATCGAGCTGTGTAATATTATTTGTAGTGGAGAAGGAATGGAATTTCTTCATTTCCTCTATGTTATCGCAACGGAAAAATTGAGGGCGATAATTTAAAATTTCAAATTCTTCGTTTTTTTGCATTATTTTGCGATACAAAGGTACAAAACTACTTTTAAAAATGGCTGAAACAGGAAAAATCAAAGTACTATTTGTTGACGACGAAGTTCATAACCTTGAGGCTTTCAAAGCAACATTCCGCAGAGATTTTGAAATTTTTGTATGTTTAAATGTGGGCGATGCGCTTAAATTGCTTGAGACAGAAACAATGCATGTTATCCTTTCTGACCAAAGGATGCCTGGCATGACGGGAGTGGAATTTTTTGAAATATGCCAAGAGAAAATACCAAATGTGATGCGCATTCTTATCACCGGATATGCAGATATAAACATAGTGGTGGATGCCGTAAATAAAGGAAATATTTTCAAATATATTCAAAAACCATGGAACAATGAACTACTAAAAAGCAGTATTTTTCTTGCTTATGAGATCTATCTCGAAAATTTGAACCAGAAAAAGGATATTGAAGAATTAAAAATAGTAAATGAACAACTTGAGTTTTTGGCTAGGCAGAATTTATTGTCATAAACTTACATAAAATAAACCGGAAAAAATGGATAACCCAATCGTATTGTACATCGATGATGAAGAAACGAATATCAAAGCTTTTGAAGCAAGTTTCAGAAGAGACTTTGATATTACAGCCACTACCAGTTTGCCTTTTGCAATAGATGCATTAAGTAAAAAAGAGTATCATGTAATTATTAGCGATCAAAAAATGCCAGGTGTTGCTGGCTCAGAATTTTTATTGGCAATTAGTGCAAAATATCCAAAATCGTTAAAAATAATTCTCACAGGCTACCAAGATTTTCAGGTAGCTAGGGAAGCATTAAATAGCGGTAGAATATTTAAGTACATGCTAAAGCCATGGGATAAGGATGAAGTGGTGCAAACCGTTAAACTTGCCTATGAACTTTATACTTTAAGGAATGAAAGGGAACGACTCATTGATGAATTGTTAAAAGCGCAAGACAAAATGCGCAAAATGACCTCAGAATTAGAGAACTCTAAAAGTTTAGATAGGAAAAGAAAAAATTAGGTTTCAATTTTCATGAAACCCAATTAAAATTATAGCTTACGCTTTACTTCTTCTTCTTTGTATACTTCAAGATAATCGCCAACCTGAATGTCGTTGTAGCCAACCACTTGCAATCCACATTCGTACCCGCGAGCTACTTCTTTCACATCATCTTTAAATCTTTTCAAAGAATCCAAAATGCCAGTGTGAATTACAACGCCATCTCTGATGATGCGAATTTTACTTTTTCTCTCCACCAATCCATCGGTAACATAACATCCAGCAACGGCGCCAACTTTGGTAATTTTAAATACATCTCTTACTTCCACGTTGCCAATTACCTTTTCAATAACTTCAGGGCTTAGCATGCCTTCCATGGCTGCTTTTATCTCTTCTATAGCCTTATAAATAATGGAATATGTGCGTATATCAATATCCTCTGCTTCGGCCAATTGCCTTGCTTTGGTGCTTGGTCTAACTTGAAATCCTAGTATAATGGCATCCGAAGCGCTTGCTAACAATACATCGCTTTCCGTAATTTGACCCACTCCGTTGTGTATTACATTTACGGCAATTTCTTCTGTACTTAGTTTTAACAAAGCGTCACTCAATGCTTCGACAGAGCCATCCACGTCCCCTTTTACAATCAATTTTAGTTCCTTAAAGTTTCCTACGGCCAATCTGCGGCCAATTTCATCTAGGGTAATATGTCGTTTGGTGCGAATGCCTTGCTCGCGAACCAACTGCATTCGTTTGTTCGCCACTTCTTTTGCGGTGCTTTCTTCTTCCATGATTACCCAAGTATCTCCAGCAGTGGGACTTTCAGAAAATCCCAACATTTTTACAGGGGTGCTAGGGGGGGCAAAATCTATCCTTTGGCCACGTTCGTTATGCAATGCTCTGATTTTCGCATAATATGGACCTGCAACCAAGAAATCGCCTACCCGCAAAGTACCGTTCTGTACCAATAAGCTACAAACTATTCCTCTTCCTTTTTCTTGGGTTGCTTCTATTACAGTTCCTCTAGCTCTTTTATTGGGGTTGGCTTTTAAATCCATCATTTCCGCTTCTAAAAGCACTTTGTCCAATAATTTGTCTACATTTAATCCTTTTTTTGCTGAGATCTCTTGGGATTGAAATTTACCTCCCCAATCTTCAACCAGAATGTTCATCCCGGATAACTCTTCTCTTATTTTTTCAGCATTTGCGCCGTCCTTGTCTATTTTATTGAATGCAAAAACCATAGGAACGCCTGCCGCCTGTGCATGTGCAATTGCCTCTCTGGTTTGTGGCATCACACTATCATCTGCGGCAATTACAATAATTGCCAAATCCGTAACCTTTGCTCCCCTAGCCCGCATTGCTGTAAAAGCTTCGTGACCTGGCGTGTCTAAAAAGGTAATAGCTCTGCCGTCTGCTAATGTTACTTCGTACGCACCAATGTGCTGTGTAATACCACCAGCCTCTCCAGCAATTACATTTTCCTTGCGGATGTAATCCAATAAGGAAGTTTTACCATGATCGACGTGCCCCATAACGGTAACAATAGGGGGTCTAGGTTGCAAGTCGCCAGGATTGTCCTCTTCTTCATCTGCAACCTCCATTTGAGATTCGGCGTCTACAAATTCTACGGTAAAGCCATATTCATCTGCTACGATTTCAATGGTTTGTGCATCAAGTCTTTGGTTAATAGCCACCATTATGCCCAATTTAAAACAGGCTGAAATGACCTGCGTAACCGGAATATTCATCATTACGGCCAATTCATTTGCCGTAAGAAATTCAGTTACTTTAAGGATTTTACTGTCTAAAGCACGGCGTTTTTTCTCATCATCAATATCGCGCTGAGATTTTTCTCTTTTTTGGAATTTGAGTTTTTGTTTGGACCCTCTATTCTGTCCAGAACCACCCATTTTGCCCATGGTTGACCTAACTTTTTCGCCGACTTTTTTCTGAGAAATGGCTGGTTTTGGTTCTTCTTTTTTGCGGATTTCTCGTTGTTGTTTCTCTTCCTCTTTAATTTTTTCTTGAACCGCAACTTTCTCTCCATCTACCTTTTTGCGTTTGCGTTTGCGTTTTTCCCTCAAGTCCTCTCTTGCCTCATCTGCCAAAGTTTTTAAACCTTTTGGCGAACCTTTTGGGAGTTCGATTTTACCTAAAACTTTCGGACCAGAAAGCTTCTCGAATTTTGTTTCTACTCGTTCAATCGCTTCTTCCTCAGGTACCGGTTGTGTTTCTACAAAAGCTGGCGCCACAGGTGTTTCTGCTTTTAATACAACTGGTGCGGGTTCAGTCTTTTTTTCTATAAGCTTAACTTCAGTCTTTTCTGCTATTACAACTTTTACTTCTTCTTTGCCTTTTTGCTTGCTTTTGCCTTTTCCAGGTTTTTCTTGTAATTCAATTTTACCAAGAATTTTTGGACCCTCAATGTGTTGTTTTTTAAACTCAATTTTTTCCGTTACATCCGTTTCCTTGATTTTCTCCTCTACAGGAACCACGGTTTCAACAACTTTAGATTCAGTCACTTCTGCCGGTTCAGTCACTTCTACCGGTTTTGGTATTTCCACCGGTTTTGGTATTTCTAGCACCGGTTTTGGTATTTCTACAATTGGTTTTGGCACTTCCACCACTACTTCGGGCCTAACCAATGCTTTGATGGGCATTGGAGCTGGAATTGGTTTAGCTTCCTTATTGGTTTTTAACTTATTTGCCTCCTCTTTGGCTGCTTTGTCCGCACTAAATTCCTGCACCAAAATTTGATGCATTTCTTCATTAATTTTAGTGGTAGGCTTGGGTTCTATACTGAAACCTTTGTTATTGAGGTATTCAGCCAAATCCTTGGCACTTCTATTAAGTTCGCTTGCTATTTTCGCTAAACGATATTCTCCCATTATTTTGTGTTCAAAATTAGTTCTATTCTTTTGCAATGCCAAGTCCCAAAAGAGGGAAGATCATTGCAATTCAATTGCCCTAATTCCCCCTCAATAATTGTTGGATTTCTTTGGAAACAACCCGGCATCGCTTTTGGGTTGCCCACCTGCATTATATGCAGTTTTCATACGCTGAAAACATACCTATTTGCATTATTCTTCAAATTCTGATTGTAGGATCTTCTTCACCTCAGCTATGGTTTCTTCCTCAAGCTGTGTGCGTTTGATTAAATCTTCGTTGCTTGCTCTTAACACAGATTTGGCTGTATCTAAGCCAATCCGTTTCAAATCTTGAATAATCCACTCATCTATCTCATCCAAAAATTCTTCTAATTCCACGTCGTCTGCATCTTGCACACCTTGGGTTACTCTATAGACTTCTATTTGATATCCGGTCAATTTGCTCGCCAATTTAATATTATGACCGCCCTTGCCAATAGCCAAAGAAACTTGGTCATTCTCTAAATAAACATCTGCACGTTTGGTTGTGTCGTCAAGCTCCATCCGACTGATTGCAGCCGGTTGCAATGCACGTTGCACAAACAATGCGTTGTTGGTGGTAAAATTAATTACGTCAATATTTTCATTTCGCAATTCGCGCACAATGCCATGAATTCTTGCTCCTTTGACGCCAACACAAGCGCCAACTGGATCAATGCGGTCATCATAGCTTTCTACGGCTACTTTGGCTCTTTCTCCAGGCTCTCTAACCACTCGTTTTATGGTGATTAAACCATCCAATATTTCTGGAACTTCCAATTCAAATAACCTTTCTAAGAATTCGGGGGAAGTTCTGGAAATAATAATTCTTGGTGACCCTTTGTCCATATTCACTTCTTGAACAACTGCCCGAACTGTATCCCCTTTTTTGAACATGTCGCTAGGTATCATGGCTTCTTTTGGCATAATCAATTCGTTGCCATCATCGTCCAATACCATCATTTCCCGCTTCCATACATTATAAACCTCTCCAGTAATAATATCGCCACGTTTGTCGGCATATTTTTTGAAAAGTTCGTCTTTTTCTAGTTCTAAGATACGACTCATTAGCGCCTGTCTTGCGTTTAAGATACTTCTTCTGCCAAAGTCGTCTAAGAAAGTTTCTTGAATACAATCTTCGCCGACTGAATAATCAGGTTCAAGCATACGTGCATCTGAAATGCTAATATGCAGGCTTTCATCTTCAACTTCACCGTCTTCAACAATTAAGCGAAGGTGGTACATCTCGATGTCTCCAGTTTCAGTATTGATAATGATATCAAACCTCGCATCGTTTCCATGCTTTCTTCGCAGCATACTGCGAAAAACATCTTCAAGCACACGCATCATGGTTGCGCGGTCTATGTTTTTGAATTCCTTAAACTCGGAAAAACTCTCTACAAGGTTAATTCCTGCCTCTTTTACTTTGGATTTCATCATTATTTAAACACTAGTTTTATTATTGCGGATTGTATTTGATCAAAGGGTACAGAAACAATTTCTGTACTTTCTGTTTTTTTTTGGTTTGTTTTTTTTGGTTCTTTTTTTTCAAACTCAAGTATATCGTCATTTAGGGTTTTTAGCTTCCCTTCAAAAACGAGGCTGTCTTTTAATTGAATTTCAAATGTTCTGCCGCAATGCTTTGCAAATTGTCGTATATCGGTAAGTGGCTTTTCTGCTCCAGGAGAAGAAACTTCAAAAGTGAACGGGGTGTCATCAAAGTTGGCTTCATCAATTCTGGCCGAAACATTTCTGGTAATTTCCGTTATTGTTTTCATATTCAACTGGCCTGCACTGTCAATGAAAAAACTATAACAACCCGACTCGTCAAAGGTTTGACCCACAATAAATGTCTCGAGCCTTTCTGCTTCTTCAGCTATTAAAGTTGTCAATGTGTCTCCAATTTTTTTCATTGTCAATAAAAAAGGGGACTGCTTTTGGCTTGTCCCCTTCCAAGTTTTTCTAGGAAAAGTGATGCAAAGATAGCAAGAATACCTAAAACTACAAAAAAAATTTGATAGTCAGGCAATTCTCATGAATCTATGAATTTAGGTTTTTTCTTTCGCTTGATTTACAACAAGATTTCGGGTCATAAATTCCTTCTCATGAAGCGCTTCAATTGAGGCTTGCTCTTGTTCTGGAGATGAAAGTTCTACAAAAGCAAAACCACGGGCACGACCAGTGAATTTGTCTTTCATAATGCGGACAGATGTTACTTCGCCGAATTCGGCAAACAGAGTGTTCAGGTCATTTTCTGTTGCCTGAAAGTTGAGGTTTCCAACGTAGATGGTCATAGGGTCTTTTTCTTTTTTAAATTCCGCACCGTCATTTTGCATATTCGTCGAATTTGACTCCAACTGTAGTTCAAAATTTAAGTTCGGGGCGGTAAAGGTATGAAGCTTTTCTAATTTTTACAAAAAAAAAATATTTTGCCCTTTATTTGATGATTCGGACCTTCAATATTTTAACATCATCCACAGGTCTATCTTGGCCATCTACTTTTACTTTTTGAATTTTATCCAAAACATCATATCCCGATAACAAAAATCCAAAAATCGTATATTCCTTGTCTAGCGCAGGAAATCCACCCCAAGTAGCATACATCTGACGTGTTTTGTTTGGCATAGATTTGTATAAACTATCTGTGAGTGGACCTACTTCTTTTTTTAAATCTTCGAGCAACACTTGCATTGCCACATTGTCGTTCCTTTGTTTGTAAGTCTGCATCCTCAATTGATAACTTAAATTGTCAGGGTTCGCCATGAAGCTTATCATCGCACGGTCTTTTATGGCATTTTTTAGTGCCGTAGTTCCAAATTTGGAACCTGTAATAATGTAAAACTGACTTCCACTGCTTTGTTTTTGTGGATTTTGCTCATCACCCAACCGAGCAGCACACAATGCCCCTTTATAATGGTGCAAACTATCAAGCATCTCTGCATCTATATTGTAGTTGGGGCCACCTTGGCCTAATGATTTGCCCTTGGCTGCTTTTTTTGATTCTGGATCGCCTCCTTGTATCATGAATTCGTTTTTTACCCGGTGAAACAACAAATCAGAGTAAAATCCTTTTTCAACCAATTTTAGGAAATTTGCACGGTGTTTGGGCGTTGCATCAAACAACGCCACTTCGATGATTCCCATATTGGTAACAATTTCAACTACTGTATATTTTTTGCGCATTGCCGCTGTATCTGGAGCTATAGGATCCCATTTTTCATCCACAGCTGCTGCTTTTAGACTATCCATAAGATCCGTTTCTGTTTTTGCCCCTCCACAGGCGCTTATACAAGCCGCAAATATTCCAATTGCTGTTAAATGAATTTTTTTCATGATTTTAATTCATCAAAAATAACAATTTCTTCGGTTTCAAAGTATTCAATGATATGTTGCCTAAGCAAATTTTCCTGTTCAAAAATATTCATTGAAGGTATCGGAGACTTGTTTTCCCAAACAGGCCAACCCAAATTGTCAAACCCCATTTGTTCATAGTACCCACTATAGCTGAGTATTTTGCAATTGGCGATGTGCATTAGGTGTGTTTTTTCATCTTTGGTGAATTTTTTATCTGGCAATATGCCCAATTCTCGCACACCAATAAGGAAAAGAATGGCATTTAAGTCTGGTTTTTTCTCAAAATGGGTTTCTATAAATGCAATCACTTGCTTCCATTTGAAACCAATTTCATCGGTTAGTATGGTCGGTTTGTTTTTCATTTCCTGCAAAGGTCGGGTTTTTTATCGTTCGATTATATTCATTCAATTCTTACTGCTTGATTCCATGTGTAAACCTTATTTTTGCTGCATATGTCTAAATCCATGGATTTTTTGGGCCAATTGTTTCATAGAGGTAGAAATATTACCGACATTTTTACTTTCCACAGAGCCAAAGCAGTAAAATGGCAAGATAGAACACTTAAAAAGATGCTTTATAAAGCCAGAGAAACTGAATTTGGACAAAAATACCAATTTGATGAAATTCTAATTGCGCATGATACGGATCGGGCTTTCCAAAAATGGGTTCCTATATCCAATTACAGCAAAATGAACCCTTGGTGGGTAAGAGAATTTAACGGCGAAGGCAATATTACCTGGCCAGGAAGGGCTGAATATTTTGCGTTAAGTTCTGGCACAAGCGAAGGCAGCAGCAAAAGTATACCCGTAACATCAGACCAGTTGAAAGCCATTGTAAGGGCGAGTCGCAGGCAATTGTTTGCAGTAGTAAAAACCGATGTGCCAAAAGATTTTTTTGCCAAACACCACCTTATGATTAGCGGAAGCACAGATTTGAATTACAATGGTACAAGCTATAGTGGAGATTTAAGTGGAATTACAACGGGCAATGTACCCCATTGGATAGACCGGTTTGCTCTACCTGGCGATGAAATTCGCAAAATCCACGATTGGGAATTAAAAATAGAAGCTATGGTAAATGCTGCTCCAGATTGGGATGTAGTTACCGTTTCCGGAGGGCCAGCTTGGATACGGGTTTTGTTTGAAAGAATTGTTGAAAAATATCAGCTCAATTCTATCCATGATATTTGGCCGAATTTTTCTGCGATTTTATGGGGTGCAGTTTCTATTTCTCCATACAAAAAACAATTGGAAGCAATGATGGGCAAACCTGTGAAATATTTTGAATCTTATTTATGCAGTGAAGGGTTTATTGCTTTTCAAACCCACGAATCTTCGGAAGGAATGCGTTTGGTTTTTAGAAATAAAACCTACTTCGAGTTTGTGCCTTTTAACGGCCAAAATTTTGATGAGAACGGAGATATCAAAGAAGGTGCAGTTGCCATAGGCCTAGAGGATGTGAACGAAAAGGATGAATATGCAATTTTAATTTCAACGAGCTCTGGTGCTTGGCGTTATTTGGTAGGCGATACCATTAAATTTACAAATTTAGATGCCTGTGAAATTAAAATTACAGGAAGAACAAAGCATTTTTTGAGTATTTGTGGCGAACATTTAAGTGTCGACAATATGAATGAGGGCTTAGCACGCACCGCAGACGGTTTAAATGTTTTGTTTCCAGAATATACAGTAAAAGGAATTAAGGAAAATGGAATATATGGCCACCATTGGTATATAGCTTATTCAGGCATAAAACCTGATTCCGATCAAGTAAAATCGTTGCTGGATAATAATTTAGGCATATTGAACGATGACTACAAAATTGAAAGAACCCATGTTTTGAAAGAGCTAAAAATTACCCTATTGCCAGAGTCCGTGTTTATGGGATGGATGGAAAAACAAGGCAAAATGGGGGGGCAAAGTAAGTTTCCTCGCGTAATGCCCGATGGTTTATATGCGAATTGGTGCAGTTATTTGGAAAAAAATTAACCATCGTTTATTTTTAAAAATATGCATACTGAATCAGGTTCAAATTTTAAGGATTTAGAAAAACAAAATTTTTTAGATCTTTTATCCGGAATAAACAAAGAGGACCAAACCTTGGCTAATTTGGTTCAGGCACAATTAAACCCAATTGCAGCTTTGTCTGAATCCGTTTGTGCTAAATTAGAATCCGGAGGTCGTTTGTTTTACCTGGGAGCTGGCACCAGTGGCAGGCTAGGGGTTGTTGATGCCAGTGAATGTCCACCCACATTTGGAGTGTCGCAGGGCATGGTGATTGGGATAATGGCTGGCGGAGATAGTGCTATGCGCAAGGCTGTAGAATTTGCAGAAGATGATACCGAGCAAGGTATACAAGACCTTGAAATCTTCCAAATTAACAAAAAAGATTTTGTTGTCGGCATTTCGGCCAGCGGCAGAACCCCGTATGTGTTGTCCGCTTTGCAAAGTTGCAAACAAAAAGGCATTTCTACGGGCTGCATAGTTTGTAACCCAGATTCTGTTATCGCAGCAAATTGTGATTTTCCTGTGGAAGTTATTACAGGTCCAGAATTTGTTACCGGTAGCACGCGGATGAAAGCGGGTACAGCTACCAAAATGGTGCTAAATATGATTACCACTTCGGTGATGATAAAATTGGGTCATGTAGTTGGCAATCAAATGGTGGATATGCAATTAACCAACTACAAACTCATAGACCGTGGCACCAAAATGGTAATGGAAAAAACCAATTTGAATTTTAATTCAGCAAAAGAATTGTTGCTTGAAAATGGAAGTGTACGGAAAGCAGTGGATGCTTTTTTAAGTAAGAAGTAATGAAACAAATTATACAAATCTAAACCTATTTATTTCCAGAAAATAGGTATATTTATGGCGGGTATTAATGCATTTTTAACAATTTAAAAGCATGGTTCCACCGGTTGTGTACAAAGCCAGGTATGCACCAAAGTATGCACAATGGCTCAATGGCCCGGGCGGCTTCAGCCTTGCCTAGGTCTTCGAAATCCCATCCAAATTGGTTTAATATTTCAATCACAGTTATTTTTGAGTCTTGGTTGTTGCCGCAAATAAACATGGTGGGTTTTCCGTCTGGAAAATTAGGGTCAACCATGTAAGCATTTCCAACACAATTAAATGATTTTACGAAATGTATTTCAGGGTATTTGTTTTGCAATCGTTCCAGCAAACTTTCATCCATAGAGGTAAAATAGGGCAATACACCATTTTTTGGTGCCTTTGTATGGTCTATTGGGTTGGTAGTGTCAATTACCGTTTTCCCATTCAAATTTAATGCACCGGCCATTTCGACTGCATGGATAGCAAATTCGCCTTTTACTGCCAATACAACTATATCGCCGTACCTTGCTGCGTCTGCAAAACTTCCTGTTGAAGCAAATTCGCCAGCACTAGATTGCCACCCCGATAATTTGTCTGGATTTGAGGTGCCCATTTTTACTGCATATCCATATTTTAAAAAACCATTGGCCAAAGTTTTAGCCACAATTCCTGATCCAAATATTCCAACTGTTTTCATATTTAATTTGTTAATGGTATGCACAAGTAAAGTTTAAATTGAATCTAGTTTTTTTGCAGCTTTATATATTTTATTGGTCAATTTTGTGCTCTGTTCTTTGCCAATTTGGTCTATATATTTATCCGTTACTTCCGCCCAAATTCGATGTAGATGCACTGCTGTTTTTTCAGCTTTTGGTGTAGGATTTATTTTTGTAATTCTGCCGATGTTGGTCTTTTTTAAATATCCATTTTTTTCTAATTTTTGGCAAAGCCTAGTAATTGTAGACGGAGACAGCATTAATCCATGACTTAAATCACCTATCGGCATGCCTGGGTATTGTACAATTTGCATGATAATAAATGCGTGAGAATAACTCATATCATGCTCACTAAATGCCAAATCAGCCAAACGCGCAGTTTCTCTGGCAAGCGCATTAGACGCAAAAATTAAACAATTGCCAAATGGAGATTCTTTGTCTTTCATGGCACAAATTTAAGCAATTATTTGTATATACAAATAACATGAAACTTTTGATTTAACAATTGAAATGATTTGGGGCCCTAGAACAAGCATGGTTCTAGCGTATCCATTTATTTTGTAACTCGATATTACGCTTTAATGATGCCTTTGGAAAGCAACAGTTCGGCAATTTGCACAGCATTGGTTGCTGCGCCTTTTCTTAAATTGTCGCTTACCACCCACATGTTTAACGTTTTAAGTTGACTTTCATCGCGGCGCAATCTGCCTACAAAAACAGCGTCCTTATCATGACTCCAAATAGGCATTGGGTAAATGTTGTTCTGTGGGTCGTCTTGTAATTCTACTCCTGGTGCCATAGACAAAATGTGACGCACTTGTTCTAAGTCGAATTCGTTTTCAAACTCAACATTTAAACTTTCGCTATGTCCACCCATGGTTGGAACTCTTACGGTTGTAGCAGTTACCGCAATTTTGTCTGTACCCATTATTTTTTTTGTTTCCAACACCATTTTCATTTCTTCTTTGGTGTATCCGTTGGGCATAAAAACATCAATGTGTGGCAAAATATTCTGGTCAATGCGGTGCGGGTATACCATTGTTGCGATCTCGCCATTTCTCTCAGAAGCCATTTGCGCTACTGCTTTTTGACCGGTTCCAGTAATGCTCTGGTATGTACTCACGACAATTCGTTTTATAAAATAAGCGTCGTGCAGCGGTTTTAGTGCTACTACCATTTGAATTGTGCTGCAATTGGGGTTTGCAATAATATGGTTTTCGGAAGAAACGGCATTTGCATTCACTTCTGGCACTATTAAAGGAATGTTAGGTTCCATCCGCCAAGCGCTTGAATTGTCTATCACATATGTACCCATTTCAGCAAATTTTGGTGCGAATTCTTTGCTAGTAGTTCCACCGGCACTAAACAAGGCCAAATCTGGGTTTTGTGCTATCGCATCGGCCATGGATATTACCTTAAATGGTTTGCCATTGTACAATATTTCCTTACCCACACTGGACTCTGAAGCAACGGGCAATAATTCTGTAACCGGGAAATCCCTTTCCGCAAGAATTTGTAAAATTTTAGTGCCGACTAGCCCAGTAGCACCCACAACGGCAACTTTCATCTTTTGTTTGGATCATTTTCATCTTCGAAGGTTACTGGTTTGTCCAACTTTTCGGTATTTTGTTTGTTCACTGGAGTTTGCATTGGCATGTTTTTTCCACCCATTTTAGGTTTAGCTGTGTCACCACCCATTTGGCTTTCCATATCTTTAAATTTATCTTCCTGGGTGGTGTTGTCAAGGCTATCTTGGCTCTTTTTCTCTTCTTCAGAATAAGCCGTTTCATTTGAGCAGCTGGCCATAGCAGCTATTATAGCTATGCTTGTGAATAAATGTATTTTTTTCATCTTTATGTCTTATGCAAAATAACGAAACTATTCGTTAAAAAATTTCTAGGTCCTCAAAAAACTTATTCCAAACCTCAAGTTTTTCTGAATCTTCTAAATCAGCATCCTCACAATTTACACTGATTCCAAATGGATTACAATCTAGGATGGCATGTGGAAAGCTGGTTTTTGGCAGTATTCTACAAATTGAATTGGATTGAGATACCAAATGTAGGGTGTGGGAAAATGTATTCTCTATGGCATCTTCAGATTTTACAATCCAAAAAACGGGCGCATCTATCAATTCTGAATGCAAACGCTTGAAATCGCTTTTTTCAACCTCTATTCCATCTACAGGCAAAACTTGCAAAAAGCTATATAAAATATCACTTCCAATCCCTTCTGCTGCTTCCAATACCATTTTTGGCCCCGCACACCATCCGATAATTTCTTGAATTTTGCCAATGGGCAATGAATCGGGCAATCCGACTGTAAAACCTATCCATTCAGCCATTGTCGCGGCTGCATATCTTGCATCCGCTAGGTTGCGAATGTTGTTGAATTTTATTTTCACACCAACAATTTCACTGGCTCTTCGAGCAAATCGCGGAAAGTTTGTAAAAAACCAGCTCCCATGGTTCCATCTACAACACGGTGGTCGCAACTAAGGGTAACTTTCATGGTTTTAACAGGTTTTACCTCGCCATTTACTACGCCCGCAGTGTCTTTGACCGTTCCCACTGCCATGATGCATGCATCGGGTGGATTGATAATTGCGGTAAACTCTTCAATGCCAAACATGCCCAAGTTGCTAATGGTGAAAGTATTGCCAGCCCAGTCTTGGGGTTGTAGTTTTTTCTCTTTGGCTTTTTTACCGTAATCCTTTACTTCCGTGCTTATTTGACTTAACGATTTTTGATTGGCAAAGCGCACAACTGGAACCAATAAGCCATCTTCTACAGCCATTGCTACCCCAAGGTGAACATGGTGGTTGTATCTGATTTTTGTTCCCAACCAGCTGCTATTCACTTTTGGGTGTTTGATCAAGGCAACAGCCGCAGCTTTAATCACCAAATCGTTTATGCTTATTTTTACTTCGCTGATGGTATTCATTTGCTCACGCGCAGCAACTGCTTTGTCCATGTTTATTTCTATGGTAAGGTAAAAATGTGGGGCAGTAAATTTGCTTTCGCTTAATCGACCAGCAATGGTTTTGCGCATTTGAGAAACGGGCACTTCATCAAAACTTTCCTGTCCAAAATTTACTGATGCCGTCGTTGCGGATTTGGCAACTGCAGCAGGTGAGAAATTCTCTACATCGCTTTTTACAATGCGGCCAAATTCACCAGTACCCTTAATATCAGCTATATCTATTCCTTTGTCCTCTGCCATTTTTTTAGCGAGGGGAGATGCTTTTAGTCTTTCGTCAGTAATTGTAGCGGCTGGTGTCACAACTGCTGCGGCTATTTCAGGTTCTGCCGCCACTGCAGCCACTGTAGCATCTGTGGCCGCTGGCGTGGGGCTTGAACTTGCTGGGGCACTGATAAGTAAAGTGGCAAAATCCTCTCCGGTTTGGCCCACAACTGCTATTACTCCATCCACAGGATTGGTGCTGCCTTCTTCAACCAAATGAAGAATGGTTCCTTTGGCATAAACCTCCATGTCCATAGTGGCTTTGTCGGTTTCAACCTCTGCCAATATATCTCCACTTTTTACGGAATCACCCACTTTATAATTCCATTTTACAATGACACCTTCGGTCATGGTATCACTCATTTTGGGCAATTTTACTGCTTCAGCCATAAGATTAGGGTGCAAAAGTAATACACAGACAGCAAATTTGCAGGGCTTGTAATGGAAAGGAATGTTTTGGGAAACATTTTGGCATTTTTGAAACGCATTGGAATACAGTGAGATTTTATACCGAATAACATCTTCTGGCACCCGTTATTTGTTTTGTGGTGGCCTTGCAGTTAATGTTTTTGGAATTCCACGGATGACCGCTGAAATTAGATCCTTCTGGATTTTGAATTTGATAATTTACTAAATTTTCGGAAAGTGGTAAATTCGTGCGGCTATGAAGCTTTAATTTCCATTTTTATTCAATTGCTTGCTGAAAAAGCGAAGCGAATGGTTTTAATGAAAAATAGAAATTTAATTGCGTATAATTAATTTCACAACCAATTAGGTAAAATGAGTTTGGAACTGCTTTTTAACATTTCAATTGATTTTGAAACAATGTGGCAAAAGAAACAAAAAGTAGGTGTAAAGCCAGAAATGTTTTATACGGTGAGCCTTGAAAACCTCAAATCTTTAAAGGTGTTTTCAAATCGGCTGCAAGAGCAAAAAGATTTAAGGATTGTATCAAAAATTAAAAACGGATAAAATAATTCCCAAAGCAGAAAATGCGATCAAAGGATTTGATTATGAAATTGATTATGAAATGTTCCAACGTTTCCAAATCTGGACGATTGAACAGCGCATAGATTGGGTTTTTGAAACTGCAGATTTGGTTCTTAAACACCAAACCCCAAAACATAGGGCGATGATGGAAAGAATTAAAAATGAAGATATTAGACTGTAATTGGAATAAATACGCGCAAAATTCGTTTTATGTAAAGTGAAAGAGCCTCTGGCCATTTTTTTGGTATTTGCACTTTGCACTTTGGTATTTGGTGCTTTTGAAAATTGCCAAACCACAGATGGACTAGACCCTTGTTCTGATTCGGCATATTCTGATTTTAAAAGTAGGGTTCACTATCAAAGAAAATATTTTTTGGTATCCTGTAATAAAGTATCCAATAAAAAATTGGTTGTAGATTCTTGTAAAAAATATCTTGAGAATTGTTTGAAAGACTCGATGAATACGTTCTGGGAAAATACGCATTGGGATTTTTACGGAACTACCCAAAAGCCACGATGTGGGAATATTGCCTTTGGTTATTTTGTTACAACCGTACTCCGTGATCTTGATTTTAACATTCCAAGAATTGAAGAGGCCAAAGTAGCTGCTGAAATATTTATTCGTAAATTTTGCAATTCCAATGTTGTTGTTTATTCTGCAAAATCTGAATCGTTTGTAGAGACTGAGTTGCGCAAAAAAACCTGGAAATATTTATATTGCTGGGCTAGATAAAAATGTGGGTTTATTGTTTAAAAATAGGAATAAATTTGTGTTTTTCAATTCCAATTATTACAATCCAGAAAAAGGCGTTATCCAAGAAAATGCCTCCGAAAACAATCCTTTTTCAAAGAGCAATTATAGGGCCATCGGCACACTATTCTTTGATAAAATGATTTTGGACTGGTTGCAGGGAAAGGAGTGGAAATGAATAATGGTGGACGCATTGTTTATGATGATTTAGTTGTTTGTGTTTGTATTGGTGGATGTATTTTTTATAGGGTATTTAAATATTTATATCAGTCGAAAAAAATTTGGTTTCGATAAGTTTTTATTGTTTGGTATTAGTACCCTAATTTATTTGATATTGAAGGCATTATTTTACAATATCATGTCTCCAAAGCCTCATGGTTTTAT
>JBBQBB010000056.1:0-22891 GCA_038317095.1 Bacteroidia bacterium | reverse complement strand
CCTCCATTGTCGAAAACTACATTTTGCCCTTTTAGTGGCACATGTGGCAATGTAAAAAATCCCATAGCAAAAATTGCGGTAAAAATTTTAATTTTTATACTTTTTAAAGTATAAAAATACCCGATGGATGGATGGATGGATTGCTTTTTTCATTGTATTATCAAATTTATTTTTACGAAGTTAAGCACAAATAATTGACAAATGCAAGGGAAATTTTTTTTGAATTTTATAATTGCACAGTATGGTCTTTTCTTTACATTACAAGTTGGCATACTCTAAATATAAGTGCGGGTATCTATTTTGCTTGGCTCCTCACCCAACCGCCCATAAATCATACAATTCTTGCATACCTTCTGTTGCGGTTTTGGGTATAAGGTGAATGTTGGGTTTTGACATGCCGGTATGCCTTGCGGGGTCCAAGATATAAATGGGTTTTCCATGCGGAACATAGCGCAGCAAACCTGCGGCTGGATAAACCTGTAAGGAAGTACCGATAACTAAAAAAATGTCTGCTTGAAGGGTGGCATCTATGGCTTCGTCCATTTTAGGTACAGCCTCGCCAAACCACACAATGTCCGGCCTAAGTTGTGAACTATCCTGGGCCAAATCTCCCAATAAAATATCTTTACTGCCTAAATAGGTGCGTATATCCTCTTCAACACTACTGCGAGCATAGCGCAATTCGCCATGCAAGTGAACAATATGGCTGCTACCCCCTCTTTCGTGCAAATCATCTACATTTTGGGTAATGACGGTAATTTTAAACTGTTTTTCCAATGCCGCCAACAACTTATGGGCAATATTGGGTTCCACTAAGTCCAACTGTCGGCGGCGTTGGTTGTAAAAATCGAGTACCATACCAGGATTTCGTTGAAACCCTTCCGGACTAGCCACATCTTCTATGCGATGGCCTTCCCACAAACCACCTGCATCTCTAAAAGTTTTAAGTCCGCTTTCGGCAGAAATGCCTGCCCCGCTGAGTACCACCAAGTGTTGCATATTTGTGCAAAATAGGATTAGAAATTGAAAACAGAAAGGAAAAAGAATCCTTATTTTTGCAGCGTGAAATTCCTAGCCGAAATAGAAATACTGCCACATAAGAACCTTTTAGACCCCCAAGGAAAAGCCGTAACCCATAGCATGACAGCCATTGGCTTAAGCAATGTAGAACATGTGCGGGTGGGCAAGTTTATTACTTTAGAAATAAATGCTGCAACGGCGGATGAAGCGCAAGCAACTGCGGATACTGCGTGCAAAAAGTTGTTGGCAAACCTAATTATGGAAGCCTACCATATTCGTATTAGCCAAATGCAATGATTTTATACAATGTAACTTGCAATGTCGAAAAATCTATGGCCAAAGAATGGCTGGAATGGATGCTGCAGTCTCATATCCCAGAGGTAATGGAAACTGGGTGTTTTCAGAGTTACAAGGTATTTAAATTGCTTACCCAAGCCGATGATGATGAAGGTGTAAATTACGTCATTCAATATACAACCAATTCCATAGACGAATACGAACGTTACCAAAAAGATTTTGGGCCCTTGCTGCGCCAAAAAACACTGGAAAGATATGGAGAAAGTGTGCTTGCCTTTAGAAGTCTGCTTAAAGAAGTCGTTTGATTTTCTGCAAGGAAATTAAAATATTCTTTTTTATATATCGTTCTAGAAACAGGCGACGGCTTTTCATTTTCTCATTATTATGTTTTCTAATCTGTCATTCATCCATTGCCCAAAATTTTAAAAAAAACAATTATTTAAGGGATACTTTTTTATTTGATACCGTTGACAACATTAAAATATTTGCCAACTCCGATACTTCAATTCTTCATTTTTCTTGCGGAATGCGCATAGATGCAGATGGTTCTCCACGTGCCTATTGCCCAGAAGATACAGGCATAGATTTTTTAAAAAATGCTGGAAAACCTGGCAATTGGTGGGGCATAATTTGTGATATAAATGGAAAACCATTTATACAAAAACAAACGGATCCAAACCCAGGATATTACATTTCATGTACCAGTTTATTTGATAAAATAAGCGCAATAAATGATCCGAGTCGGTATGTAAATTCAGATTCTATAACCTACATTGCATTGCCAAAATCTCTGATGAAAAAAGCGGGTATAAAACTTGGCGATTACTGTTTGGTTCAGCGTGATTCATTTAGCACCATGGCCATGGTAGCTGATACTGGGCCTGAAGGCAAATTGGGGGAAGGTAGTATTTTTTTGGCAAACAAGTTGCATATTCCATCCAATCCAAAAAATGGTGGGATAGAAACCGGTGTAAAATATACCCTATTTACAAAATCCGGAAAGGGAAATGGATGTATTCCTAGCCTCAAAGAATTGGACAATTACTTATTAAAAATATCAAATTAAAGATAATTTTATTTCTTCGCTTTTGAAATATCATTTATGGCGAAAAACTTACATCAATGGCTAAATGCTTATGGTGACAGACGCCAAAATGCCAGCAATAAAACTATTCATTGAATTCACTGTGCATTAATTGTAAAATTTCCAGTTCAAACCTATTCTCAATCGGAACGGTTCCATGGGGTAAGGAATGGCAGAATAAGAATAATTGTTAAATCCATAATTTCTGAATCGCTGGTTTAAATGTTCCAATTTAAAAAACAACTGAACCGTTTTAATTTCTCCGCTAAAAAATATATCCCCAACAGGATAATTGCCCGCTGAAATTTGACTTGGCGTAAACACCGCCATTTCTGGGTTATAGTTGTATCCATTGTAAGCGCCCATTATCCAAAAATCAGCACCCATGCGTGCAAGCATTGCCTTTTTAAACAAATAACCCTGAAAATACAACGACAAATAATCTGAATATTTAGGCAAAGGAATGATATTTTGTTTGTTGTGCGATTGAAAAGAAAATTGATTGTCTATATAAAATTTACCCAAGCGAATATTGATGCCCCCTTGTAAATTTAAATATGCCATGCCGCTGGTTTGCTTAAATTCTGCTTTCTCGTTTGTATAAATAAAATTGTCTATCGTACCAGAATTGAAATTTGCATGTATTTTAATCCACGAATTTTTGAATATTAAATTTCCAAAAATAGCATTGGCTCTTACTTTAGCCAATGTATTTGTAAATTGCTTATAATTGGATGTGAATATTTGGTTAAACAACGGTGCTGTATAAGCTTGACTTTTAATGCCAGCCGAAACGTAAATTAATTTTGCATTGAAGCCCACCAAACCTTGCAATTTATAATCACCAGCATTCATGCCCGCTATAAAATAATCGCCAGTAAACTGGGCATTTATTTTTTGAATATAATACGGATTCCATTGCAGGATTGCATGAACACCTTGGTTAAAATCAATATTGGCTGCAGTTTTATATATGCTGTTATAAACAACACGATTTGCCGAAGCGGATAATTTCCACAACATGGGAAATTTGCTATTCCTACTTATAGAATTTCCAAGACCTATTTCGTTTTTCAATTGGCTCCAAGCCACACTGTCCTTAAAAGAACTACTGTCGAAAAAGTACTTACTTCCGTAAATACTGCTGTCTGGAAACTTTTCCGTTTCATTGAATACGTATTTTTCCTTTTTGGATTCTATTTTATGAAAAATATACAAGTTTTTATTTGTATCCAAAAATAATTTTTGCATAAAAACATGGTGATGCGTTCCATACGCAGAGTTTGCGGTTCCATTGGCTGGGTAATAAGATGGATCGCTGTAAAGGTTGTTTCCAATGGGTTTAAAAAAAGAAGTATCTCTGCCATTCTTTAATCCAAAATTTTCATTCCTTTTTGCACGATTCCAACCGCCGATAAGCACATTGGAATAATTTCCCCTTTTATTTGTAAAATGACTACCTAAAACAAGCCCCTTGTGAGAATTTCCTTGGTTGCTGGCAGTATATATTTCGCCATTTTGAATGCTACTAAAATCTATGGTAACGTTCCATGTTTTGGAAAAATTTTGGGAATGCAGCGCATTAAATATAAAAACACCATTTCCGCCCTGTACGTAATTAAATTTGGTTAAGGGAACAGCCGCTTTATAAAATTGCATTTTATCTGGGTCTTTATTGTAAAGGCCAAAAGGATTAAAACCAGATTGAAACCCGGCCTGGTTGAAAGGATCAATCCACAGCAATCTACTGGGCGTACCAATGATGCCCAAATCCGCATATGGCAGCACACCTCTTGTACCTGGGTTATACCTATGAACATACTCAAAAGTGCTATCCCACTTATAAAAGGTATCTTTACCTGCCATCCATTCTGCAAAGAACCTGCTTTGCGGATCGCTGCGTTTTACTTTTACTTTCTGGGTAGAATCTGCTTTTTCAGTAGATGAACCATCCGATATTACTGAGATTTGTGCATTAAGAGGAATTGCAGATAGCAATGCCAAAGCAAATAAATAAAATCGATATCGAAAAGCAGTTAGGTTCTTCAAACCAACTGCAAATTTGCAGAAATTATGCCTAAAATACACTGTTTAACGAAATGAGGTTGTGAATTTGGTTCTTTAAGTGCAAATTTGAAGGCCACAATCGAGGGTATATGTTAGGTTCTATTATATTTGGGTTTTTGCTTTCTGCCGTAAAATATTTTTTTGGCGCAGGGTTTTGTATAGGTGCTTTTCCTGACAATCACTTATTAAGTTTTGCGGTGAGTTCACTCGGGGGTATAGCAGGGATAATCCTTTTCACCTATGGCGAAGCATGGTTGAATGAACATGTTTTTAAAAAGTACTTTTTCAAAAAAGCCCGTCGTTTCAGTAAATGGAATCGATTTTTGATAAAACTTAAATACAGCGGTGGCTTACCTTTAGTGGCTTTTTTAACCCCAATAATTCTTACCATACCAGTGGGCAGCCTTTTGGCAACGTCTTTTATACATAACCGTAAAAAAATAGTGTTGTATATGGCTATTTCGGTACTTTTATGGGGAACTTTTATATTCGGAAGTTTGGAATTGTTGGGATTCAATTTCCAAGATTGGTTTAAAAGCCTTTTCTAATGTATAGATTTTGCCATTTTTTTTCATAAAATTGGCAATTTGCTTTTTTATAGAGACATTCGAAGGTTGAGAGTATGAAAAAATTCAATCTTATCGCAGCCATCGGTATAAGCTTATTGTTGGCTTTTGTTGGATGTAAGCGCAAAACAGCCAAATGGGATGTGGGTGTGGCGGTGCCATTGTTCAGTGCAAGTATGTCGTTGTCTAACATTGACAATTCCTATTTAACAAATACCTTTTCAGACAGCAGTTACAATTTGGTGTATGACAATCTTATATATTCTGCGCGGCTAACCAACGTAAACACGCCTGATACGAGCATAAATACATCCTTTACACTGCGCAGGTTAAAATTGGCCGATCGCAGCATTGTGCAAAGCATTACATTGGGTCAAATCAATCCGCTGTTCAACTTGTTAAACGGCACTATGCAGGATGTTCCTGCCCAAGACCAAAACAACACAAATACAGTGGATATAGATGCCTCGCCATTTTTTGAAACGGCTACTTTGGATAGCGGATATTTGGATATTGACATAAAAAATGAACTACCTGTAAAAGTAAAACTCATCGTTTTCGAAATTCGCAATGCAGACGACCAAAGTTTGGTAGCTTCTGATTCATTTTTGGATATTCCCGTTGATGGAAACGCTACAAAATCTATAAATCTTAGGGGCAAGACTGTCAATAAATCTTTAAAGGGAACCATAAAAAGACTGTTGACAGAGGCAAGTCCGGGTAAAGTATTGATCCAAGCCAATAAAGGTGTAACCCTAACACTAAGCATTCGCAAATTGAGGCCGAGAACTGCCATCGCCGCCTTTCCAAACCAAACTGTGGTAGACCAAGATGCTGGTTTGGTTTTAGACATGGGTGGCCCTCAGCTTAAATACTTTAAAGCCAAAAAAGGGTTATTGCGTATAGTTATAGAAAGCACCATCCAAGAAAACATGACGATGGATTTTGCCATACCCAGTGCATCCATAAATGGCATTTCTATTGCCAGAACCATAAAAATGCCTGGCTCAGTCGGTGGGGTAGCAGAACGAAAAGAAGAAATCATAGATATGGCTGGTTATCTCATAGATTTTAGAGGTAAAAACCCAAATGTAAAAGATACGGTAAATACCTTTCACCAAATCATGAAGGTGAACCTAGATAGTAGTGGAAGAAAAGTACTGATTACTTTAAAAGACAGCATTCGTATTTCATATAGTTTAGATGCCATGGAACCCGAATATGCCATAGGATATATGGGAAATACGGTAAATGCAAGTGGGCCTTCTGCTGTTGGTTTTGGCTTATTTAAAGGATTGGATGGGGATTTGAAATTGCAGAATTCTAAAGCATCCATTCTAATACAAAACTACGTAGGTGCCGATGACAGAATAAAAATCAACAAACTGGAAGGCGAAAATATTTTCAACGGCAATAAAGTATTGATCAGCAGCAGTGCATTGTCGAGCAGCACCTTTTTGGGACCTCCCGCATTTTTGCGAGATGCCTTTACTGAAAAAACCATAGTCTTAGACCAAACCAATTCAAACATAAAATCGTTTGTCGAACTATTACCTCAAAAAATTAATTATGATTTGGAAGTAGAAACAAATCCATTTGGAAATATCCGAAATTGGCAAGATTTTATTTTCGACAACAGTAGGGTGGATGTTACATTGCGGCTAGAAACGCCAGCTACCTTTTCCTTAGGTGGATTAAACTTGAGAGATACACAACCCCTAGATTTGGGAAACATCAAAAACATAGATAGGGTAAAAAGCGCAAAATTATTTGTGGATGTTGAAAATGGATATCCTTTTGAAGCAGCTTTGGAATTGTCATTTTTAGATGCCAATGGTATTTTGCTCGGCAAAGCAGATTTCGACAATGGCAACAATACCATTCTGGCAAGTAAAACCAACAATGTAGGCAAATCTATTGGCAATAGCCAGTCTAAGTTGGTTATTTCCATTCCCAAAGATAAAATTTGGATGTTGCGACAAGCCAAATCTGTGGTGATTAAAACCGCTATAAAAGGCTCAGGATTGCAACAAAAAATATACAATACCTATAAAATAAAAATTAGTACCCATGCGCGTTTTGAATATGAAGCTGAAATTTAAAAATTTAATTTTATTCGTTCTCTTTTTCCTGTCATTTTCCTCTATTTTTAGTCAAAATAAACCAATACAGAACAAGGCCAAATTGGCTGCGATCAAAATTTCTGGAGGCTTAACAACGGGGTCTGGTGGCATGAGTCAATACATGCTAAATCGCTTGTCCTTAGGGGGTTACATGTCGCATGAAAACATCCACAAATCGGACCACAACTTGCAAGCGAATAGCAGAGCAGGGTTTAATGCGAATGGCACAATATCCTTTATTTTTGATAGCACTGCTACATACAATCGCATCTCAAAAAGACCGTATTTATATAAAATAAGCATTGATTATTTAAATTATGCAGGTAGCAGTTTTAGTCAAGGTGCTTTTAGGGCTGTTTTCTTAGGCAATACAGATTTTATAGGCCAACAATTGGAATTAAAAACAAAAGTTCTTCAAATGTCAACCTCACAAATAAATGCTGCTTGGAAATGGAAATTAAAACAAGGCCAACTTACATTTGGTGCAGGTTTTGGTCAATTGCATGCTTACCGAAATTTAAACGTAAAAAATGGTTTTTTACGCACCGATTCGGCATTGCAATATGTGGACGTTAAAATTAATGGTGATTTATTAGCGGCCAACTATGGTTACGGAATAACCACAGAATTACAGTGGGCTTTTAACAATAAAATCAAACGCGATTTTCAAATTCATAACCTAGGTCTTTCAAATTTAGGGGTATATAGCGCACCCTTTTTAAACCACTTTAGCAAAACCATGGATTCAGGGGCCCGCATTCATCAGGCTACAATCACCATCAACTCTTTAAACCGCAATACTTGGATTACCGACCAACGAGACACATTTAACAATGCCTTTAGGCCAGATAGTGCGCAGCAAAGCAAATTGATTTACACACCATTTCAAGTTTTTGCTGAATTTGGATTGTACAAATACAAATTGCTTTTTAAATACATCCATATTCCAGGTTATTTGCCTTCTCTTACCATCCATTACAAACCCTTTTTATACAAAAAAATCCAAGCCACTCCAGCACTTCAACTGGGAGGTTGGGACACTTGGAACATTAATTTAGGCATTGCCAATGCTCCAAAAAGCAACCCAAAAGCAAACTTAGATTGGATGGTAAACTTTTATGGTTTAGAAGCATTTGCATTCCCAAAAAGCACCCACGGTGCAGGTGTGATAGTGGGTTTAAAATACAATGTTGCCCATGAAAAGGATTATACGAAATAAGCATTTCTCTTTTTTTATCCTTTTATCGCAATAAACCGTGAAACCCTTAACTTTGCACCTTATCTGCCTATAAAACGGCATTAACTTAATAAAACAGAAATGGCTTGTTCATCTTGCGGAACCAAAGGAGATGCTGCACCAGGCGGTTGCAAAAGCAACGGCACTTGCGGCACAAGCGGCTGTAATGCACTGAATGTTTACGATTGGTTCAAAGACATGGATTTTCCCGATGACTTTGAAGTTTTTAATATAGTAGAAGTTAGGTACAAAGGCAGCCGCAAAGAATATTATAGAAACAGTTCTAGATTAGAATTGTATACTGGTGATTATGTGCTTACTGAAAGTTCTGTAGGCTACGACTTAGGCACTGTGAGTGCCCTTGGGGAAATTGTACGATTGCAACTTAAAAAGTTGAGAATCCCAGAAAACTCTGAGCAGATCCAAAACATATTGCGCAAAGCGAATGAAAAGGAATTGGAAAAGTATGAGGAGATGAAAGCCAAAGAAAACGCCACGCTAGAAAGGGCCAGAACCATTTCCTTTTCTCTGAATTTAGCGATGAAAATTAGCGACATCGAATTTCAAGGGGACGGTAGAAAAGTAACTTTTTTCTATACCGCAGAAAGCCGGGTAGATTTTCGTGAACTGATCCGCCGATACGCAGATGAGTTTCGGGTAAAAATAGAAATGCGGCATATTAGCTACCGCGAAGAGGCCAGTCGTTTGGGTGGCATAGGTATATGCGGACGTGAACTTTGCTGTAGTACCTGGCTTACAGATTACAAGCAGGTAAATACAGGGGCAGCCCGAATTCAGAATTTGAGTATAAATATGGAGAAGTTAGCTGGGCAATGTGGCAAACTGAAATGTTGTCTCAATTACGAATTGGACATGTACATTGAGGCAGTAGATGAGTTTCCGAAAGCAAAAGTAGTAAGGCTGGATACTGTTGCTGGAGTAGCAGTGGGTCGCAAAACCGATATATTAAAGCGCCTTATGTGGTTTTCGTACGATGACAATCCAAATTGGATTCCACTGCCATTATCCATTGTCAACGAGATTATGGAACAAAATAAACAAGGCAAACAAGTTGCATTGCTTACGGATTTAGCTCCTGCTGCCCAGGTAATGCAAAAAATTGCTGCCACCGGCGAGGCAGAAACCATTGGCAACGAGGAGCTGGTGAACGAAGACAAAGAGTTTGAAGACAAATTGCTTCGCCAACGCAAACAAAAGGAAGAACAATCTGGCCGATCTGAAAACAATAGAAACAACCGCAATCCGCGGGATAACCGCAACAATACTGGAGGTAATAACCTACAGAATCGCGGTCCAAGGACAGATAATCAAACCAGGGGACCAAGACCCAACGACACACAAAATAGAGGACCCCAAAAACCAGGCGAAACACGCGGACCAAAACCCGAAAATAAAAACCGTGAACCTAGGCCGGACAGCCTAAATCGTGGACCCCAGAAACCAGGTGAAACACGCAGCGTTAATCCCAACCAAAACCGCGGACCAAGGCCCAATAACCAGAACAGAGGACCGCGGCCCGAAAACAATGAGAACAAAGGTGGCGATAATCCAAAACCGCCGGTAAGTGAATAAATAAAAAAGGCAATCTTTCGATTGCCTTTTTTATTTCGGTTTCCGATCTTACCTACCTTTTAGGGGTTGTAGGTTTATTGGAGTTGTCTTTTGGTTTGGTGCCCTTGGAATTCTCTTTCTTTTTATCTCCCTCTCCAGATTTGGCTTTTTTTTCCGATGATTTTTTAGAATTACCTTTTTTTAATTTTTCCTGTCCGCCCTTTTCTGGGTTTTTTGCGTTAAAACTGTCTTTATGGTTAGCATGCTTTTCTTTTTTCAAATCCTCCTTTTGCCTGGAATTTTTATTTTTTCTTTCTAGGCTGTCCTTGTTGCCCTTATTCTCTTTTTGTTTTAAACTATCCTTCTTCGACTTATCCTGTTTGTTTCCATCTTGATCGTCTTCATCATCCTCTTTTTCGGTGCGCTTTTGCTCCTTCTTATCTTTCTTTTCCTTTTCGCGCCCTCCTTCAGTTTGTGCATTCACAAAAACAAATGGAGCTCCCGCAATCATCATGGCTAAAAATATTTTTTTCATATTTATTGTTGGTTATTAACGGATAAAATACAAAGTGTATGCCAAATATTTTAGAAACCCAGCATGGGAAGCAACTCACAACCATAGCACCCTAGAATCTTTTTATGACAACTCCCTCATTTGTACCGTTTTTATACTTTGACACGAGATTCAATGGCTAAAGCAGACGAATTGAAAACTATATAGCATTTATTTTGCACCTTTGTGCACCTTTATATATGCATGCAGCTACATTTTATAAAACAAGTACAATGTATTTTGTTTTGGTCATTCTCCCTATATCACTATTTGCAATTCTATTTACCCCTTTAATCCTAATAACCATGGATCCGCAGCTTTTGGCAACTTTAGTAAGTATAGTTACAGTTTTTGTTGTAGGTATAGAAACATGGGCTATTTTAAAACAAACTATTGCAAACTGCAATGTTACGATTTTAGAGCACTGTATTCGTATTGAAACCGATCGAAAATATCTTTTCTATCCCAAAAATATGGAAATTTTAATCTCAAATATTCACAATATTTCTGGCAACATGGATTTTAACGGATATAAACCTTTTGTGCAAATACGATGCAGCGGATACCCTAAAAACTTTATGCTCCTAAAAGTGAAAGGCCAAACCCTTGATTTAGAAAATTGGTCTATGTGGAAGGAAATAGAAAATATTGTCAATTTAAAAAATGCAAAACAACCTGTCAATCATCAAATTACAAAAAAGAGTTTTTACAACGCGCTTTGGGCTAAATTATTGGCCATCTCTTTTTCTTTAATATTTATAGCCATTTGCTACATGAAGTATGACGATAGCACAAGCATAGCATGGTTTCAATTGTTGGGTTTTGGTTCTATTACCCTGCTGTTTATTACAAACACAATTTTTGCTTGGCTCAAAGATAAAAAGGCAGCTCCACATTCCATGGAAGACTAAGACTCCATATAAAAGTAAAATTATTCGTATTTATTGCGCAATTTTGCACCTAAATGAAACCTTGGATACAAGCTGCCAGATTGCGCACTCTGCCTTTGGCTATTTCAGGTATTTTACTGGGCTGCGCACAAGCCTATTTATACCAATTGTTTAATTTAGAAATACTCATTTGGGGCATGGTTACTGCCATCTTGTTGCAAATTTTGTCTAATTATGCAAATGATTATGGCGATTTTTTAAAAGGCACCGACACCAAAGCCAACCGGCAAGATAGAGCACTTGCTTCTGGAAAAATATCTGTAAGTCAAATGAAAATTGCACTCTTCTTGCTTTCTATAGGCACTTTGATAAGTGGACTTTTTCTTTTGTCAAAAGGTATCGAAGAAATCAACAATTCCTATTATATTCTACTTTTCATAGGCATTCTTTCCATTGCCGCTGCAATTATGTATACCGTAGGAAAAAAGGCATACGGATATTATGGTTTTGGCGATATATTCGTTTTCATTTTTTTTGGACTTGTTTCCGTTGGCGGAATCTTTTTTTTACATACAAAATTTATTTCTAGCGACGCTATTCTTGCTTCTTTTGGTTTGGGTTTACTTTCCACTGGAGTGCTCAATGTAAACAACATGCGAGATATTATTACGGATAAAGAAAATGGCAAAAACACCCTGGTTGTAAAAATGGGAATTCAAAATACTCTGCGCTATCATAAGGTGCTAATCTGGGGTGGTTTTGTTTTTACCGTTGCATCTTTTCTCTTACATATAAAACTTACCACAGAAAAAGTAAACCAATTTGAATATTTAATGCTTGTAGCCAGTTTTGGTCCTATTGCCTATTTATTAGGAAGGCATATGAGTATTATAAACGAGTTAAAAACCGAACAAAAAGATGCTTACAATAAAGAATTAAAAAATCTAAGTTTAACCATTTTGCTATTTGTTATTTTCTATTGGCTAATCGCCTATTTATATGCAGCATAATGTATTTTCAGATTCATAAACACATACTCGAATTTGTAAAGCCCGCGCGCACCAGCCGCGGTGATTATGTATCCAAACCGTCATGGCTAATAACCCTGCACGACGCCGACAAAGAAGGAAAAGGTGAGGTATCTCCACTTCCCGATTTAAGTATGGATGCCAATGCAGATTTTGAATTGGAAATACTGAATATAAACAATGACCTATCCAATGGTGTTTTGTTGAAAGAAATTATAAATTCCTTGGACTATTTACCCGCACTAAAATTAGGGATTGAATGTGCATTATTGGATTTAGAATTGAACAAAAATGGAATCATTTTTAATACCCCATTTACACAAAAAACAAGCAGTATTCCTATCAATGGTTTGGTGTGGATGGCAGATGCAGAGGCCATGATGGAAGAAGCGATTCAAAAATACGAATCTGGTTTTCGGTGCATTAAATTTAAAATAGGCGCATTAGATCATGATGCAGAATGCGTGCTAATTGAAAAGATAAGAAAGAAATATGCTGGCTCCAAATTGGAAATTCGATTGGATGCCAACGGGGCTTTTTTACCAGGGGATTCACTCGCACAAATCAAAGATTTTTCGCGGTTTGATATTCACAGTATAGAACAACCCATTAAAGCGGGAAACCCAGAACACATGGGCGAAATATGTGCAAAAAGTACAATTAAAATCGCATTGGATGAAGAACTTATTGGTGTGCAAAAAAACAATATTGCTGCCCTTTTTAAAACCACAAAACCGCATTATATAATTTTAAAACCCACGCTACTGGGCGGATTTTCTAACTGCGATACGTGGATAAAATATGCCGAATTAAACCAAGTTGGATGGTGGGCCACCTCTGCGCTGGAAGGCAATATTGGCCTTAGTAATATAGCGCAGTGGGTTGCAACCAAAAACAACAAAATGCACCAAGGCTTAGGCACAGGAATGCTTTTCAAAAATAATTTTCCAGCAGAATTGGAAATTATAGGTGAGCAATTGTGGTTTGTTAATTAAAAATACATGGAATTTCCAAAAGGATTTGAAACCCTGCTAAATCAATCCCTGCCTCAGAATGAAGTGAATGGGTTGATGGATAGTTTTAACTTGGCTGCAAATACAAGTATTCGAATCAACACCAAAAACCATATTTTCATTGCAGACGAATGGTTGGGCGAAAAAATACCACATACCACAAATGGTTACGTACTAAAAAATAGACCTTCCTTTGTTTCCGACCCTGCTTTTCATAGCGGCCAATATTATGTGCAAGAGGCAAACAGCATGGTTATTGGCAAGGTTGCAGAAATGCTTTTGGAAAAAATAAGCGAGCAGGCTGTTGTTTTGGATTTATGCGCTGCACCCGGCGGCAAAAGCACACATTTGGCTTCTATATTAAGACCTGAAGACATTTTGGTGGCCAATGAAGTTATCCATAGCCGCACACCCATTTTACATGAAAATTTAAGCAAATGGGGCATGGCAAACCACTTGATTACCCGCGCGGATTCTAGGCAATTGGGCAATTGCGAAGGGCTTTTTAATCTCATTGTGGCAGATATGCCTTGCAGCGGAGAAGGCATGTTTAGAAAAGACCCAAATGCGGTGCAAGAATGGTCTGAAAGCAACGTAAATATTTGCTGCGATAGGCAAAAAAGAATTGCGGGAGATATATGGCCTTCGTTGGCAGAAGGTGGCTATTTTATTTATAGCACATGCACTTATAATATAAAAGAAAACGAAGAAAACCTGGATTGGATTGTGCGTGAATTGGGTGCAGAAATTGTTCCTTTTCCATTTCCTATCGAATGGAATTTTTATGAAAACAAACCGGGCATGTACCGCTTAATGCCTCACCGAACCATAGGAGAAGGCTTTTTCTTTTGCGTACTTAAAAAAATAAGTTCACAAAACAAACACGAATTAAAACGCATACCCAAAATCAATGAAACAAAATCATTTGATCACTTATTTCAATTACCCGTAACCGTTTTTGAATGGCAAAAAGAATTGTTTTTTATTGGCAATAAAGATACAAATCTTATTTCAGAACTTATCGCAAAATTGCCCGCGTTGTATTCACCAGGAACCACATTGGGGCGATGTTTTGACAAAGGTTTAAAACCAGATACGCAACTAGCTCTATCGCATTTATTAAAAAAAGATGCTTTGCCTAATATTTCATTTAATGACGATCAAATTCTACGGTTTTATCGAAGGGAAGCAGTTTCCAATCCAGATAAAAAAGAAGGCATGTACTTGGTTGTTTGGAACAATATTCCCATGGGCTTGGTCAATGGAGTGAAACACCAATGGAACAACCAGTGGCCCATGGAATGGCGGATACGCAAAGAAGGGCTGCAGACAGAAACCATCCTTGGCTGTGATTTAATTTCACCGTCCTTCGCCAGAAACACACTTTATCCTATTCCATAATTTGGTATAAATGGGTTCATTGTACACGTATGAACAAACCCGTCCAAAAACCTGGTTATGCTGCATTATATATAACGCAGTAAATAAAAACAGCCACAGTAAACTGCGGCTGTTTTTATTTATACAATAGTAATTACAATTTGATTAGTTTATATACGCCTCTTTGGTTGGCTCCAGTAACTTCTAAATAATAGACACCTGGCATTAAATTCAAATTAGCCGCGCCCATTTCAAATGTATTGAATCCCTTTTTGCACTTCTCCGTTTTAACTAAAATTTCTTTTCCTGTAACATCAAATAATTTAATGACACAATTTGCGCTGCTGGCCAAGTCAAACTGTACGGTGAAATTCTCACTAAACGGATTAGGCATTACGCGCAAATTCTCTTGCAATTTTATACCTACAGCTTTTCCATTACTCGCCACATCACTGCGGTTTGAAAAAACGTAGGGGCTGGATGGTATGCCATAGATCCAATCTGTTTTTACAGGCAAACTATCTGGCACGTCATACCAAATATTCGTTGCTGAATTGTAAATTTTAAATTTGATAATTTCACCAGGCTTATTGCTGTAGACAAATAAATCCATCATGTATTGGCCCAATTGTGGAACATATTGCAACTTGCCAGTACCTCGGCAATCGGCTCCGCTGAAAGCGCGCACATAAATATCGGCAGAATTTGCGATAATCCCATCCAATTTTACAGTTGCTAGAAAAACCATATTTTCTTCATACGAACGTTGCTCAAGTTGACTGCAGTTTAAATCCAAACCTCTGCGATAGGCAACCAAACCTATCTTTCCATTTTTTAACATATAGCTTGAATTAGTTTGCATGTTTGTAAATCCAGACCATTTGCCAGAAACGCTATCATAATCAGCTGCTTGATTGTCATTTTTAATTTTGGCCAAATGACTGATACCTGCTCCGTGCAATGCCGTATTTAGTAGAATATTATTCTGGTAGGGGTTGCCAATTAAATTCCATCCTGGGTTTAATTGTACTGTGTTCAGCACAGCAGCAACGCCCGTAACTCTCATACTATCGGCTTTAGAAAGGTACAGCATATAGCCATTGTCTGTATTAATTGTAGCGACCGAGTTATCTAGTGCAATCCATGCACCAGCGCCTTGGCTATAATGGGCAGAAGCGTTTAAAGTTTTGAGCATATCACCTTCGGAAGCGCGAAGGCCTTTTAACACACTACCAATGCTCATGTCTTTGATAACAGTATTAAATGCAAGGTTGTTCCACCCAGCCTTCAATTTTATATAACGAACTAAATCTTTAGAAGTAATAACATCCAATATTCTAGGATCGGGTGTAGTGCCTTTCCAATCGTTATTTAAATACGTTATTGTGCTGCGGGCATTAGCTCCATATTCAATACCAGTAGCAGCATTCCAAATATAAAAATTAACCTTTTTGCCGTTGTCTGATTCTGAACCTGACACATTTAAATATGCGCAGAAATATTGGCCCGTTTTAACAACGTTTGCAACACCTCTTAATTCGCCGTTTATAAAAGCAGCAATTTTATCCAAGGTATCTTTTGAAACAAAGCCCGAACTATCTAAGATATAATTGCATACAATTGTAGAATTGCCAGAAAATTTACTCCTATCTATTGTCCAATTCACAGGTTTTGGTAAAACTTTAACACCAATTGGGAATTTCAATACCTTAAAAGTTCCCGCAGTGACTGCCGCATATGCCGTGTCGTAATACATGCCTGGGGTAAGCGAGGTAGCATTGATATTGAACGATACGGTGACTTGGTTGTTTGCAGGTACAACTGCATTGGAAGGAGATGCCAATTGGATATTTAATCCCGATTTCATTGAAAGTATAGCAGTATAAGGGCCTTCTTTTGAGTTTACAAGATTTACGTTTACCTTAGGTTTGGTGCCAGCATAAACTTCCAAATTCAAGGCCAACGGATTCCAATACAATGGATTGTTTATAACCATAAATGTCCAAACAATGGGTTGATCTTGAAGATTCTCATTCAAATCTTTTACCCCATTAAGACTAGCACGAATTGTAACACCATCTAGGACATCCAGCGTTGGTTGCAATTTAAAGGTAATCAACTTGTCTGAAATTAACGCTGTTGCAGGAATTACTTTGGTTGTATCATTGGCGTAAACAAATTTGTAGGACATGCCAGAAGTATCAGGCAATATTTCATTTGTAAAATTCACAGATATTTTGTCACCCAAACTTAGAATTCCGTCTGAAGGTTCGGGAATACCAATCATACTCACGCTGCTTCTATTGATGATTCCTGAAATGGATTTGGATAAGTTGAAGCCCGATGTTCCACAATTAGCTTTGGCTCGGATTTGGTACTCCCCATCTATAATTGAACTATTGCCTCGAATATTCCACGTGTAAGGATACACAGGTGTTTTATAGGTAAGCTTATTCTCCAAGAAGTAGGCTTTCAGTGCATCCTTTTTCAGGTTAACAATATCTTTCCAAGGGTTATTTGATCCAGAACCAATGCGGCTATATTGCAAGGTTACACTCTCCAACAACGGATTCTCTACTTCATAATCACCTACTTTAATAACCAAGGCTTCCGCGGTATCAGAGCTAGTTAGGTTGCTCGCTTTTTTAATTACCCACGCATCTTGGGGAGACAGAATGGTAACTTCACTGCAAGGATGGCGGAAATAAATTTCAAGGGCCTGGTCATCTGCAGTATAATTATCTGGTGCTGCTAGATTTGGGCAACTCGCTGCCATGGAAATTTGAATATCATTTAAATCGTAATAGTTTGCAGGCCTAGTAATCTCTAGAAAAGTATAAGTAGAACCGCCAGCAGGTATTCTAAATTCTGTTGTACCCAACGTTACACCCTGGTTCACAAGTTTGGCACCATAATTATTGTAATTTTGCACCTGGCCAAAAGTAAAATAGTGTTCCTCATTAAATATTTCCGGTGCTTTGTTACTCAGTTTTAAAGGCAGCACAAATGGTTTATTAGGATCTAGGTCTCGTTGTACAGGGTTATAAAATTTACCGTCTACATCTTCTAGGGTAATCAATGGCTGATCTCGATAGATGGTTCCTGGTTCTGGTGGGCAGCTTGAACGACCACCCAAAAGCTCAAAATAGGGTGTTTGCATTGGGTCATTGCCTCTAAAAATGGATACACTGAACTGATCACCGGCATCATTGTCTGTAAGCACATATCCTGTTGTACTTTCTTCTACTTTTTCATTGCCTCTGCTGCGTTCAAACTCATGTTGATAGCCAAATATAGCTCCAGTTTTGCCCTTTATTCCAGCAACGGTTTTAATGAAGCCCGCATAAACACCAAAACCAGCCAAGGTTATCACGTTAAAATCTTGGTCGTAGGTAACACCGGCAAAGTTGTCCCAATCAATACTCCAGTATTGGCTATAACTACGACTTTCAGATTTAGCTACCGTTACCGATTTTTCAATATTGGTATTTCCACTAAAAGTGATGTTCTCAGCATCCAGTCCATACAATTCTTTATAGCCATCATTTAAGTTTACATTGTTCAGAACAGATTCGCTATAAACCAAACCATCGCGAAACTTAAGTTGGTAATCGTCGCTGCTTAAATTGCGAATAATTGTACCTACTTTATTGTATTTGTCCATCAGTTCAGAGGTCCACTTAATTTCCTTGTTTGGTTTAAACAATTCAATCCCTGTAATTTTATCTTTTGCATAAACCCCTATGCTTTTGCAATACCCATTCCTAGCAAAAGTTTGGGCCTGGCTGCGGAAAGGTTCAGGCAACTTGTTGTAATTGGTTGTGTTGCACAACGCGATATACGGCACATTGTCTACCAAATGGTATCGCAATACACTTTCCCAATTCCTAATTAAAGCATGCAAATCTTGTTTGGTTTGATCTTTGGTTTTACCTGCGATTACAAAATTACCCGTATTCACATTCACACTGTCATTCTTATAATCGGCAATCAGTTTGCGAATTTGATCTACTGTATAAACCCAAGTAGTTTTAACCTTTTCTGGCGCTATACTTACAATACTTGTTTTGGTAATTTTGCAGGTAGCATTATCCACGGTTATTCTTTCATTGATACCATATTTAAGCGCAATGCCTGCCCCAACAATAACATCACTGCTGTTGCCAAGTAAAAAGTTTGTGTTGTCTGCATTAATTACGCTGTTGTCTTCTGGGGTTTGTATTCTTTGTTTTGTAGTAACTGAAACGTTGAAGTTCGCTTCGCTGCCAGATCCACCCGTTGCTTTAAATTCAGTATCAAACTCTGCACCAATGCCAAATACTTCAAATTGATTTTCTGATTTAATTCCACCATAACCCGAGTTTTTATCCGAAATACTCAGCGTTCGGGTAAGGGTAGTGCCTTTTTCTATGTAAGAATAGCTTTGGTCGCCCGGGGGGTCGCGCAGCACCATTAATGGCAATTGAAATTGGTTTTTATCCTCTGCAGTTACAATTACATCGCTTCCTTGTTGGGCTACCGTACCGTCAATAATAGCTGCTTTTATATTTTCAGCTAAAAATCCATCACTTTCCGTATGGTATTCAACAATAAATGGTTTTGTAAAAGGCGCAACATTCATAGGATCACCTACCCTAAAACGGTAATCATTAAATCTCTTTGTAAGCGGGTTTAGCCACACGGTATCCAACTGTTTTACCGCGCCGTCATTTTTAATAACGCAAAAACCATTGTCTACATCACATGCGCTGCTGTTGTGATTTTCAGTAACACGAAGTTGCAGTGCCAATGAATCATTTTGTTTCCAAAGGATTGGATTGTTCGGCTCATTGCACAAATAAGTAGAAACCCCATTTATGGCAATTTGTGGCAACTTATGGTAAATCATTTCAATATCCTTGGCAATGAATGTTCCTTTTAAAATTTGAGCTGCGCCGCCATTTTCGTGTATGGTTTGCAGATCTAACGTAATGGGTCTACAATTAAGATAATCTACAAACACATTTGAATTTGCATTGGATGGGGTTACCCCGGTAACTACAATTTTATAGGCATACGGTGGCAAATATTGCAAGGGCAAACGACCATTGGTTTGGGTAGTATAAGACTTTCTAAAACACCCATTGTCCGCTACTATATCCACAATGAACCTAAAATTTCCCAGACTGCCGCATGTATTGCGTACAATTAAATTTACCGGATAAGTAATTTGGTCTTCAAAATCATTGTTCGTAGTAAAAGGAAACGAAGCAAAACTAGCTTTGGTCCATTTGTACGATTTGCCAAGCTTTTGAACACCTGTAAATTTATAATAATCTGGCATAGAACCTGGCAAATTGCTTAATGTCTGGGTATCGCTAATTGAAATAGTTACACTAAACAAATTTGGATCATTCGGATCTAAATTAAAGGTATAACGGCCACTTGCATTTGTATAGGCAACATCTGATTTAACATTGCTGGTATTGCTAAATGTGGATACCATTTTCACTTTAATGCTATCCAATTCGCAGGCACCTTGGCGCCGAACAATACCTGTGATAACGTAAGCAGTTTGGTCTAAGAAATCAGGCAAAACCTGGCGGTTTGAAGCTAGGTCAATAGTTACCGTTTGGGAAGGTTTGGTAAATACATGGCCATTGTAACTGGCTGTTACAGTATAAACTGCAGATTTACCGTAATACAAAAGATTAGGATCTGAAAAGCTGAATTTACCCTCAGCATCTGTGGTGGTTGAATAGCGAAACGTATTTCCATCAACCACTGCTGAAGCATCAATTTTAATATTAGGTACGCCGTTGTTGCCTGTAGCGGTCACTACTTTGCCAGATATTTCTCCATTAGGGGTGCTCCAACCTATATCGCTTTTACCTATGCGACCAGAAGCGGTTCCTCCCGATAAGTAATCTATATGAATGGAGTAAATATGTTTCTTTCCAGGAAGCGGATCTTGGTCATAATAATCGGTTTGATTTGCGTCTACCGATTCCAAAATGCTATTGTCTCTATATATTTTAAATGATTTTACAGTTGACAGGTTTACACTAGAAGTCCAACTAAGGTATACTTTGTTGTCGTAAACACCATCCGATGCTGAAAACCCGGAAATTTCACTGGCTGTTAGTCTGCTCGGCGTACTTGGATTTAATGGGATATAAGTCCATGACGAAAAGTAATTTGTGCTATTTACCTTTTTCACAGTCCTTATATAAAAATAATCAGTATAAGAAACTTGGCCACTAGGACTGCAAAAATATCCATTCCATGTACCTCCGCTGCAACTAGTAAGACCGGCTACCGCAGGTGGAGTATAACTCACAGTTCTATTTGAGTTAGTGTGATCCAGTTTGTTCCAATTTCTAAGGGTTCCGCTTACACTTGTGTAAGTAGCTGTTACTGGGCTTGAAATTGATGTCCAACCGCAGCCAGGTATTGAACCACCAGCGCAACCTATAATTCTTATTTCTGAGGTTGACACAGTAGAATTTTCCCATATCTCAAATGAAACAGATGGATCTGTTGAACCATAAGACCAATAGGTAGATAATACATTTTGGTCTGAAATGCCACCAGAGGTATAATAGGGTGCGGAAATTGAAGGGAAAGTAACCAAACTTGAAGCGCGTTGCCAAGAGACCAAAGGTTGGTTATTTCGGTTGTCATTTACGGCAACATAATATACATAAGAGCTTCCAGGAATGCCAGTCAGATCTTCAAATGAAAACACATATCTGCCCAATGGAGAGGGTGTAAGATTTTCGAATGCTCCAGTTCCATTTAATCGTCTATAAACCACAAAAGATTTTCCCGCGAAATAGGGATAAGTCCAGGTAATTTTAACTTTATCTGCGCCATTTTGTGGACTAGCAAGAATGGTTTTTACCCCCGCCAAAGCAGGAAACAATTGGTCTGTATAAACTGGTTTGCCCTCGAAGGCACCGCTTCCTCTGTTATACCCCTGTCTCACCTCATAGCGGTACGTTACCAATGGACTTCCTGTAGTATCTGAATACTTATTTTTTAATCCCGTGGAACGTATTGCTTTTATGGAGACTAATCGAATACCATCACGGTATATGTTAAAGAAATCGCAGAAATTGGAACCTGGATTCCAAGATAATATCATATTATTGCTATCAACAACCGCAGTGATGCCCGAGATAAGCGGAATAAGCGGAAAAGTGGCTGAAAAAGATATAGAAGCGCTGCGATAAATGCCATCGGTTTTAATTAATACCGAGGTTATTTGATAAGTATAAAAATTATTTTGTACTCCTATGGTATCGTTCCACGACATTTGGGTTTTTGTATTTACCAAAGCCACTAACTTTCCATTTCTTTTAATCTCATAATAAGTATGCAAATCATTAATATGGTTCCAGCTCAAGGTTAAAAAATCATTATTGGGTGTAGAAACAACATTGCTTACAGCTTGCAAATCTGGACAAGTGGCATTATAAATTGCATAAGGCGACTCAACAATATGTCCAGGTTCATCTTCCCAATACGATTTGACCCTATACATATAAGATACCCCAGGGGCACCACCTTTGTCAATAACTATGCGACTTTGAATTCCAGAAACGGTAGCAAGAAGTTCTAACCCTCTGTATACTTTAAAACCAGTATAATTAGGACCATTAGAATTCCAGTGTAATTCCATACTTTGGGTTAATGGATTGGGCGTAACAGAAAATGCAATTGGGTTGCTGATAGTCCTGCTTCCAGAGGGTGCAACTTTTACTGTATCCTCGAAATTTACGATGTAGTTGCGGGCAGATGAGGCTTTAAAAAACTTACTGGACGGATTGAATAAATGGCCGGCTCCAAAAATTGAAACCTTTATGCTATCCTTATTTAAAATGTCTTGATTGGTAAATTCATAAAAACCAGAACTATCTGTGAATGTTTTAGAAAACCTGCGATACGCATAAGTTGAAGGCGGTGACAATAAGAACCTTTCATAAAGTTCAACAGGTGCTTTAATTACCCCACCACCATCGTATGTATTTGTCGCGACACCTTGCACCCTTGCGCCAAAAGCTTTTCTGCCTAAGGCAG
>JBBQBB010000055.1:0-23057 GCA_038317095.1 Bacteroidia bacterium | reverse complement strand
TTTTCCATCCGCGAAAACACTTTCATTTTCTTCAATTTCGTGGTGAAGATTGACTGCATTTACATTGGCAATTTCTTTTAACTTATCAAAAACGTGGTTTATAACCTTTACAAGTTCAATTTTTGTGGGAGAAAACACTTCGGATGCATATTTAATTCTTGCCCATTCCACCAGATAGTCTAACATATTCAACTCGTCAATGGATGAGTTATAAAGAAGCTCCAACATCTCACTCAACGCTTCGGGCTTCATTTTTTCAAAATTATTTTTTAAATATTTGGCCGTTCCAATAATTGAAGATAGGGGACTGCGTAGATCATGAGAAAGAATGGCAAGTACGCTTTCTTTGTGGGTATTCAATTCTTCCAGTTCTCTCACATATTTTTTAATAGAATCTTCGGCTCTTTTTCTCTCTGTTAAGTCGAGCAATATTTTTACGTAACCCAACAACTCTCCGTCAATACCTCTAAGTGGAAATACTAAGCCATAGGCATAAAATGTGCTTTCATCTTTACAAATATGCCAACGGTTATCCACTGCCCTTCCCTCTGCTAATGCTTTCTCAATTTCCTTTTGTGGAATTCCAATTTCCCTATCTTCTGCTGTGAAAATGATGTCGAAATCTTTCCCCAAAACTTCTTCTGTTTCATAACCAAAAATAGTAGCTGAGCCCGAACTCCAACTGTTGATTTTTAAATCATTATCCAACGTAAGAATAGAATAATCTTGTAAGCTATCTATAATCTGGCTGTAAAACTCAGAAGTGGGGATATATTGGTTTTTAAGCACTTTTAAATCTTTCTGTTTGTCCGTCATTTTATTGTTAAATTCATGAAAACCTTTAAGTTTTAATCTTTTATATTCTCCAATTTACCTCAAAGGTAGTCTTTTTATAGACAAGAAAGCCAGTTGCGCGAAAGTCCGCAAGCCAATAAGGATTTCTATCGGTAAAAATCGCATTTTCATTTGGCATTAAAGTTATTTTGTACAACAACTGTTAAATCAAAAACCAAATTTCGTCGCAAGAATATTACCTATTCTAAATTTTGAAAAGATAGGAATTCGAAGTTGATAGACACTGGCCTTTGAAAAGGCTAAAGTTTCTGTATTGCAAAATTAAAAAAAAAATACGTTTGCAAATTCTATTTTTACGGTGTTGGTTCAATGGAATTTCAATTGCCCATTACAAATACAAAAGCAGCAACATCGGCCCGTTGGCTGCGCAACAATTAATTAAAACTACACCTCAGTCCTACAAATCCCCTTACACCTTGGTTTGGTGCATACACGTAGCTAGGGTCAAACGTCAAAGCATACGGATTGGTAGGCGTTGCCAACACCTTTCCGTCGCTTCCATTTTCTACCTTTTTGTCAAATGGATCATTGGTTCTTGCAATAATAAATGGATTCCCTTTGGTAGGTAAAAAGTTTAAAATATTTTTAACACCACCATAAATTTCAAAGTTTTTAAATCCAGTAAATAGCAACTGAATGTTTTGAATACTCCACCAAGGCGATTTGCTATGTCTTGGGTCTAGGGCTCCCAAGAGAGGCAATCGCATAGGGCTATAAACATTTCCAGTGTAATCAAAGGCCAAATGTATCTTTTCCAATTTGTAGGATACCGCCCAAGTAGCTGAGAAATGTTCTGTTAATATTTGTTGTGCTTTTATGCCATTGTTTGTAGTAGTTACATCCATATAGGTTGCACCCATGCGTATTTTTAAGTCATTCGCAAATGTATAATCTATATTTGCAGTTAGCCCCTTGCTTTCGGCAAATCCATTTAAGTTATCATAAACTATTTTGTTAGGATCTGCATCGTAATTGGCAATAATACGGTTGTTAAAATAGGTGTACCACCCGCTAAAATCCAATTCAAAAAAAGAACCCCATTTTAAGTGAATTTTTTTTAGATAATTCAAATTTGCATTGTAGGTTTTTTCGGGTTTAAGCGCCCTTTTTATTACCACTTCTCGTGCCCCAGTTAATGCAGCATGGTCCTCCGTAAACAAATTGACTACCCTATATCCTGTCCCGCCATTGAAGCGCAAAACATTTTGCGAATTCAGTGTCCATTTGTAAGCCAACCGGGGTGTATAAATACTTTTGTGAACTGAATTATAATCGTATCTAAAACCCAGTAATATTTTATGCTTTTGGCGAACCGAAATTTCATCTTGTAAAAAAATCCCTGGCAGAAATATTTTGTCTGGTGCCTCAGTAGCCGTTGTGTTGTCATCATAAAAAGTGTATCGCATAGCTGTCCCCAAAAGCAAGTCGTGTTTGTGCATTTTTTTGTCCCAGGTGAGTTGGGAAAAAGCTATGCGTTGTTTTGCATCATAAATTGTTTTCCCATACCTACTATCCTGGTTGTGGTTGTTAAAGCTGAATGACAATAATATTTTTTCTTTTACCGGCAATTGGTAACTTCCCATAAATTCCCACCGTTTGGTATAAATACTTTCTCCATAAATACTATCTCCACCGCGAAATTCCTTTGTCCAACGTATATCTCCGCCCCATCGATTTTCATTATAAAATCTGCCGGCAAGTGTAAATATTCTGTTGTTTTTTCGTTGAAATTTCCATTTTTGGAAAATAGATACTCTTTTTTGAAGCGTTACATCGGTAAAATTATCGTGGTTGTTGTCCATAATATGGCTATAATTATATCCATTAATCCCTGTTAAAACATTTGCTTTTTTTCCTACATTTAGTTTATAACTTATATCCGCATTGGTTTCTAGCCAACTTGTACTCATTAAATCCACGGAAATTTTTGGTGCTTTTGAAGGGTTTTTGGTAATCACATTGATCAACCCACCTACGGCTTCACTTCCATAGAGTGAAGAGGCTGGACCCTTCACTATTTCAATGCGTTCTACCAAACTATTTGGAATGCCCGATAAACCGTAAACCGTAGATAGTGAACTCACAATAGGCATTCCGTCTATGAGCACCATAGTGTAAGGACCTTCCAAGCCATTGATATGTATATCTCCAGTATTACAAATATTACAATTCAATTGTGGTCTTACCCCATTTACATTTTGCAATGCGTCAAATAGGCAGGAAGTTGGATTTTTCTTAAAAAACGCCGGACTGTAAACTTCCACTGGAACCGGGCTTTCGATGCGGCTTACTTCTTTCATTGTCCCCGTAATCACCACTTCATTCAGTGGATTGCCCATTTCTTTTAATTCAAAATCAACAACCACAACAACGTTATCTGCAACAATGGCAATTTCTTTGGTTTGTGATAAATAACCAGCCAAGGATACTAGAAGTTTATAGGTGCCAATTGTAAGATTTGTAAATTGAAAATTTCCAACGCTGTCCGCATTTGTAACTATAGTTGAACCTACAATTGAAATCGCAGCATAAGCCCCCTTTTCTACTTCGGTTTTAACAACGCCTTTTATGGATGCGTTTTGGCTTTTTAGATTGGTTGTGAAAACCAAAAGTATGATTCCAATTATATACAATTTCATATTTTGAAATATCAACAAAGGCACAAAACTAACAATGTTTTGCTAACCTAACAAATAAAGTTAAAAATATTCCATTATCTTTGCAATATGGTATCGGTTACTGAGGAAAATTATTTAAAGGCTTTGTTACAATTGCAACTCAACAAGGGCATTGAAGAAGGAGTTGGCACCAATGAACTAGCCGAACACTTAGGCATTAAACCTGCAACTGCCAACGACATGCTTAAAAAACTAAAAGAAAAAAAATGGGTTGATTATGAGAAATACGGTAAAATATTTTTAAAAAAGGCGGGCAAAACAATTGCGGTAGAGGTTTTGAGAAAACACCGACTTTGGGAAACTTTTTTGTACGAGAAACTATCATTTACCTGGGATGAGGTGCATGAAGTTGCAGAGCAATTAGAGCATATTCAATCCGTAAAATTGGTAGATAAATTAGATGAAATGCTAGATTTCCCTGAATTTGACCCTCACGGTGAAATCATTCCGAACAAAAATGGCGAGTTTAAAATTCATTTTAAGAAAACATTAAATGAAATTAGGGTGGGTGAAAGTTGTAAAATGGTTTCGGTGAATGACAACACTACCAGTTTTTTGCAATATGTAGTCAAGGTTGGTTTGGGCTTGAATAATGTTATAAAAGTAGTGTCGAAGCAAAGTTTTGATGATACTGTGGAAATTGAAGTCGATGGTCACGTATCCAATGTGAGTCAGCGGTTTGCAAAAAACATTTTTGTTGTGTGTCTGAATTGCGAAACACCCAAAACTTGTTCAAACAAACATTTTGCAGATATCGTTTCGTAAGACCCACAAGAGCCCTGCGCAGGAATCTAGTCTCATATTAATTTATTCGATAGCCAATTGACCAAAAAACCAAATCCCCACTCTTTAATACGCTTAAATGAGATTTGCCAAAATATGAAAATGAATGAATCAACATTGTCCGAAATTAGACTGTCTTACGTTTGGCAGCTTGGCAATTTATACCCTAAATTTTGATTTGGGGAAACAATGTTCGATGAACCACAACGCTGTATCCGCCGATGCGGAGGCGCGCTAAACAGCCGCTATGCAGAGAAGTCTTTGATTGTTAATCTAAAATCATTTCGGGATTTCGATTTTTTTTCACCAAACAACTTATTAAAAATGTGGATTTTGAATGTTCCGGTTATGCTGCTTTTCAACCGCTGTGCATCCATAAATCACAAAGTATGCTTGCCATTGCACAAAGCGCGGCAAACACTCGATGGGTTTTACATAAAGAATAAAAGTATGCGCTAGGACTTACTCAAACTTACCCAAAAACCGGTCTACCTGCCGTTGCGTGGCCATGCGCACATAGAAATCATCCATACCAATTTTGTCTGCAGTGGCAATGATAATTTCATTCAATTTGGGATCGCTACTGAACATGTAAGCCACATTTTTTTGCAAATTGATGTACAACCAATCGTTGTTGGCAAACTCCAAATAAATGTACATATTTTCGCCGCTGCGTTTGTGTTCCATTAGCATGGTGGCAGAAATATTTTTGTTCACCGGTGTACCTGCAAAACTGGCAAGTGCAACCTGGTCGTTGCAATACATTCCTTTAAGTTTGCTATCCCAACGAAAAGTGGCGTCGCTTAAAATAAATTTGTATTCAGCTTCGTCTTTGCCAGAAATCTGACCTGTTTTTTCAATACCTTTAATAATGGTTCTAGCGGTTTTATCATCTGCAACCATTTCTCCTATCGCCTTTTTAAAGAAATCGTTGTTTAAAGTAGTCATGCCTGCAGGACCCAACTTTTCCTTTATTTTGGAAACCACATCTTTGTGTATTGGAAAATCTAACATCATGGCTAGGTTGAACGTAAACGAACTGTCTTTTTCTAACAAATCGGCTGTGCCCGCATTTTTAAATTTCACACGGTTGGTTTCTAACCCAAAGTCTAATGGACCTTCGGCATGCACCGTATGCTTAGCCTCGTTCAACTGCATGAAACTGCCTTTTAGGGCACCTTTTAACAACAAGTCCTTGTTGCCTGCGAAGAAACTTTGCTTGGCTTGGTCATAATACAATATGCCTGTATCGTTGGTTACATCAGGGTCGCTGTACCTGCGTTTCAATGAATAAAACAAGGGATAAATATGGCTAGAATCGTTGGCCATAAACAAACCTACAAATTGTTTTTTGTTATCCTTGTCTCGCGGATCCATCATATTAATCACTACATTTTTAGGGTCTACTCGGTCGTTAAAACGTATCCAAGTTGATGGCAAAATGTTTTTAAATGTGTGCAATGGTTTCACATAGCCTTTAAACTGAATATATTTTTCGTTACTCAACACTTGGCCAAAACCCTTATACCCAATTTTGGTATCGAGCAAGAAGCCGGCATCGTCTGCAATTCTACCCCAGCCTTCTACTTTTTTCTCTTTGTTCACTACAATGCTATCGAGCTTAAATTCCTGGCGTTTGCCATCTTTTAAAACGTACTGGTATTTGCCGTTCCCTTTGATTTTGTTTTTACCATAAATTTTGGCCTGGGTTCCATAAATATCATGGAATTTATCTATCCGATTGGCCAATATCTTCGCACTATCCACCACATCCATATTGGCATTTTCGCGAATGGTGACTTTGCCATTTTTAAGAAAAACACGAGAATCCGCAATATCGATAAACGGAATTTGACCAATTTTGAGGGTATAATCCACCAAACTGTACAAACCATATTTGCCTTCAAACTTTAAGCTGTCCTGTGTTGGGTTTGTGCTTAAAAAGAACGGACTTTTACCCGCCATAGCCGGACCAGGCTTAGCCTCAATGGTTTTTAAATCCATATTCCATTTGTAATCATTCAAGTTGGTTACATATTGGTTAAATGGAAATTTGGTAAGTGCACCTGTTTCGTTGGTGGTAAAAGTTCCTAAGCGGGTAGTAAAATCCATAGTTCCTTTTATATTTCCAGTTTCAAAAGCAATTTTGGTACTGTCAGCGGCAAATATTTTTAATGCGCCTTTGTCCGCATTGGCTTTCATAGGGCCAAGGGTCATGTCCTTAGATGAAAAGCGGGCTTGTTCCCATGCAAGCGTTCCATCACCCGCCAACCGGGTTGGGGTTTGTGTTAGATTTCCATAAAAATCGTATCCCATTTTAAATATTTTCATGGGTTTTTCACCTTGCCTTACTTGAAATTTGTCTTCATATGGACTCCATTCTACGCCAGCATTGGCCGCATATACTTTTGGATACATGGCGCCTTGGGGAATTTCATATGATTCGGCCGTGCCTATAGCCTTGTTGGGCAGCAATAATATTTTCTTAAAATTAGAGGTACTTCCGTTGTAATCTATTTTGCCAGAAAGTCCATAAAACCCTTGCTCACTTAGCGACATAATCATTTCACCTTTTCCTTTGCCCCTGTACATTGCATATCCACCGGGTGGGGTGGGTGTAACAAATCCTAAGGAATAATCTTTTTGAATGGAAACATGGTGTTTAAAATCTGGAAAAATACCGTCACTTACAAAAGTGCCGTCAAACTGCAGACCATCCAATTTAAAATTATCCAAACTATCAATGGTAAATGGATCTACAATAAATTTAAATTTATCTCCTTTGTAGGCGCTATTGTGAATGGACGGTTTATCATACAATACTTCAGACCCCTTGCTGGATTTGAATATAGGATATTCCGGATGATTGGCTATACCAGACTTGTTGTTGGGTTTGTCAATATACAAAGTACCATAAATATTCCGAAGTACAGATTTAATGGGCACGATAGATCTTCCTGTAGAATCGGGGAAGTACAATCTCATGGAATCGATATTCGAATAATCTATCATAAAATTGGAATAATTAAATTCGAAAGCTTTGCCAAAAAAATCAAATCGGCCGGCTCTAATCATTCCGCCAAAAGCAACGCGGCGGTTTTTCTTTACCACAATTTTTTGGTCGGTAGGCAGTACAATTACATTTTGGGAATCTGAAAAGAAAAACTTCAAAACGCCCTCAATGGTAAGCTCATTGCTCAACAAATTTAAAGTTGCATTGCTGCGTTTGCTAATTAAGGATGAAAAACGAATGACATCATAATCGCGGTGGCCTTGATGGGAAATTACATAATTAAATAGTTTGGGTAAAATTTGCACACTATCTTGTTCTTGAAAAAAGTTCACAAAACCACCATCGTGCATATCAATAAATGTTGTAACAAGATACTTAGGTTCTGTTTTCATCACTGCCGCATAATCTTTCACCGCAAACTTGGTTTGTTTTGCAGTTCTTAAAAACCGGCTGTAATATGACATTACAGCCTCTAGGGGGTTGTAAGCCAGTGGACCTTGAATGCGGGCGTATATAATTTCTCTAAAAAAATCCTCCGAAGCTATTTTTGCATCTTGGTCGTTGTTTATGTTGTCAAAATCCGCAAAAGCTTCATCAATTTTCCAACGAATTTGTTGCACATCAATATTGATTTTGTGGTATTCATCGGTGAATGGAACACGCATCAAGCCTTTTTCTCCCCGGTTTACAATAAGTTTTTTATCTTTAAAAACAAAATTCACGGCTACACGTGGATGGTAAATTCTGGTGCTGTCTAAAAACATCACAAAATAGGCTTCAGGGCTAGAGGCAATGCCATTTGCTATTTTAAATGCTTTCGATTTTAGGGTAACTTTTTTCTTGCCTTTATAGTAAATACTTATTTCCGTTTCTTGTCCATTTGCTGTTTGGGTATTAATTTCATTTCCACTAATGGCAAAGCCACCTTTAAATGTTGCATTTTCACCCACAATCCCTTTGATCTCTAAAGTATTTTCAAAAGATTTGAATTTGGGAAAATCAGATTTTAATATAGAAGCAGAATCCGTAGCAAAGGAAAGCCTTTCCTCAAAACGCCCTTTGATTTTATTGCCAAAATATTTGGTAAAAGTAAGTTGAGTGCTGTCTATAGAATAGCTCGCCTGTTCTAGGTTTAATTTATATTTTTTAAACTCCACTTCTACCTTTCCATCTTTGATAGTTCGGTCAAAATTGGATTTCCCAGCACTGCCAGTCCACGTATTTTCAGAAGGTAGAAAAAATCCTGCAGTTTGGTAAATCACCATTTTATCTACAGGGCCTTTGCAGGTAAGTGTAAGTGCAGGAAACTTGACAATTATTTTTCCTTTTTCATTTAAAATATCAAAATTATTGTTGTCCGCTACCCATTTTTTAGTTTCATCCGAAAAAACAATGTTTTCCGCAAACAACTTTGAGGTCATTTTCAAAAAAGACAAGTATTCGGCGTTCCCTGCTCCCAACAAAGTCTCAGTTACCTTTTGCCATTGTTGCAATGTTTTATCGGGCAATTTTTTTTCTAGGAATGCGGCAATGGATTTAAGCATGAGTCCAAAATAGGGTTGGACGGACATTTTTTCGAGCAACATGCCATTTGAAATTTGAATAATTGATTTTTGTTGAATGGGAGAAAATTTACCTGATACCCAATTCTGTTTAAACACTTTCATATCTTCAGCCAACTGCTTGTCGTTTGCAGAATTGGCGAATTTTTCAAACTCCACAATGTACACTTTAGGGTCGGTGCTAAAAGAAGTAAGTTGCGCTGAGAGTTTGCCAGCAAGAAAAAACATTAGAAGTGAAAAAGCTATTTTAGAGGGTCGCATAGGTTTGCTTTAAGAAACGGATATATTGAATACATATTGTGGTATAAAAACCGTACCACATTCTAAAATTAACGAACTGCTTTAACTATATCTACAAAATCGCGGGCTTTAAGGCTAGCTCCGCCAATGAGTCCACCGTCAATATCTGCTTGGCCAAATAAGGTCATTGCATTGTCAGCCTTTACACTGCCTCCGTATAGGATAGAAGTGTTTTGTGCTATTTCCTCAGTAAAATGCATGCCTATGACTTTGCGGATATAGGCGTGCATTTCTTGGGCCTGTTCTGGTGATGCTGTTAAACCCGTGCCAATAGCCCAAACGGGCTCATACGCGACGACAATCTGGCTAAATTCTTTGCGGTCTAGGGCAAACAATCCTTCACTCAATTGGCTCTCTACCACCCTAAAATAACTTTTATCCTCACGCTGTGCCAAAGTTTCACCTACGCAAAAAATAACTTTTAAACCCAATCGAATGGCATTCTTGGTTTTTAACGCAGTAATTTCATTGGTATCCCCAAAATACTGGCGGCGTTCGCTGTGACCAATAATTACATGGCTAGCACCGGTGCTTTTCACCATCGACGCAGAAATTTCACCCGTAAAAGCACCTTGTTCATCTTGATGACAATTTTGCGCACCCAATTCTATGTTGGTACCTTCCAACAAGCGGTTTGCCGAAGCGAGGGAGATATAAGGTGGGCACAAAATCACCTTTGTATTTGATTGCATTTCATCGCGCACTATGCCGCGTATTTCCGTGATTAAAGCATTGCTTTCTTCAAGTGTTTTGTGCATTTTCCAATTGCCTGCTACAATATTCTGTCTACTCATTTCTAATTAAAGTGCAAAAATCGGGAATAACTTGGGTAAGTTTTGAATAAAATATCAACGTTTGAATACAAATTATTTTTGCCCGGTTGGCGCTGCAGTTGATATGCTGTATGTTGGAAAATCTATGTGACTCTTATTTTTAGATTCGTTTGAGACGTTTAAAGCCATTTTTAAAAAAAGAAGCGAATTCTTCGAAATCTAAACTTATCCCTAAATGTGCCAATGCTTCTAACAATGGCAACTATGCAACACCATCTGCATTCCTTCGAAAACTTGGGTAAGTTTGGATATTTATTCGGGATATAGAACTTCTTTCACCCAGTTGAGTGCAATTTCATTTTGTGTTTCTTTAGAAAGATTGGAATTGTCCAACAACTTATAGACATCTGACTGGGTAAGCGGACTGTCTTCTCGGGTCGAATCAATTCGGTCTCTTTCGGTCAAATTGTGCAATACATCCTTGTATGTAGTATGTATGCCATCCCTTTCCAGCTCAGCGAAACGCCGTTTTGCCCTTACTTCTACAGATGCCGTCATAAATAGCTTCAATTCGGCATTGGGGAATACCACCGTCCCAATATCACGGCCATCCATGACCACTCCTTTTTCTGCACCCATTTGTTGTTGCAATGCTACCAAAACCCTTCTCACTGCTGGTATTTTTGCCACATTGCTAACTTCAGCGGCAACCTCCATATTGCGGATTTGGGTTTCTACATTTTCGCCATTCAGCCATACATCATTTCGCGCTGTTTCTGCATTCATACCAAAGTGTATGTGAATTCCCGGAAGTGCATTTTCTACAGCAGCCCAATCACTAATATCCGTTTTGTGGGTCAACAAATACAATGTCACTGCGCGGTACATGGCGCCGCTGTCGATAAAAACGTAACCCAAAGAATTGGCCAAGTGCTTGGCCAATGTGCCTTTGCCGCAACTGCTGTGGCCATCAATGGCAATGTTGATTTTTTTTACGTCTGACAATAGGATGCAAAAATGCCTATTTCTTTTTAAAATCCGCTAACCCAGCAGAAAAAGTAAACAAATTCATATTAAAACCTGGAAAATAGGATGCGCTAGAATAAGTAATGTTAAATTTTGATATTTTAAAATTCAAGCCCCAAGAGAATCCTGCAACCCCTTTTCTCACATCTGGCCCCATTTCTGTGCGTCTTTGGTGGTTGTATCCTACCATAATGCCGAAGTTTTTACCCAAAACCAATTCAGTACCGACCACCAAATGCCTAACCAACTTATTGGTAAAGCCTGCTTGGGCAGGTGATGTTGTTTGTCCATTGAGGTCTATTGTATTGCTTTTTACATATTGGTCGTAGGTTAGGTCAAATTTTTGCAAATTGTGGTACGTGAAATTAAAGCGGAAAGGCATGTGTTTGGGCTTAAAGTTTACACCTACTTCTGCTTGAAAAGGCAAGGGCTCTCTGCTGTTTTGGCCGTAAGACTTTAACATCACACCTGCATTTTTCACAACGAATCCTAGCATTACTGTGCTGTCTTTTTTGCACCAAGAAACGCCCATGTCCAGCATTGCCCCTGTTCCTATAAATGGCCCCAAAATACTATATGCAATTTTTAAATTGGCACCATATGTAAGCTGTGTGGAAACGGGTTTTGCAAAACCCAGAGCCAACACACTTTCATTTGCATTGGTGACCCCTTCAGAATTACCTCCCGCATCGTATGCATTCATTTTGCCATAATCTATATAGGATATGGCTACGCCAAAATAACCAACCTCTTTGTATTTTCCACAATAGGCGCCATTGCCACTCCACACCCCTTTAAACTGGGTGTTAAAATTCAGACTCCCTCTATTTTCAGTCTCTGGGCCTAACAACGCAGGGTTAGCGAGTAACAAATTCGCATCTGGCGTTCTATACGCGCTGCTATAGCCACCCCATGCTGCTTGCCGACCATTGGCAGGTTGCTTAAGAACAGAAAATACACCCGTGCCGCCGTATTGGGCATGCAGCAATGTGCTAAAGTTAGAAAATAGGAGTATAAAAAAAGATTTGTACAACGCTGCAAAATTAGTCATTCATTCTATTCTATTGAAATTAAACTGCAAATGACCCAATTTCTATTTAATGGGGAGTTGAATTGACAATGCGGTGACTTTTCATATTGATTCGGAAGAATTTTTATTCAAAAACATAAAAAGCTTTAAACACATTTCATTTCCTTTTTATCCTGTTCTATTAAAAATTCGGCCTATCCCTATAGTTCTGAATATAGTATCGGAGGCTTCTATTAATTTTGCCTTACAAATATGAAAACCAAATTAATCATTGCGCTGTTTGCAATTATAACCGTTGCGGCATGCAAAAAAGAAAAAGTAGTGAATGGAACCAATGGCCTTACCATTCACTCCGGATCTGCAACACCTACAATGGATATGGGATCTGTAGGCGATTATTTTATGGATACCGTTTCAAACGTATTTTGGGGACCTAAAAATTCAACAAATTGGGGCAACGGTTTAGATATGGTTGGAAACCGGTTGTTAAGTGGAAATACTCCGCCAGATTTATCCCAAGGCAAAACTGGTGATTTTTACTTAAACACCACCACGAATATTATGTATGGTCCAAAAACCGACGTAGGATGGACAGCACAAGCTTCTTTGGTTGGACCAAAAGGGATTGATGCCAACGTAATTTATACAGCTTGGATTTCTTCCCCAACAACTTCCGCACATGATACCACTGTGGACGGAACTGCCATGAAAATATTGTATTTGTATCCTAAATCGCTAACAAATTCTATTTTAAATGAGGGAATTATGCTTACGTATTTTAGAATAGGATCCATTGGGCCCTTTTGCCTACCATATATTGCAGATGCTGGAGGCGCGACCAACCAAATTAATGCTATGTATGGCCTTAACATAGTGGGCGTTTACAGACACACATTTAATTCTAATAGATTTAACTCTGGAGTTGCAGCAAGTTATACTGGAGAGCCAGTAATGGTTGGTCTTCCAAAAGCCTTAGAATACAGATTGATTTTTGTACCGGGGATAACCAAAGAAGGTGCAATGCCATTGCCAGTAGCTGGAAATCAATCCACAAATTCAAACAAATGGATTACCTTGCCTGGCATGGATAACCCGGTAAATTTAAGCAGTATGCCTTATGAAGATGTTTGCAAATTGTTAAACATCAAACCTTAATTACAATTTTAAACCAAATAAAAAAGTCAGCCCCTTTGGGTTGGCTTTTTTTATTTTGGTATTTTTTAATTTTCCAATTGATAAAACCAGATAAATTGCCTCTGTGAAAAATCAATTATGTTACAATTCCAAGTCATAAGCTACAATCTCAAATCTTTCTACATGTGATTCTATCATTTTCTAAATTTACATATTTATTTATAAATTTTGTCTATTTTCAACTTTTGTATTTTAAAACTATTTTTCATTTAGGGTAATCTTTCCCTTATTTTGCACCTGCATGAAAGTGTATTACTCTTTGGATCAAGTGCCACAAATTAGCAACCTTGTGCTCACTCAAGGCACTTTTGATGGGGTTCACTTGGGGCATAAAAAAGTTTTGCTGCAGTTGGTAAAAACTGCCAAAGAAACCAATGGAGAAAGCATGTTGCTTACTTTTTACCCGCATCCTAGATTGGTATTATACCCAAATGACAATGGCCTACAACTTTTAAATACGATTGGAGAAAAAATAAGACTTGTAGAACAATGTGGCATTGACCATATCTTGGTTTTGCCATTTACCGATGAGGTTTCTAAGCTCAGTCCTTTGGATTTTGTGCGAGACGTATTGGTTGAAAAGCTACATATCCATACAATGATTGTCGGCTACGACCATCGTTTTGGGCGCAACCGAGAAGGAAGTTTCGAAGATTTACTCACTTTTGGCGAAATGTTTGATTTTAAAGTTATGGAAATCCCAGCTTCGGAAATTGAAGATATTGCCATAAGCAGCACCAGAATTCGCAAAGCGCTGATGACCGGAGAACTAGAAATAGCAAACCAACTACTTGGGCATAACTATGCCATTGAAGGGGTTGTAGTGCATGGCAGAAAATTGGGCAGGCAATTGGGTTATCCTACTGCGAATATTAGGACATCAGAACCATTTAAATTGATTCCCTTGGAAGGTGTTTATGCAGCCTTTTGCAAAATTGGCAACGTAAAATTCAAAGGGGCATTAAATATTGGGCACAACCCAACCATTGATGGCAAAGGGTTTAGTATTGAAATATACCTTTTCGATTTCGACAAAGACATTTACGACCAAACTTTAGAACTAGAATTGGTACAGTTTTTGCGTCTAGAAAAGCGATTTGAAAGTCACCAAGAACTTACCGCACAAATTGACAAAGACGTCCAAGCAGCAAAAGCAATTTTCGCTTCTATTTAAGCTTATTTGTTTCTTAGGGGTAATATTCTTCAGTGCGCATTTGCAGTCTGCACTTGCACTTAGCAATGATTACACTTTAGGTATCGAAAACTTCCACGACAGCGATGGATTTGCTGTAAATGAAGATTTTACCCATCCTACATTTATACCCGGAATCGCGCCTTATTTTGATATTTATTGCAACTGGGATACCCTGAATTTAGATCCTTATAATTTTGATTTTAAAAGTTTGGGGGGGTCATTGCAACTCCCTGTATTGGAAAGCGACTGCGGATTTATGTTGCCTGTTACCGGAGCCATTACCAGTTGTTTTGGCTACCGTTGGGGCCGCCCGCATGCTGGAGTTGACTTAAACTTAAAAAACGGTGATGCGGTTAATGCTGCATTTGACGGAGTGGTAAGAATGAGTCGCTGGTATTATGGATACGGAAATTGCGTGGTCATTCGCCACCACAACGGACTCGAAACACTTTATGGCCACCTAAGCAGGCGTATAGTTGAACCCGGCGATTTGGTAAATGCAGGTCAAATTATAGGATTGGGTGGCAGCACAGGGTACAGCACCGGTCCGCACTTGCACTTTGAAACCCGTTTTATGGGCAAAGCTTTTAACCCACAAACTTTAATCGATTTTAAAACCGATTCTTTACTTATGGACACTTTGGTATTTGATACCAATTCTTTTGCCCCGCCAAAACCCATTTATTATAAGCCTGCTTATCGCAGTTATAAAGGTTATAGCAATTACGGCAAACCTCAAACTTATGCGCGCAAAAGTACTGCCTACAAAAAGAAGTAATCCTTCCTTTTCTAAAATTCCATAGGTACTTCGATCAATAAGATTTCTGTGTCGGTAGTTACTGAAATATCTATTTTTTCGATCTCCCACAAACCCAAGGCATCACGGGTATTTAATTCCATTCCTTCTATATCCACTTTTCCGCTAAGCAAAAAAGCATAGACTCCATTCCCTTCGGTATGCAACCTATAAGTAAGAGATTTACCTTTGTCTAATTTAGACCTAGAAAACCACGCGTTCTGGTTGATTTTAACCCCTTCCCCATCGTTGGGTGACACCAAGGTTTGCCATTGATTCAATTGACCTAGTTGATCGAAATTGCGTTGGCCATAAGAAGGTACAAGTCCCGTTTTATTGGGAAAAATCCAAACCTGCAAAAACTTTACTTCCTCTGTTTGGCTGTGGTTAAACTCTGAATGCTCTACCCCAGTTCCAGCAGACATAATTTGTACATCGCCTTTGGCCACTATGCCGCGGCTTCCCATACTATCTTCATGTTCAAGGGTTCCACCCAGCGGTATACTTACAATTTCCATGTCGTTATGCGGGTGTCTCCCAAAACCCATTCCGGGAGCAACCGTGTCATCATTCAAAACCCGCAATGCCCCGAAATGCATATTTCCCGGATTGTAATATTGACCAAAACTAAAACTATGGAAACTATCAAGCCAACTGAATTGGTTGTGGCCTCTGTCTTTTGCCAAATGCAATATGGTTTTCATACATTTGTTTGACCAAATATTGTGCCTTTTTAAAAACCCGAGCAGGTCTTCCAAAATGGCATCTTTATTGAGACAATGCTGCTGTTACTGGAGAAAGACAAGGCAATTGCTATTTTTCTCAAATAATTCTCTATTTTGCAAGCATGAAAGAATACATAACCGGCATTGGAGGCATATTATTTAAGTGCAAAGACAAATCAAAAACAACCAAATGGTACAGCGAAAATTTGGGCTTAAAATCTGAAAGCTGGGGTGCCGTTTTTCACTGGCGCGAATTTGCAAATTCTACAATTGAGGGAAGCACCAGTTGGGGACCATTCGACAATGAAACTGACTATTTTGGACCAAGTGGACAAGAATTTATGTTAAACTACAGGGTGCAGAACATGAATGAATTGCTTCAAAAATTGCAAGCAGATGGGATTCCTGTGGTCAAAATTTCAGAAACTGCAGAATATGGTAAATTTGCTTGGGTTGATGATGTTGATGGACGCAGAATAGAATTGTGGGAACCCATAGATTCTGCTTTGTAATTAAAGGTCAATTCTTAAAGGAATTCCCGCATTGGTTTCAACCAATAATCCTTTTACACCAGCACCAGCCGCGGCATCCATATCGCGTTGCTTGTCGCCAATCATGACGCAATTTTCAGGTTTCAATTGAAAATGGTGTAAGGCTTTTTCAACCATCAAACTTCCCGGTTTTCGGCATAGGCATTTGCCAGTAAATTCTGGGTAATGGGTGCAAAAATAAAAAGCGTCGATGCTAAAACTGCGCAAAACGCATTCCCCTTGCAAGTATTGGTGCATGGCATAAACATCAGATTCCGTAAACAAGCCTTTTGCCATCCCACCTTGGTTGGTAATAACGATTAATCCATAACCCAAATCATAAAAGTTTTTCAATCTTTCTAGGGTGTTTGGCAATATATCAAACTCCTCAACACTGCATGTATAATTGCCAGGATCTGCATTGATTACCCCGTCTCTATCGAGAAAAATAGCTTTTTCGAATTTTCTTTCTGACATTTTCTGCGAAATAAAGTATTTTTGCCCACCAAACAAGTGAGTAAGAACATTGTTATAATCCCTACCTACAATGAAATCGAGAATATCGAGTCAATGGTAAACAAGGTAATGAGCCTTGAGCCTACGATAGACTTGCTTGTAGTGGATGACAATTCGCCGGATGGTACAGCGGCAATCGTAGAAAAACTACAATTAACTTATCCCAATAGATTGCACATATTAAAAAGAGCAGGAAAAAATGGATTGGGGACAGCATATATTGCCGGTTTTGAGTGGTGTTTGTCTAAAGATTACGAATGCATTTGCGAAATGGACTGTGATTTTTCTCACAATCCCAATGATTTGGCACGGTTGGTAAAAGCTTGCGAAGATGGTGCAGATGTTTGTGTGGGTTCGCGTTACGTAGGTGGTGTGGTAAATGTGGTTAACTGGCCTATGAGTAGGGTACTTTTAAGTTACTATGCCAGCAAATATGTACGCATTATAACTGGGTTAAAAGTGGCCGATTCTACCGCAGGCTTTGTTTGTTATCGCCGCAAGGTGTTAGAAAATTGCGGAATTGATAAAATTCGCTTTAAGGGATATGCATTCCAGATTGAAATGAAATTCAGGGCTGTGCAAAAAGGTTTTAAATTGGTGGAAGTGCCCATTATTTTCACAGATCGCACGGCAGGCACCAGTAAAATGAGCAGTAACATTATCCGGGAAGCCTTATTTGGGGTAATAGAATTGCGCTGGAAATCCTTAATTGGCAAGATATAATTTCCTTATTGACACTATTTTTACATTAAATTAATGTGCAATTTTTCAAAGAATGCCGTAAATTTGTGTATGTCAATTCCTTCTGAAGAAAACATGCAGTCCGCACTCCAAACTTTTAACAAATTATTCGCCATACACTTTTCAGGCTTTGAAGACGTCATTCACAATTTAGAAAATCCAAGCAAAAAGAACATACATACTTTTCGCGTTTGGATAAAATTTTTCAGAAACAACCTTAGAATTTCCGAATCTTTAATAAACGACAATTTTAAATCCAAAAACATCTATAAGCAAATCCGTCAGGTTTACAAAAATGCGGGTAAGATGAGAAAATACATGATTTTTGAAAAAATAACAGGAGCCCTAGAAATTGAAAAAAAACTCAAAAAAACAATTTTTTCGAAAATAAAAGAACAACAATTAAAATTAGTCAAAAAATTGGATAAAACCCTATTAGAATTTCATCCTAAATTATTTATTAAATCGATGGATAAATTGCTACTAAAAATAGATGATGATCATCCCAAAATACAGAAAGAAAGAATTAATAAACACTTGCTTTACCTAGAAAAATCTATCATTGAAAATTCCATAGGTGCAGAAACCAACACGCATGTTCATGCTTTGCGAAAAGACTTAAAAAGCATACTTTACACCCAACGCATTATAGCGGCTATGCAGATAGAAAAGCCCGGATCTGAAAACAAACAAATTCCGTTGAAAATGCTAGAAATAAAATTAGGTATTCACAATGATTTATCAGAATATCTATCTTTTTTGCACGAATTTGAAGATACCAAAAACAACAAGGGATTGCCTCTTCTCATCAAGTGTATGAACGAGCATGTAACGCACAGCAAATCAAATTTAATTGCTGAACTTCAGAATATTAAATTTTGATTATTGTTCGTGCCTAGCACCAGCCGTTACTTTAAACAAATGCAAAATATACGGAAACAAGGCATCCATGGTTTCTTCTGCACCCCTAGTACTTCCAGGCAAAGTTAGAATCAAAGTATTTTTTCGGTAACCGGCTATGCCCCTAGACACCATGGCCCAAGGCATTCGTTCTTGGCCGTAACTGCGCGCCGCTTCCATAATTCCAGGCACTTCTCTATCCAACAAGGGCTGTATGGTTTCTGGGGTAATATCCCTTGGCGAAAGTCCAGTGCCTCCTGTAAAAATAAGAATATCTATCTTGGGATTACAAATTTCTAAGGTTTTCTGTTCTATCATTCTGGGTTCATCTGCAATCACTCCATATTCTGAAATCACGATTCCATATTTCTGCAATTTTTCCATAATTGCTTTCCCTGCTTTGTCTTCCTTTTTACCGGCTGCAATTGTATCCGAGCATACCAAAACTGCTGCATGGATTGCCCTTTTAGGGATATCTGTAAAATCGGACTTTCCCCCCTTTTTATGAACGAGTTTGATATTGGAAATTTCTATTCCTTTGTCTATGGGTTTTAACATGTCGTACATGGTTAAGGCCGCTACCGAGGCGCCATGCATTGCTTCCACTTCCACACCCGTTCTGTAAATCGTTTTTACTTCTACATGAATTTGGATTTCGAGACCCACCAATTCTGAACGGATTGCGCAGCTTTCAACAGGCAAAGGATGACAATCAGGGATAACGTTGGAAGTATTTTTAACCGCCAACAATCCAGCCGCACGTGCAAACTCAAAAACATTGCCTTTGGGAACGCGGTTTTCTGTAATGGCATCCGCTGTTTCTTGAAGACTGAGCTTTACAGTTGCCATGGCAATGGCTGTGCGCAATGTTTTTATTTTGGCGGTGATATCATTCATCGCTGCGAAGTTCAGAAATAATCGTGCATTTCCCAATATTCTTTATCCCCCGTATTGTCTCAAACCAAGGCCGTGCAAATCCATTTTTACGATATAATCGCAGAATGAAAAATACAAGTACTTGCTTTTTTTTGGGAATATTCATTACTGCACTTCTTTGGTTTTTGCAAAAAATGCAATTTTCATTTTTATCGGTCGCGCTTTTAGCAAGAAACCCTTAACCCTGCTTTGGATTGTTTGGGTTTTTGCTTTTCTTCATGAAATCACCAAGATCCAAAATGCGTTTCCATAATTCTGTCTTTAGCAACCCATCTAATTTTGAACTTCAACAAACAATCCAAAGACAAAAACCTATGATAAGTTACATTCCACTTTTTATTGCCGCACTTTTGCTCCTTGTAGCCATTGAATGGTTCGTCAGTTACAAGCGCGGCGATCAAAATTACAGTTTGGGCAATGTGGTCCAAAATTTGGCCATTGGCACTATGGATCAATTGGGTTCGTTAATTTATTTTGTTCTCCTGTTTTTTGTACTCAGTTTTGTTTACAAACACTTTAGCATTGTGCACCTGAAAACCGACTGGAAGCAATGGGTTTTGGCATACATTGCCATCGACTTCCTATCCTATTGGTACCATCGGTACTCGCATGAAATCAATATTCTTTGGGCAGGGCATGTTACGCACCATTCGTCGTCTTTTTACAACTTCTCCAACGGATTTAGAACCTCTGTTTTCCAAGGTTTAAACCGAATTGCATTCTGGGCGCTTTTGCCTATTTTTGGATTTCACCCATTTGTATTGTTGGTGAGTTTAAAAGTATCTGGAATCTACGACTTTTTGCTGCATACTGCATACATACCAAAACTGGGATTTCTAGAAAAAACACTTATAACACCTTCCATGCATAGAGTGCACCACGGAAAAAACGACCTTTACATCGATAAAAATTATGGATCCACTTTTGTCATTTGGGATAAATTATTCGGCACGTACCAAGAGGAAACTGAACCAGTTGTTTATGGTATTAATGCAGAATATGCAGATAACAACCCGATAAATGCCATAGGACACCATTACAAATACCTTTGGCAAACCATGCATGTTACGCCAAACTGGCCCGATAAGTTGCGCCTAATTGTAAGCAGACCAAGCTGGACACCTCCCGATTTGCAGCCGGCCAAGACTACCCAAACCAAAAGGTTTTATCGGGGTGACAAATTTCGCACTTTGGCCATTTTTCAGCTTTGTTGCGCAGTTCCAGGTTTTATTGTGTTCATGCTATTTCAGCCCGTATTAAATCCGTTTGAAGTGGTGGTATTAGCGACAGTATTGTGCAGCTCCATCGTCCATTGCAGCCTCATATTTAACAACAACCTATATGCGAAATTTGAAATCAAAGAAATGGCGTTATTGTTGTTCAGTATTGTTGCTACAATCTTCGCATTCAGTTTTTATATAAACTTTTTTCTACTATTTGTAATTGGCTATCTTGCAATTTCAGCGCTATTGCTGCGTTTGGGTGTTAAATATCCATAACATATCAAGTATTTTCCTTCCACTTTATACTCCCCGTATCCAGTATTTCTTTTCCCCAAACTTGCACTTCAGCTTTTATTCTTTCTACAATATAATTACACGCTTCCGCAGCAGCCAATCTGTGGGCGGAAGACGTGAATATAAACAAACTCATTTCACCTGTATTTACCGTTCCCAATGAATGGTAAATGTGCATGCAAATGAGGTCAAATTTTGCGAATGCATCTTCACGTATTTCATGTATTTTTTTTTCGGCCATTTCTTCATATGCTTCGTAAAAAATAGATACCACTTTCCCACCCACTTTTTCATCAGCACGGACTTGACCCAGAAAGATACTGTGCGCCCCTATATTGTCTTTGTTTGAATGCTTTGCGATACTTTCCCCTATAAAATTTGCAGATATTGCGCCTTGCACAAATGCCTTTTTCGGCACTTTTTCTTTTGTCATTGGTTTCATTTTAATTTCAATTGATCCATTCCCCCTTTTAAATTTAATATTTGTAATTTGGGATATTTTAATTGCAATATCTTTTGGGCTTTTAAACTGCGAATTCCCGTTTGGCAAAGTGTCACTGCAATGCCAGAATCCGGTATTTCTAAATTCGCAATTTCCAACAATTTTAAGGGTATGTGGATGGTATTTTTTATCGTGCAAACCGGTATTTCATCTTCATCTCGCACGTCTATGATCCATACATTTTGTATTTTTACCAATTCTAACAAAGCCTTCGGCGTGACTTCCATTTGATTGGTTTCACCACAATATTCTGGGTAAGAAAATTGCAAAAAATCTGTTTGCGTTTTGGGCTGATTTTCATGGATTTTAGTTTCCAATTTAAGGCTATAAAATCTATTTTCCAGTGCATCCAAAGTATGCAAAAAACCAGTTTTCGACAATTGCAAAATATACTTAATACACTCTGTGGCTTGCATTGTCGCAGTAAACCCCGGCACCACTCCCACCGTGCCATTAACATTGCAATTCACCATTTCAGATGCGTTCGGGGGAATGGGAAATAAATCCCTGTATTGTACTTTATTTTGAGGGTGATTGAATACAGCCCATTGACCCGAAAAACCATTTACCGATCCATAAATCCATGGTTTATCCAACAAAAAACAAGCGTCATTTATTAAATATCTTGCAGAAATACTATCGGTACAATCTACAATTATATCATATACTTTAAACAATTCCAAGGCATTCTGTTTATCCAAAGCATTGGGAATGGAAATAAAACTGGAATGGGGAAATTGTTTTGTCAATCGTTCTGCCGCAACTTCGGTTTTCAATTTTCCAATGTCCGCGTATTGATACAACAATTGCCGGTGCAAATTGGATTCATCTATGGTATCGAAATCCATTAAAGCCAATTTACCTATACCTGCACCACCCAAATATTGCGCCACAGGACAGCCCAAACCACCAGCTCCAATAAGCAATACAGAAGACTGTTGCAAAGCAATTTGGCCTTCCACACCTATTTCGGCCATTTTTGTTTGCCTGCTGAAATAATTCAATATAGAATCCGCGTCAATCATCCACCAGAAAAAGGGGGCATCAGCGCAACTTCATCTGCAGCGTGCAAAACGGAGTTTTCTTCCACTACAGTTTGGTTTATCGCTTTCAGGATGGTTTTAGACTTTAAATCAGGCCATTTTTCATACAAACAACACATCAATGCGTTAAGATCACCTGCAGTTAATTCCAACTCTGCATGTCCACTAATGTCTTTCAATTCCCCAAAAAACAACACCTTTGCCATTGCGTTCAAATATAAATCAGAAATAGGGAATAATAAAAATGAACCGGTGTTGATTCGCAAATTCAACCTAAATTGCATGAAATAACTGATTTATGGTCTCCTACCCAACCAACAACTTTATCGAAGCAATGAGCAACACAATACCCAGCATTTTTTTGAGCATTTGGGGTTTAAACTTCCAAGCACCTATTATAGAACCTACAATACCTCCCAGAACGCATAACATTGCAAAAAGG
>JBBQBB010000054.1:0-23848 GCA_038317095.1 Bacteroidia bacterium | reverse complement strand
CAATTGGTTTAACCTACTAAACTCCATCAAAAAGCACAAAGACGCCTTTTTAAAGGCAGTCACAGTAATCATGACTTCCAATAAAGCAAATGGACGATATAGAGAAATTGAAAATGAATTTAACCAATTATATTATTTACCGAATTTTGCAACATAACCGGTAATCTTTATATAATTGGGAGTTTTGCTAGATCAATAGATTTTGATACAGGCCCAGATTCATTCAACTATTTTTGCAAAGGAAACAATACCGCCTTTATTTTGAAACTTGACTCCGATGTTGATTTTTTATGGGCAAAAACAATTGACGGTTAAAGTTCATTGGTTTACGGAAATTCAATTACCCTGGATGCCTCTGGTAATATTTATACTTTAGGTCATTTTAGCGGAACAGTAGATTTTGATACAGGGGAAGGGACCTCTAATCTCACTTCAACAAAAAATAAGGGGTATTCTAATTCAGATATGTTTGTTTTAAAATTAGATGCATCGGGTAATTTTCTTTGGGCAAAAAACTGGTTCGCTGTTGCATCAGATCAGGATCATTCCATAGTCGCAGACGCTTTGGGAAACGTATACACTACCGGATATTTTTACGGCAAATGTGATTTTAATCCAAGCAAGGAAAAATCCTTTTTAGCCTCAAAAGGCAATTCAGACATCTTTATTTCGAAACTAGATGTGAACGGAAATTTTATTTGGGCAAAAAGGCTTGGAGGTCGCGCAGAATATAAAGGTAACTCCTTAGCTTTAGATGCCAAAGGCAATATATATATCACCGACTTTTTCAGTAAAATTGTTGATTTTGATCCAGAAAATGGGAAATTTAAACTTACTACGCAGAGTAATTATGGAAAATTTAAGGACGTTTTTATTACAAAATTAAATACGGACGGCATATTTCTTTGGGCATTTCAAATTGGAGGTGATCGCGATGACATAGGTAATGACATTTCTATAGATGTAAATAACAATATTTTAATAGAAGGCGATTGTTATTGTGAAATTGATTTTGACATAGGTAAAGGAATATTTTTTATTGAGCCAAAGAATGGCTGGTATGGAGAAAATGCATTTAGACTTAAATTAAATCAGAAATAAAAATTCCACTATAAAATCAATATTCACTGCCTGGTTCGATCGCTAGATGACAAAGATAAAATTCAGAAATAATTTAACGGCTGTAGTGCAATGAATGTGAGAAACTAGCAAACGGTCCCTATCCTATTTTAGGAAATTTCATTTGAATGCTTTACCCCTGCTTAAACAGTCCATCTTAATACTTACAAGCGCCAAATGCGGTGAATATTAAAAATGCGGTGAAAATGTATTTTAAAAAGAATAATTTCATATGCTTACAAATTGAAATTTGGTAATTAAAGAAGGTGCGATACCCAATGTAAGAATAACCAAAATGAGCATGGCCAATATGATTTTCTCCAGCCAATTGCTTTCAATTTTCACGCCCTCAATCTCAATATTATGAGAGAAAAATGCATTTTTAAATATTCTAAAATAATACCCAATGCTAATGGCGGAACCTACCAAGGCTACAATTACCACCCATTTATGGTCGGCAAATGCTGCAGTAAACAAACTGTATTTACCCGCAAATCCTGCGGTTATAGGTATACCAGCCAGTGAGAACATGGCAATAGCCAATGCAATGCCAGCCAATTTGTTGTTCTTGCCAAAGTTGTTAAATGCTTCAAAACTTTCATCACCATTGGCACTCACTTTATTAAAAAGGTAAAAAATAGTAGTGCTTCCAGCTGCATATGCAACACTGTAAAGCAACAAAGCCCATACCCCATTTTCAGGTTGTGCTAGAATGGCCAAAAGCATGTAGCCAGCATGCGCAACTGAGCTGTAAGCCAAGGTTCTTTTTACATTTGTTTGTTTTAAGGCAAGTACATTACCTACTATAATAGTAACGGCAGCAATGACACATAAAGTTGTCATCCAGGTTGCGGTTGCAAACTGAAAACCAATGCTAAACATGCGAAAGAAAGCAGCAAATGCGGCAATTTTAACCACCACTGCCATAAAAACAGTGGCACGGTTTGGGCTACCTTCATATACATCTGGGCTCCAAAAATGAAAAGGTACTGCAGCCACTTTAAAGCACAACCCAATTAAGATAAAAATAATACCCACCGATGCCATAGATGGCATGGCTCCCATATGCTCAAACATAGAAGTAGACCTGCGTATACTTTCAATATCCAACACACCCGTGGCGCCATAAACAAGGGCACAGCCAAAAAGAAAAAATACAGTGGAAAAAGCACCCATTAAAAAGTATTTAATGGCGGCTTCATTGCCTTTCAAATCTTGTTTGCGACTACCAGCCAATACGTACAAAGGAATAGAAAGTATTTCCAAGCCTAGGAAAAGCATAACCAGATTGGTAAATGCAGTAAGAATAATGCCACCGCACAAACTAAATAGCAATAAACCTTGCAAATCGGCCCCTACCGTTTCTTTCTGGTTAAACAAACCAAAAATCCATAGTGAGGCTATGATTAAAATGCCCTCGAATGCGAGTGCCACATAGTCGAAAACCAACATGTTCATAGAAACATACTCAATTTCAAAACTCCATTGGGTTTTGGAAGTGATATCCCAAATCAATGCGCCCAACGCTGCGGCAAGTGTGAGCAATACCAATGGCAAATTGCGGCCTTCTTTCTTTCCCAACCCAGCAAACAATACTGCAATTGCACCTATAAATATTATCAGTAACGATTTCATGCGATCTCTCCTATTGAGTTAGCCAAAACATCCAATGTTTTTTTAATACTGGGTCCACTTAATTCTAAAATCCACTGCGGAAAAACACCTACCGCAATCACCAAAACAACCAAAACAGCAAACACTATTTTTTCATTCCAATTCAAATCTGGAAACAAATAAATGCCATTGGCAGGTTTGCCAAACATGCTAAATTGATACATACGCAGCATATAAACGGCACACAGAATAATGGTTAAACCCGCTAGGATTCCCCAAACTACGCTTTTTGTAAATATAGATTTAAGCAACAACAATTCACCCGGAAAACCGTTTGTAAAAGGTACAGCCGCCGTTCCCAAAACCAAAACCAAGAATGCAACACCAAATAGCGGTGCTTGTTTGGCTATGCCACCCAATTGTGTCAAATCTCTAGTTCCCGCCCTACTTTGTATCACCTCTACCGCCAAAAATAAACCAACCACATTTATACCGTGGTTGAACATTTGTAATACGGCTCCGTTCAATCCTTCTAAACTTAAAGTAGCTATACCGGCAGCAATAAGACCCACGTGTGATAAGGATGAAAAAGCAATGAGCCGCTTCATGTCGTTTTGCCTAATGGCAATAATGGCACCGTATAAAACACCTATTACACTGGCCGCAATAACAATGGGGACAAAAACATCATACGCTTCAGGTACCAGTGGGAAAAACCACCGAATGAGGCCATAAATGCCCATTTTAAGCATGATACCGCTTAAAAGCATAGTGCCAGAGGTGGGTGCGGTAGTGTATGTATCTGGCTGCCAACTGTGAAATGGCATTAAGGGTATTTTTACAGCAAATGCAAGAAGCAACCCGGCTCCCACCCATATGGCTTCCATTCTAGTGAGTTGCACATTCAATAATGCTTGGTAATCGAAACTACCAAAATCTGGAGTTTTAGAGAACAAGAATATCATCGAAGCGAGCATTGCCAGGGAACCTACAAATGTGTAGATGAAGAATTTAAGGGTGATTTTAAATCGATCGCCTTCGCCCCATAATGCGCCAATAAAATAAACCGGAATAAGGGCAAGTTCCCAAAAAATATAGAACATTAAGCCATCCATAGCCATAAATACCCCGTTTAAAGCGCCTTGCATGCCTACAATAAGAGCAAAAAGTGCAATTTTATCTGCATTGTTTTTATTGGCCGCCACTAGTAAAATTAAGGGAGATAGAATGTTTGTGAGCAACAACATAACCATGGTAATGCCGTCAATACCTGTTTTAAAATGAATCGCATTTGAAAACCAAGGTTTATCAAAAATAAAATTGAAGCTGCCATCTGCATTGAAATGGGAGAGTTTTACAGCGAGGATTGCCAAGGTTGCAATTGAACCAAGCATGGCAACCCAACGCGATGTTTTGCCGGAAAAGGCTGCTACAATGCCTGTAATTATTGGTATGAATATGAGTTCCAAAATATTTGCCTCCTTATAATTTATTTGCCGCCCCCGCCATTTAAAAATGACCCAAAGAACAAACCTATGGACTGAAATTGACTTAGCGCCACGATAAGAATAATAGCGCAAGCCATGTATAGCAGGTAATATTCAATATTTCCATTTTGTATTTTACCCAGCAAATTGCTGCACCAATTTATGCCTTTTCCTACGCCGTTTGCCAATCCATCGATCCATTTCCGGTCTACATGAGAATAGAGCAAATTGCCCGATAAATTTATAGGTTCTACAAAGGCCGCATCGTAAATTTCGTCTACATAAAATTTATTGGCCAATACTTTACCTGCGCCTGCCATTTCAGCGTCTGTTTCTGGTACTATATTTTTTACCACGTATTTACTGCGGGTGTATATAAATGCCAAAATAAGCACTACAATGGTAGTAGATGCTAAAATTATTTGTGTGGTTGTGCTTAACCCATCATGTTCTCCGTGCAAATGGTCAAAAATAGGTTCAAGCCAGTTTTTCAAACCATTGGCCATGGATGCCCCAAAAACCGGAGGTAAATTTAGTATTCCTCCCAAAACCGCAAGGATAGCTAATATTACCAAAGGAAGGGTGATAAGCAGTGGCGACTCGTGCAAATGATGTTTCTGTTCTTCTGTGCCTCTAAAGCTCCCTAAAAATGTAACCATAAATACGCGGATCATATATACACAAGTTAATGCGGCGCTGCCAAGGCATAAAGCCCATATTATTATATCGTGTTTGAATACATCGGCCAAAATTTCGTCTTTCGAAAAGAAACCTGAAAAGAATGGAGCTCCACAAATGGCCAAAGTGCCTAGTAAAAATGTCCAATATGTAATAGGCATGTATTTGCGCAATCCACCCATTTTGCGAATGTCTTGCTCGTGATGCATACCATGTATAACGCTGCCTGAACCTAAAAACAGCAAAGCCTTAAAAAATGCATGGGTGATTAGGTGAAACATAGCCGCTGAATAGGCCCCAACCCCAAGTGCAACAAACATTAAACCCAGTTGAGATACAGTAGAATAGGCAAGTACCTTTTTTATGTCGTTTTGCTTGAGGCCTATCAAAGCTGCTAGGATGGAAGTAGCTAGGCCAATGTATAGAATCAAATGTTGTGCAACGGGTGCAATATCGTAAATGACATGGCAGCGAACCACCAAATAAATACCAGCAGTAACCATAGTTGCAGCGTGTATTAAGGCGGAAACGGGCGTGGGTCCAGCCATTGCATCTGGCAACCAAGTATACAATGGAATTTGCGCACTTTTTCCCATAGCACCTACAAATAGCAGAATGGCTATGGCAGTGATCATGGTGCCATCAAATTGATGGTTTGAAATTTTGTCGAACACCACAGCGTATTCTAGCGAACCAAATTCTGCAAGAATAAGGAACAAACCTATAAGAAGTCCAAGGTCTCCAATGCGGTTCATAACAAAAGCTTTGCGCGCCGCTTTGCCAAAGTCGGGGTTTTCGTACCAAAACCCAATCAACAAATAAGAACAAAGCCCCACGCCTTCCCAACCAAAGAAAAGCATTAAAAAATTACTGCCCATTACCAAAACAAGCATGTTGAAAATGAACAAATTTAAATACGCAAAGAATTTATAAAACCCTGCATCTTCTTTCATATAAGCGATAGAATAAACATGGATAAGAAATCCTATTCCTGTGATAACGAGCATCATTATGGCGGTTAATCTATCTGCCAACAATGAAAATTCGATATGAATGTTTCCTACACTTAAAAAAGTAAAAAGGGATTGGTGAATGCCCGTTGGGTTCAGTCGCAATTGGTTAAAAACACCAACAGACAGAATAAAGGATACTAAAATGGCCAAAGATGCAATCCATCCTGTAACCATTTTGGGTAAATATTTGCCCAAAACACCAGTTACTGCAAATCCAATCAATGGAATTAATATGATTAAAAACAAGTTGTGCATTATCCTTTTAATTTGTCTAAGAAACTTACATCGGTAGTGCGCGTATTTCTATAATACATAACCAAGATTGCCAAACCAACCGCGGTTTCTGCAGCAGCAACTACCATAATAAAAAACACCATCAACTGGCCATTGGTATCTCCCATGTAGGATGAAAGAGCAACGAAAAGTAGGTTCACTGCATTCAACATCAATTCTATACACATTAACAATATAATTGCATTTCTGCGAAACAAAACCCCAAAAAGTCCAATACAAAACAAAACGCAACTTAAATAGATATAGCCACTGATTTCAATATCGTTGGCAGTTGCAGCTAACAATGTGCCCATCATACTGTAACCTCCCCTCCTTCATTGTGTTTGTCTCTTTTACCTAACAATACTGCACCCACCATGGCGGATAGAAACAGAATGCCGCTTAATTCAAAGGGTACCAAATATTCGGTAAATAGTGCTTTGCCCAATGTTTTTACCAAACCAGCGTTTTCCACTGGATTCTTAACTACATGGTCCATACTCTCTTTGAGGGCAGCAACCAATACCAGCAAAAGCATACCCGATGGAATGGCCGCCACTATAAACCAGCTTTTGGGCTTTAAGGGTTCACTTTCTCTATTGAGGTTAAGTAGCATAATTACAAACAAGAATAAAACCATGATAGCTCCGGCATATACAATTAAGTTTACTACAGCCAAAAACTGGGCATTGAGCAAAACGTAATGTGCAGAAATACAAAAAAAAGTAAGTATTAAATAAATGACGCTGTGCACTGGATTTGTGCTCATAACCACGTACAATGCACAAAAGATGGTTAAGAAACTCAATATGGCAAAAGGCCAATTAATATTGGGTAAAAAGGACATCATGGGTTTACCTCCTGGTTCAAAGTCCAAACTTGCCTAGCCGAAATATCAATTCTTTCATCCAAGGGTTCAACCAATTTGTCTTTGCCGTAAATAAAGCTTTTTCTATCGTTTTCTGGATTCACAGTTCTATCGGTTAAAAAGATGGCTTCTTTGGGGCATGCCTCTTCACATAAGCCACAAAAAATACAGCGCAACATGTTAATTTCATATACAGCGGCATATTTTTCTTCCCTATAAAGGTTTTCTTCATCCTTGGTTCTTTCTGCAGCAACCATGGTTATGGCTTCAGCAGGGCAGGCAACTGCGCAAAGGCCACATGCTGTGCATCTTTCCTTCCCATCTTCGTCGCGTTTTAAAACATGTTGTCCACGGTATACGGGTGCAAACTGACGCTTCACTTCTGGGTAATTTAAGGATACTTTTTTCATAAAAAAGTGCTTCAAAGTAATTCCCATGCCTTTAATAATCGCAGGCAAATAAATGCGTTCCATGAACGTCATTTTTTTATTCACTACCTGTTTCGAACGGTTGGTAAGTTGCATAAATAGCTAAAATCGAATTACGCTATAAGATGTTTGGCTTTGATTTTGTATTTCTTACGCAATTCGCCTTTTTTCTTGGTCTTGCGTACTTTGTTTAAATCGATGTTCTGAATCATAGAATCACCATTTTTAAGCATTACATACAATTTAGGTTCTGCAATACTGCTGTAATTTAGGTACCAAAAATTGCCCTTTTTAACACAAGGCAATATGGTGTTTGGCGATTCTGAAACTACATAAAGCTGCTCTATGGTTCCAGTTTTGTCTTTAAACTTGGCCACTTTTCCCTTGCCCACAGAACCGGCTATTACTTTAATACCGCTGCATTTAATTGGCACGGTAATTTTTACTTCAGTTTTTGTTTTTGTGATTCTAATTTTGGTGGTCTTGTCTAGGTCCAAATAACCATTTTTATCCACGTAAGCATTTAACTTTGCTTTTTTATATGTTTCTAAATCTAAGGTGAAACTGTATGTTCCTCCCTTTTTTAAGCAGCTATCTCCAGGTATAGTTATGTCAAATATACCAGCCCAATTGAATCCTTCGCCTTTTTGGGTTTTTAAAGGTACCCCACTTTCAAAAATTTCTTCAATAGAAGTTTTGCGATCCACCTTGAAGCATTCTGCCCCTTTGCCTTTGCATATTTTTTGGTATTCGCACACATTTAAAGTAACCGACATGCCTGCACCAATAAAAACTGTGGTATCATGCGTGCAAGTGTCTTTTGCGATGGGTTTTGGTTTTTCAATGGGCTTTGGCTTTTCAATAATGGTAATTTCAACCCTGCGATTTTTAGATCTCTTTTCTTCATCTTCATTGCTTTCCCGCGGTTTTGAAGCTCCATAGTAGTGTTTTTCTATTACAGATGTATCTATGCCTATTTCTATAAGAAAGTCATAAACATTGTCTACCCTAGTCTGCGACAACTCTTCGTTATAGGCATTGCTGCCTAAACTATCTGTATGGCCAGTAAGCAGCACTTTATATTGCTTCTTAGACTTCAAATCTTCTATCAATTTCTCCAATTTAGCTTGCTCCGATTTTTTAACTACAGCCTTATTTAGGTCGAAATAAATTTGTACGGCAGGTGCAATTTCCTTAGCTGGGGCTGCTTTTGCAGCTCTAGTTGCGGTATTTCTTGGTTGTGAAAACGCAATGCCAACAGACAAAAGCGCAAAAAGTAATACTGATAATTTGATATTTGCCTTCATATTAAACGTGGGCGAAATTACAGTTTTTTAATGGTTTTGTAAAAAATCGATTCCACAATTCCTCAACATGCAACAAATCATTCCCCAATAAGCACGTTGAATGCGGCTCAAACACTTTCTATTGTTCTATTTTTAATATTTTTATTGCGATATATGGTTCCAATGGAATAAAATTGAAACGAAGGCGCTATTTTTACACCCTTAAAATCATATGTTTTTTGAACTCGGCAGGTATCTGCTTTTTATGCGAGACATGTTCTCAAGTCCAGAAAAAACCAAGGTTTTTTTTCAAAAGGTATTGCACGAAATGAACAATATTGGTGTAGGATCTGTAGGTATTGTGGCAGTTATTTCCGTTTTTGTGGGTGCAGTAACCACTGTACAAACAGCATATCAGCTAGTATCGCCATGGATTCCACTCAAAACCATTGGCATGATTGTGTCTGACAGCTCTTTGTTAGAGTTAGCACCTACAATCACCTGTTTGGTTTTGGCCGGGAAAGTGGGTGCCAACATAGCCTCAGAAGTAGGTAATATGAGGGTTACTGAGCAAATAGATGCTTTAGAAGTAATGGGAATTAATTCTGTTGGATTTTTAGGATTGCCAAAATTAATAGCCGGGTTAATTATGATTCCTTTTCTTATTATTATAGCCAATGCCTTAATGATTACAGGTGGAATGATTGCTGCAAAAATGACAAACATAGTGCCTACCAATGAATTTATACAAGGGGCGCGGGAAACCTTTAAACTTTTTACCCTTGCTGTTTCAATGGTAAAATCCATTGTGTTCGCATTTATTATTACCACTGTAAGCACCTACGAGGGATATTTTACAGCAGGTGGAGCCTTGGAAGTTGGTGAAGCGGGAACTAGGGCTGTAACCAGGGCTTGTGTTTTGATTCTTTTTTCTGATTTTATCATTGCCAAATTAATGTTGTAAAGGCTATGATTGAATTGTTGAATGTAAATAAAACTTTTGGCGAAAGGCAAGTACTTTTTAATATTAGTGCTGAATTTCATCCAGGCAAACCGAATCTAATCATAGGGGCAAGTGGTGGCGGAAAAAGTGTTTTATTAAAATGCATGGTGGGTCTTTTGAAACCTGAAATTGGTTGTATTAATTATGATGGTAGAGATTTTGTGCATTTGCCCTACGAAAAAGTAAAAGAAGTAAGAAGGGAAATAGGCATGCTTTTTCAAGGCACAGCATTGTTTGATTCACTAACAGTTCAGGAGAATGTGGAATTTCCTTTAATCATGTTCACCAATATGTCCAAAGAAGAAAGGTTAGATCGGATAAATTTTTGTTTGAAAAGGGTAAATTTGGAAAATGTGAATGATAAATACCCCGCAGAAATAAGTGGTGGTATGAAAAAACGTGTGGGTATTGCCCGTGCAATTGCTTTAAGTACAAAATACCTTTTTTGCGATGAACCCAATTCTGGCTTGGATCCAATTTCTAGCAGATTGATTGATGAACTGCTGCAAGATATAACCGAAGAATTTAAAATTGTAACTGTAATCAATAGCCATGATATGAAAACTGTATTTGACATTGGCCATCATATCATTTTTATTTTTAAAGGCAAAAAATGGTGGGAAGGCAATAAATCAGAAATAAACGAGGCTCGCATCAATATACCAGAGTTGGATTCGTTTATCAAAGCAAGTCAGTTTTAAAGTTTTTTTATGTTACGGTTGGATCTAAGTTGCCCAATCCAGTTTCAAAAAGCCTTACATCCTATGCGCACTCCCCTATCCGGCTGATGTTCTTTTGGTAGCATTGTGCACAATGAGATAAAAAAGTTTGACCTTTACAAACTTGGATAATATTGCTGCAACTATTTGGCGCAGAAGGTGTCAAAATAATACATATATGCATATAATTGCTTATACTTGCAAATCAAAGCCTATGCGTACAGGTTGGTTTTTCTGCATTTTATGCTCATTTTTGGCCATTTCTTCTTGCAAGAAAACAGAAGAAGTTTCCGTTGGTGGGAACAATCCGCCCAATTATAACTCGATCCCTACCATTAAAATCGAGAATTACGTAAACCGTCTTTTCATTGATTTAACGGGTCGCGAAGCTACGGATACAGAAAGGATTCACAGAACAGATTACTTAAAAAAGTATAAATTGAGTTTTGCCAGCAGGGATACTTTGATACGGCAGTTGATGGAAGACACAGTTTACCATGTTGGCGACTCCAGCTACAGACATGCTTATTACCAGCGACTCTACGATCTTAGCAAAGCACGTTTTTTGGAAGGTGCAACCGACGATGAGATTGGCGGAAGCATTGGCATTCTTGAATTTGGCATTACCATTGCGCGACTCGAAGGCGATAGCATAACGGTATACTCAAATAAAGCCTCCCAAGAAAACTACCGCAAAATATTAAAAAGCAAATGGCTATTCCGTCATCGGCTTATCAGTTATGCCGAAATGTGCGCATCCATGCTCAACAACAGCATTTATGACGACATTAATATGGGCAGTTTTAATTTTGTAAATGCCACTTTTAACGATATCCTTTCACGGTTTCCTTCTAAAGACGAATTCACTCGGTCTTACGATATCATTGATAAAAACAATGCACGTGTTTTTTTTGGCCAATGGGCATCTAACAAATCTGAGTATTGTGAAGCTTTGACCAAAAGTACGGAATTTTATGAAGCGCAAATTCGATGGATGTATTATGTTTTAATGCAACGCCCGGCAACAACCCAAGAGGTTATCAATCTTTACACAAATTATGCAACTACCAAAAATCTAGAAAAAGTTCAACTAGCCATACTAAGATCTGATGAATATGCGCAATTTATACGTTAACAATACCTTAATCGCTTTATTGCTTTTTACAATTTTTGTAGGTTGTAAAAAAGAAAAACAAGTAGTTTTTGGGGTGAATAAACAAGTGCTTTATGAAGACAAAGCCAAGAAAACCAAACGCAAATCGGATGCAGAATACATATCCATTTTGTATACAAATTTGTACCAAACCCCCATTTCCCCTTCGCAATTGTACAAAACGCAAAATATTCTATTTAGCATAGGCGATAGAAATGTGGCTACAGAGTTGGTTTTGAGCAATTACTTCAATACCACTGGACTAAAAATACCACCCAATACAGTTATGCGATCAAACGTGGACAGCTTTATAGAAAGCAGCTACAAACGCTTCTTTCTCAGATATCCATCTGAAGGTGAAAAAACCTTTTTTAGAAACTACATCAACAACAATCCTTCGATAACTGTTGAACTTGTTTATACATCCTTTTCTACCGCCGATGAGTACCAATATTATTAAAACCTATGAACAGAAAAGACTTTTTTAAGAAAGCAGGAGCAACCGCCGCAGGTGGTGTTATTTTGCCTTACATACTGCCGTCGGGAAGGTTGTTTGCCCGCACAAATTCTGCAAAAGCAGAATATGTGATAAACGTAATGTTTGCTGGGGGTGTGCGGCAGCAAGAAAGTGTGATGGGTAGATACCTCGACGACAGTCAAGGTGTTTCTGGGGCCGCTGGCAACATTATGCCCAATCTTTTTAAAGGCGGCTTTCCTAGTAAGAAAATTGTATTTGGCACCGACCCTGCCGCTGGTACCAGGGGAAGTGAACCCATTCCCCGCATTCTAAGCTCTTCTTTTGAAGAAACTGGCACTGTATTTAAGGAAATGCAAGCTGCGAGTGCGGGCCATTTTGTGGGCTTAAATTCATTAATCACCGGCAATCCAGGCTACTCGCAGGGATTAAAAGTGAGACCCAAATACCCTACCATATTTGAATACCTAAGAAAACATGCTGGCTTTAAAGCTACAGATTGTTGGTTTATTTGCAACACGCTGGGCAACTCCTACCCGCTTTTAAACAGCAGCAACAATCCAGATTACGGTTTACAATACGGCGGCAACATGCTGGTGGCACCATATACTTTTAGCGGTGTAGGCAGAGAAATACTTGCAAATGCTAAGCCTTACAGTACTGCAGAACTTTCACCAATGTATTTTATGAAGAATTTTTTGGATGAATCTTTTGGCTTGCCAGCCGATAAAATGAGTTCCATTAAAAATACCGAAGAAGAAAGAACCCAAATCAAAGAATTTATTCGCAGTATTTTTCAACGCCAAACCAGTGGACAAATAGTAGCACCGCCTGTTACAGACAATGGCGATGCCGTAAATGTTTCTTATGCTGCCGAGGTGTTGCGTTATTTCAAACCTAAATTTTTAACCTTAAATCTTGGCGCTGTAGACGGTTGCCATAGCAATTTTACAGGCTATTTGCGTTCATTGCACCGGGCCGACCATGCCATAGGCTGGCTGTGGAATTATATACAAAACAGCATTCCAGAAATGAGTGGTAAAACCATTATGATAGTGGCACCTGAGTGTGGTAGAAACTTAGTTCCGAATCCTATTTTAGATGAAAACGATTGGTATGCATTCGACCACAGCGATGCAAATGCCATGCGCGTTTGGGGAACCATGGTTGGCAAAAACGTGCCCAATTTAAGTATAGGCAGCGAATCCAACAAGGTGGGCCGCCTTACAGACATTGTTCCTACTATAGCAGATATTTTTGGAATTTACGACGATGTTATGGCCAGTCCATATATAGATCCTATGGCAAAATCGCTTTACCAAAGAATGTAATGAAAAGCCATTATTTCCATATCACTACAGCCTTGGTTTTTACGCTTTTTGCTTGCAAAAAGGCCAGCCAGGATAAAATTGACAATCCATATGATAAAGTAGTGATTGTAAAAGACATTTCTGGTAACAAAGATTCGGCTTTTTCCCCCAGTAGCATAGAGGGTTTGCATAAAAACCTTTTTCAACCTACTTGTGCCAATAGCGGCTGCCATGATGGTACTTTTGAACCAGATTTCAGAACCGTTCAGAGCACTTACAATACGCTGGTAAATATTAAACCCATTAAAAACGACCCTACGAATCCGCTTGCTGCAAGGGTTGTTCCTGGAAATGCAGATGCAAGTAATATTTTGTACAGAATGACGGTGAATTTGGGCGGCAATTCTGGCATTATGCCTCTCGTTTTAGACCCTGGCAGCGATTTTCCAGCCAAAAAAGACCAACATTTGGCAAATATTAAAAAATGGATAAACGACGGTGCCAAGGATTTTAACGGCAATCCGCCGCCTAGCGTAAACTTTCCACCCCAAATTATGGGGGTAGTTGCCTATGCCGGCGCATCACTGCTGCCTAGGGGAGGAAAATATGAGCCACTTTATGCATCCGCAGGCACTTCCGTTCAGTTTTGGTTTGCTTTGTCAGACGATGTCACAGCCCAATCTGCGCTTACCGATATGAAAATCAATTGGAGTTCTGATCCAAGTAATTATAGCATTGCCAATGAACAAAACTTGGTAACTGGCAACAAAACCACTGCCGGATTGTACGATGCAAATACAGTTTATGGATGGAATTACACTTTCAGCACAGCGGGTTATAAAACCAACGACGTAATATGGTTTAAAATAAGCTGTAACGATGGTACAAATGCCAATTACAACATACCCAATGTAAACAGTATGTTCTTTTTAAAGAAATATTTTGCCCTTAAAATACTTTAATGAGAATATTGAATCCAACTATACTGATTTCATGTTTTATTATTTTCACTTTCGGGGGATGCACCAAAATTACCCAAACCAGCGTTGGCGATCCCATTCCTGTGATTCGGTTGGTGAAAATAGAGCCCTTAAGTGTAAAACAGTTTAAAGATTCATTGAAAATCACTTTTTCGTACGAAGATGGAGACGGGGATTTGGGAAACATAAATGCAGATATCAACAGCCTAGAAATTAAAGACAATCGATTGTCCAAACCGGATATGTATTATATAGCGCCGCTATCGCCCAATGGCAGTGTAGTTCATATTAAAGGCGAGTTGTTGTTTAAACTAAGAAACCTTTTCCTATTGGGAACGTCTAATACTGAAAAGACGACCCTCGAATTAAGGATACAAGATAGAGCTGGCCATTGGAGCAATAAAATTATAACCCCCGAAATTACCATTACAAAGTAAATATTGTACCGTAAAAAGACCATAGGACTATTTATACTGTTTGCATGCTTATTTGCCACCCATGCGCAAACCATAGTAATTATGCAAAATGCACGGGTGCGCCTGTGCAAAGGCAAACTTACGGATAGTGACAAAGGCAAAAAGGTGGTGGGTGACTACGACCACAATGAAAACTATACCCTCACTTTAAGTGTACCCGGTGCAAAAAACATTACCTTAAAATTCAAAACCTTCTGTACTGAAAAAGACAATGATATTTTGCGCATTTTTGATGGCAAAGACACATCCGCCAGTTTATTGGGCACCTATTCTGGCACCAAAAGTGCCTTTACGGTAGTGTCTTCAGATAGTTTTATTACCTTACATTTTAAATCCGATAAAAGTGTAGCATGTTCTGGCTGGGAAGTAGATTTTAGCACCACCATTATTCCGCCAAAAGCGCCAACCCTTGCCGTAGCACAAGCACCTAAGTGTAAAGACAATTTTATACTATTCAATAGCAATATTGGCATTTTATGTGACAGTGTTTTGCCCGCAAATTGCGCATTCACCGGGCCCATTGCCATAGCCGCAACTTCCGTAACAGCCCAAAATTGCAGTGGTGGAAAGGCTACACAGTTTAAGGTAAATTTAAACAATGCATTAATATTGAATGGCAACTATACCCTTACTTTAATTACTTACTATAAAGATTATTGCGACAGCGTCTATAAACTTACATCCAAACTCAATTTCTCAGTGGCTGATTGCCCATTGAAAGTAGTGTTAACGGCAGACAATGATACCATTTGCAAAAACAGTTGTACTTGGCTCCGCGCGGCTGTGAGTGGCGGCAACGTAGCCAAATACCAATATACCTGGACTCCTGCGAGCCTTTCTGGTGCGGGTCCTATTAAAGTTTGTCCCACGGTAAATACGAGGTATATTCTCAAAGTTACGGATGGAAGTTCTATCCCTTCTGCAGATACGGTGGACATAGTAGTCCTTAGTCCGCCACTGGCGCAAAAAGATACCGATGTATGTTATTATTCTAGCAATTTCTTTCTAAATGCGACCCCTCCTGGAGGCAAATGGTTCGGCACAGGCATTGTAAACAGCTCCAAGGGTGAGTTTAAACCCCTCGGCAATTATGGTACTTTTAAAGTGTGGTACCAGATTGGTACTTGCGCTGATACTGTTTTGGTAACCTCTACCGTCCCATGGAATTTGGAAAATCAATTTTGCCCAGGCACTGCGCCAGCCGCACTTTGGTGGTATGCTCCCGCTGGCGGCATTTGGTCTGGTCCGAATGTTACCCCAACAGGTATTTTTGATCCAAAAACAAGTGGTACTTTTAAAGATACCTATACTTGGAAAGGTTGTATAAGTGTTAAAACTGTGATTGTACAAACGATAAAGGTGAAAAAATTTGATACTGCTTGCGAGTCTACTACTTTGGATACCCTTCAATTTTCACCTTATGGCATTTACCCAAATTGGTTTCCTGGACTCATTAACTCTTATTACCAAACAGTGAATCCCAGTCAAATGGGTGGACCTGGCACAAAAACCATCATTTGGAACGGTGGCGGTTGCAAAGACACTACCAAGTATACCATTTTAGAAGCCAAAGCAGGTCCTACAGATACCTTTTGCCCATCCAATGGGGTTCAAATACTTAAAAACTTTAGGCCATTGACGGGCTATACTTGGAAAGGTCATGGTATAACCAATCCTTTATTGCCAAATTATGATCCAGCTTTCTTTTTTGGCTTGGGAAAAACCACTTTTAGGGATACTCTCACCATTCAGTCCGGCATATGCAAAGACAAAAAGTATGTTTATCTGATTCCAACGAAAATTACCAAACCAGATACCCAATTCTTTTGTTTTGAAAGTGCCCCAAAAGCCATTAACAATGCACTGGTGGGCTTAACCCCTAATGGGGGAACATGGTCAGGCAAAGGCATAGCGGCAAATGGACTTTTCACAGCTTTGGTTGCGGGTTATGGGGGCCACAAGCTTACTTACCTTAAAAACGGCTGTTTTGATACGCTGATAGCCTTTGTGCGATCTAAACCTATTGTTCAAAATGATACAACCATTTGTATAGCTTCACTGCCATTTAATTGTTATCGCAAAGCAACAGGTGGATTTTTTACTGGCAATGGTATTACAAATGCAACTATAGGTACCTTTAATCCAAGTGTAGCTGGGCGTGGAATAAAAACCATAACTTATACAAGTAAAGAGGGTTGTATTGCTACATTTAAAGTAACAGTTGATACTATGCCCGTCTTGTATTATACCAATATACAAACCACATTCTGTTTCAAAGATTCGCCTTTTGCGCTGCTCACCAATATTACCGGTGGCACTTTTTCTGGCAAGGGGGTTGTTGGAAAGGCATTTTACCCTGCTAGAGCCGGAACTGGCAACCACAAGCTTACTTATATCTTAAAAACAGGAACATGCACAGGTTCTGCAAATTTGGACGTAGTTGTAGGTGATACTTTGATAGTTAAGGTTACACCGCCTAGAGATACCATTTGCCCGGGTGAAACCGTTTGGCTTAGATCCAAAGGATATGGCGGCGACAATACGAATTATTCATACGGTTGGAGTCATGGCCAAAATGGATCGGGCACATTTGTTACCCCCTCAACTTCCCAATCTTACACAGTAACACTTACGGATGGTTGCAGCAATCCCGCAACGGCATTGGTGCAAATCTTTAAACATCCCAAACCCTGGTTTAACGTTGCAACCAGCGCACCGCGTTGCTTTGGTCAAAATGGGTATGCAAAAGTGAAAATGAAAGACAATGACCCTTACAAATATTTTTGGGACATGGCGCCCCCATTTGGCGGTGATAGCCTGGTTGCACCTGTGGGGAATATGTATAGGCTTACAGCAACGAATACCAAAACAGGTTGCCAAAGCGATACGCAGATTCTTATTCCGGGTTTTAAAGCCATACAAGCTGCCTATTTGTTGAACATACAAAATGGAGAAAAATGCATTACCAACATCTGGCCTACCCTGCAAGTATTTAATGGAAGCACAGGCGGGGAAACTGGCAATTGGTATTGGGGCGATGGAAGTTCTGAAGCGTATGACCCAAATGGAAATCCGAGCCACACGTATGCTGGTGATTTGAATTCTTATAAAATGAAATTGGTAATCTTCAACAGCGGTGGTTGCAAAGATTCTGCAGAAAGCATTTTATGCTTCAGAGATACCATTGTGGTTTTTATACCCAATACGTTTACACCGGATGGAGATGGCATTAACGAAGTTTTCTTACCCGTGGTGAGTGGTTCTAAACGTTATGAAATGATTATTTACAACCGCTGGGGACAAATACTTTTTGAAACCAAAACGCCAGGCCAAGGTTGGGATGGCACATCTAACGGCAAACCAGCTCCAGAAGGTGTTTATGCATACAAAGTAGTTTTCAAGGGCAAAAAGACTTTTTCTCAAACCCAAAATGGTTCCATCACCCTTTTGAGGCGAAAATTGTAGCATTTTAAGGTATTTTAACCTTTTTTTTACTAGAGCCTCTTCTACTGATTACTTGGGTTTGTCACAAATTTTGAACACTCAAAATTATGCGCCAAACCCAATTTGCTTTACTTTAAAGCCACGGCTTTAAATATTCGCCGCCCTTTGGTGCCTCCATGTTTTGTCCCATTCAGAAAAAAAATATACTATGGCTCTTTTTGAGAAATTAAACCAAATGGTTATGTTGCAGAATTCGGTAATATTTTTTAAATTGACTGGATGAAAATTGACAAAAATATTATAAAAATGCTTAGTATGAGCTGGATATAGAATATCGATCAATATCACGCCCCACTTGCTTTTCTCAACTCCCTACCCTAAATTGCATCCCTAACACCACATATTATGCGCATTATCCTTACCAACATCCTTTTGTTCATTGCTGGCAGTGCAATGGCCCAAACCAACATAGCCGCGGGTAAAGTTTATGGCACCTGGAAGAAAACAGGCAGCCCCTATAAAATTAACGGGCAAATAAGCGTACCCAAAGACATTACGCTGCATATAGAAAGTGGGGTAAAAGTAGAATTCCAGGGTGCTTACATGATGCATGTTTATGGCAGCATACAAGCCATAGGCAAAACCGCAGATACCATTACATTTACACCGGCCAATAAAACAACTGGCTGGCAAGGGATACATGTTCGTAAAAACAAAGCAGGGGCAGACAGTAATTTGTTTGCATGGTGTAAGTTTGAGTATGTGAAGTATTTTAATTATTCAGCATTCAAAGGACATGGTGCTGTTTTTTTCGATTCCGTAATTAATTACGGAGTTTGACAAGCATATTCTCCCATGCGGGGGTCTAGGCTCATAAATTTGCCTAACCTACTATCAAATATTCGTGCCTCAAATGCATAAGCACCCTCCAAAGATTCATTGTCTTTTTCTTTCCCATTAAACCCAAACCTATAAGCCCCGCTTGAGTAGGTGCGCCCTGGCATTACACTCTCAAACGGATATCCCGATATAGAATGCGTAGTGATTTTTTCAAAAAATACACTCAATTCTTAATCGGGACGGTAATACTGGCTATCTCGGCTTCGAAATAAATACTACCTGCATTTTTATATACTTTTTTATCAGTAACAGTTACCAGCACGTTGCCAAGGTGGTTGCTTAGTTCATAGCTTTTTAAACCTAAAGATCGGGTGTAAGTGGTGGAGGTATTGGCAATCCAAATCATCAAGGGCTTGGGTAGTGCTGCCACCGCCATTGCGCTTTTGGGTAAGTATATTGCCCGTGGCATCGTAGGTGTAATCGGTGGCATAGTCTTGTGGGTTGGTTCCCCCGCCACTTTGCCAGGTGTTGCCGGCGCAGTCTAAATTTGTAAATGTGCGGCTGCTGGCCAATCTGTTCAACTGGTCGTACTTGTAAGCATTGTCAAAAGCTTCGGCAGTGACGGTTTTGGTAGAGCTGTAATCTTGGGCTTTTGGCAGGCAGGTAACCATGCTAGTAATGTTTCCATTGTATAGGTGGCTTCGGGCTTGCATTAAATCGCTTCCAGCGCTTTGCTCTGCCAGGGCATGGTTGGTAGTGCTCATGCCACCTATGGCGCTGTAATCGCCTTGGAAATAGCCTAGACTATAACCAAAGGCATCTTTGGCAACCGCGCTGTGATTGCCACCAAATAAACAATTAGAGATAAGGATTCATTTCACTGCATTTTCACCGAACTTTGCCAGCCTTGTATTCTTCGGCCTTTACCTATCATATTATTGCAAAGCATTTGCAGAAAAACCTTTCTGGGCTTATCTTAAGCGCATGTTTTAGCAACAACCGAGAGGAATTGATATTTCATTTTGAAGGCGAAAATAAATGGCAATTGACGCTGAAATTTGCTGGGGGTGAAATGTATTTCTTTTGCGAACCCATTTCAGTTTGGCCTGGCAAAAACGCCATAAGTCAATTTCGGCAATTGGAAAACGCCAGGGTTGAATCAGTAATTCCCACAATTGGCGACCGTAGTTTTCAAATTCTCTTTCACAACCAGTACCGTATGTTTTTTAAAGGTTTTGGCAAGTTTGGAAACATATTGCTTTATGGCGATGAAATCAATCCGGTGGGCACATTCAGAAGAGAATTAAAAGTAGATGCCGACAAATGTTTAGCTAGTTTTGAAGTGCAAACAGCAGAACCCATATTTCCACTCGAAACACCTAAATCTTTAAAAACAGTTTTCCCATGGTATACTTCAGAAATATCGGATTGGCTAAAGACCCAAGATTTCTATTCCCAAGATGCCCAGGGCCAGCAAGACACCATTCAACAACTAAATAAAAAATTGGATGAAGCAAAATTGGGTATCGACAATTCTGTAGACCCTCCTGCCCTGCTATTTTTAAGCAATGCACCCATCGGCAAGGGCATGCCAGCTTTGGAAGAGTATGCAAAACAACATTTGCGCCGTTTTTACTATTTACATGAACGCGAATTGCGGTTGCAAGCAGCCAAACAAAAACTAAAGCATTTGCAAAAACTGCTGAATGAACAAAAGAAACGGTTACACGAATTAGAAACCCGCCGCAGTTATAAAGAACTTGGAGATATAATTCTTACTTACGCCCACAGCATAAAACCTGGAGTAGCCAATGCATTTTTAACAGATTATTTTACGGGCAACCAAATACGGGTAAAGCTAGACCCAACATTGAGTGCGCCAGAAAATGCACAGAAATATTACCGCAAAGCCAAAAATGAAATTATAGAAAAACAAAAACTGGCTTCCGACTTGGAAAAAACCACATTGGCAATAGAAACGCAGCAGCATTTAATCACCGCGATAGAATCCACTTCAAGTATCAAAGATTTTAAGGGACATTTGGGGAAATCTACCCAAACCGAAAAACCCGCAGAGTCAAAACCCTATAAATTGAATGAATGTGGTGGCTATGAAATTTGGGTAGGCAAACAAGCCAAGGGCAATGATGCAATGCTAAAACTCGCCAACAAAAACGACATGTGGTTGCACGCAAGGGGTGTTGCTGGCTCGCATGTAATTGTGCGCAAAAAAGGAACCGATTTCCCAGATAAGGTGATAGAATACGCGGCAAAATTAGCGGCACTCAACAGCAAAGCAAAAACCCAAAAGATTGTGCCTGTTTATTGCGTGGAAAGAAAATTTGTAACCAAGCCCAAAAAGGCGCTTCCGGGGGAGGTTACTGTGCTAAAAGAGCACGTCATTGATGCTGTTTTAGACTGATTGTTGGAAATCTTTTATTATGTCTGAGTTACTCGAAGTGCGAATCGTATGCCCAGGAAAAATTGAAAATTTATTGAGCCATTTTTGCGATTGAATTGGGCAGTACTGCTGTGTATTCCTGAGTCTGTAGGCAGGTTAGAACCGCCAAGTCGGGTTTCTAGGGATAAGCAAAGCGTTATTTGCATAAAAAAACCCCGCTTTTGCGAGGTTTTTAAGTGGGGGTTGACGGGTTCGAACCGCCGACCCTCTGCTTGTAAGGCAGATGCTCTGAACCAGCTGAGCTAAACCCCCATGACCCTTTCGGGGGTGCAAATATAAAATTAATTTTTAAGAAAGCAACATTGTTTTTGATTTTATTTAAAAAGCGCGTTCAATCTTCTTTTGCCTCAATTATTACCTACATTTACCCTATAAAAAAATCACTACTTTCATTACTATCATTCGGTGTTTTAGCTTCTGCCTTTGCCCAAATACCCAATAATGATTTTGAAAATTGGACTTCTATAAGCATTGAGGTGCCAAATACATGGCCTTTAATTGTAGGTAAGGTTACCAAAACTACCGATGCCCATTCTGGCAGTTTTGCAGTGCGATTGCAAGGCGATACAACAGATGGAAACAACGAACATGGTGCCGTTCTTTTTGGCAATTCTAACGATGGTAAGTATTTTTACGATGGTTTCCCTATAGCTGCCAAGCCCGATTCTCTGATTGTATGGCTAAAATACAACATTGCAGCGGGTGATACCGGTTTGATTTTTTTGTTTACCCAAAAAAATGGCATTACCCTAAGTTCCAATAGAATTAAAATTACCCAGTCTGCCAGCGGATATACCCGGAAAGCTTTTAAAATAAACTATATCGTTTCAGGGCAAACCCCGGATAGTTGTATTCTAGGTTTTTCTGCCAACAATGTAGATTCGCAAAATTTAAAACCCACAAGTTTTATGCAAGTAGACGACATTAGCTTTAGCGGTACAACTTTAAATGTACCCAACCCTGGTTTTGAAAACTGGTCAACCAGAGTGCATTATTTGGCTAAAGATTGGATTAATTTTTACGATTTACAAAGGTTAAAGAGGAACCGCAAACCGAATATTGTAAGAACCACTGATAAAGCCACAGGTAGCTTTGCCATGCTGGTTCAAAATGTGCGTGAAAGAGGCGATACCATAAAAGGTTATACCCGTTCTAGCACTAATGATGATTATGTAAGACCTGGCTTCCCGCTGTCTGGCCGGGTAGATACTTTATATGGTCTATATAAATTTTTACCTGAAAACGGGGATAGCATGAACATATCAATTGGTTGTTATAAAAACGGAGGCTCATTTGGTGGTGGATTTAAATTGACAGGCGTGGCTCAAAATACGTATGCCATTTTTAAAATACCCATTACCTATTTAAATGGGCTTATACCTGATAGTGGGTTAATTCAACTAGAATCAGCATGGAAAGAACCCAAGGGCAACAGCAAATTGTTTATAGATAACCTCAATTTCAACCCAGTATATGGTGTAGCCATAGATCCTATTTCTAAAAAAGAAATGTTGATTGTATACCCAAATCCAGCCAACAAAATGTTGCGCATAATTCTGCCCCAAGGTGGCGGAAATTACCATGCGAATATTACAGATTTGAGAGGCACAGTGGTGAAAAGCTTGGAAGTAACGGGTGAACTAAACACAGTAAATATAAGCGAATTGGCTGCTGGTGTTTATTCCATCGCCATTTTAGAAACAGGCGCAACTGTAAGATTTGTAAAAGAATAATACCATTCCTATTTTGATTTAAAGGCAGCCCGTGGGTTGCCTTTTTTTTGTTTTTAAAACTTCTTCAAATTTTGTAAAATCTACGTGATCAAAAAGGGAGGGTGTAGGTCTCAAAGAAAGATTTTTCACTAACCAAAGACCTTTTTATCTCCGATTGGCGTTATCACTGACCAGAATAAGTTCTCATTATACAAGCTCAGTGCATTTTGTAAAATGTTTTTTCTTTGCGTCCGCCCTTGCCTATACAGTATGCAGGTCTGCGTGCTATTTGCTTTTTGAGGTTATTTCGTAAAAAAACCATTAATCAGATTCTACTAAAACTGATTTGTGCTCTTCATGACCCCTTTGTGTATTTTTTGGGCTTTCTTTATCCATTTTACGATGGATCAGTTTATGAAACACCATCTACCTTTTAGAAACGGCAAAAGCAGCTTCTAACTTTTCTTTCAAATACTTTGCAGTATAGCTTTCTTTTACTTTCGGCAATC
>JBBQBB010000053.1:0-24421 GCA_038317095.1 Bacteroidia bacterium | reverse complement strand
ATTTTGAATTTTTCATTGTTTTCAAATATTACTAATATTCCTACTCACTTTCGTATTTCGGCATCACGCCCATCAGTGCGCCCTGAAGGGAACGGCATTCACATAAATTGTGAACTAAAAAAATAAGCCTGGCCAGGCAATGTCTTGTGCCAACATACAAACTTCAAAACCCGTTTTTTCATCCCTCTACAAATATAGTTTAATACAATGCGGATTCGGTGTGTTTGTAACAGAACCCCCAAGGCCATGTGCATAAAATACGCATAGAATCACTTGCAGAGGAACACAAACACTTGCTCCGAATTATGTATTTCTGTTTTTTCATTCTCCAAATATTAAGCGGGTAACACCTAACAATGAAAAACTACCAACCAGAAAGCACTGCTACAAAAATAAAGATTTACCCTCCTTCATTGTAAATAGCTTAACAAAGATATAAAAACTATTTTGACAATTCCAACCCCCCCCCATGCACAAGTTATCCACATTTTCTAAAAGACAGCGAATACCAATAGAAGAAAATCATTGTCTAAAATAAATATATTTTAAACTTACTTTGTAAACCATAATTATGAATTTCAAACTACGCCCGTTTGTAATAGAAGACCTTCCCAGTCTTGTTAAACACGCCAACAATCCAAAGATTGCGGGGAACTTGACAAACCGATTTGCGCACCCATATACAGAGGAAAATGGAAGAATGTTTATAGAATTTGCCAATGCAGAAAAGCCAACCAACCTTTTTGCCATTGAAGTAAATGGAGAGGCAGCGGGTGGCATAGGCCTGCATACACAACCCGATATTTTTTGTAAAAACATGGAAATGGGCTATTGGCTAGGTGAAACACATTGGGGGAAAGGAATAGTAACTGCTGCTATAAACCAAATGGTTAAATATGGTTTTGAAACCTGGGATATTACACGCATTTTTGCACGTCCGTTTGGCGGCAATATTGTGTCGCAACGCGTGTTAGAAAAAGCCGGATTTACACTAGAAGCCAAATTTGAAAAGACCCTTTTTAAAAATGGCAAAGTTGAAGATGAATGGATATATGGAATTCGAAAATCATAATGAATATTTTATTTTTGCGTTATATAAAATAACATGAGCTCCCATTTTCCAAATCGAATCTTAAGCATAATTTTACTGCTTGTTGCATTGGGTTGTAGCAAAGCCAAAAGATCTGAAAATGCGGGCATAAAAATGCAAGATTTTGTAATCCATATTTCCGAATATGCCCGCAAAATTAGCCCTGCATTTAAAATCATACCTCAAAACGGCGCAGAATTGGCTTTTAAAACCATGGATTCGGAAAATGAATTCAATCAAAAATATTTAAATGCCATTGATGCATTTTCTGTGGAAGAACTTTTCTACAATGGAAATTATACGCCAGATTATGAGAGAATAAACATTTTACGGAAATTAAAACCCCAAAAACCGCTATTGGTAAGCGAATCGGTAAATGACAATACCTTAATTCCAGCGGCAATGGCGGCCAACTTAACCGAAGGATTTGTGCCTTTTGTTCGAAATGCCACCAACTACAACTACACCCAAATACCAGATTCAGTACCCAACAAAAACAGCATGAATATTGTATCCGTTTCGGATGCAAAAAACTTTCTATACCTCATAAGCACCGAAAATTATTCCGACAAATTAACGTTTCTCAACGACATCAAAAAAACCGATTTTGACCTGGTTTTGATTGATTTGTTTTTTGACGACAACTCTTTTACACCGGAAGAAATAAATACTTTAAAAACAAAAATGAATGGGGGAAAACGATTGGTAATATGTTACATGGATATTGGTTCCGCCGAAAAATACCGATATTACTGGAAAAAATCCTGGGGTTTGCACAGTCCGTATTGGATTCGAAAAAAATACGAGGGTTATCCAGATGAATTTTGGGTAAATTTTTGGAAATCGAGCTGGCAGAAAATTATCTATGGAAATGACGAATCTTATACAAAAAAAATACTGGATGCCGGATTTGATGGCGTATTTTTGGACAATGTAGAAGCCTATTATTTTTTGTATTACAATGGCTGACGAAAACCAGATTGTCCCAAAATATTCTGTGGCGGAACATAACCGCGCTACACATGCATCTTTGCTACGCACCATAGTTACCATTTTTAGCAGATTGGTTGCCATTCCTTTGTTTATTTTGGCTCATAAAAATCTTCCAGAACTGGAGTGGGCATTTCATTTAGACCGCATTTTGCTTTTTTTTATTGTTTTTGGATTTACAGAACTGTTGTTAAAATGGATAAACAATGTTGTTGCCATCGGGTTAATTGTGGTCCTTGCTTTTTTAACTTTTGGAACCCTCACTGGAAACTACGGATTTGGCGATATGGTCAAAGACTACCAAGTTATGGTTGTGAGCATGTATGAAAGCCCAAAACCCCAAGAATTTATTGCATCTAAATTTGTATTGTACCCGAATCGCACAGCCATATTAAAAGCCATAAATTACCAAAATCCAATTGTCCGCGATTTTGCGCTTGAAGCCATTTCTACGCATTTTGTTGCTGAACAAAAACATTCACAACACCGTCAATGGATTCAAAGTTTTGCTATTTTTAAAGAAATTAATTCTCGGTGGAATTATGTAAATGACCCTAAAGGAGAAGACTACTACGCGGCAGCCAGTGAAACCATCCGTCACCTTGCTGGGGATTGCGACGACCATGCGGTGCTCATGTCGGCTTGTATTAAATCAATCGGTGGCACTATGCGGTTGATTCACACAGATGGACATTTGTATCCTGAAATTCTCATAGGTAACCACAAGGATATGGATAAAGCAAATTACCTAATTAAAAAAGAACTTTTTACCATAGAAAGTAGAGGGAAAAGTCTTTTTTTTCATACTGAAAAAAACGGTCAAGTTTGGTTAAACCTCGATTATACTGCTAGATATCCCGGTGGCACTTTCATGTCAGAAAAAAACTTGGGTGTCTTAAACTTGGAATAGATTGTTTTACATTTGTTGGGCATTCAAGGTTCAATTTTTTCAATCACATTGGGAATAAAAAAAGAACATATAGAAACATTCCACTTGGCCGAAATGCAAGATTTGCATAACCTTGTTCGGCAATTTGGCGAACCTGAAGCTGAGAATAAAACCAACAGATTGATTGAATTGTTAAATAAAAAACCAACAAACGCAGAAAGTCTTATTGAATACCACGAGGCCTTACTTTTTATTTTGGCATATCCCGACAACCAAACCATTTTGGAACTTGCAAAAACATCCCTGTTAAAATGCGGAGAATGGTCGAAATTATGGTTCGATAAAAGCAGATCTAAAGATCTAAAACATTTGGAAGAATCAGGTTTAAATGGAACTACATTAAATGCTAAATTCTCGTATGGATTGACTTCACATTTGGCTACAAAATATCAAAAAAATATACACTTACATTCTATAGAGGGAGATGCAAATAGAGTGCGGGAAATATTGCAATTCAGCATGGTCGGTATTGAGAAAGAAACCTTACCACACAGCATGGAAGATCTCATGATGTGGTTAACAGATGAGGCTGAAATTGATACCAAAACATCGCTAGAGATTTTATTGAAGGCCATTTCTTTTTTTGGAAAAACCGCACTTGTTTCCCAAACTATTTTTGAATTTTTATCCGTATTTATTTCCATTGATTTTGATCTTACATTTTCCACAAGGTCATTCTTGGCCATGGAAACGGGTAAATATTTTTATCAAAAAAATGCACTGCAAAAGAAAATTGATTTGCCGGCATTGTTTGCATTGCCCAAGCCCAAAATCGCAAAGTACAAGTCTGCTATCTTGATAGAAACCGCTAGGTTGTCTTTGCTTTCTTTGGCCAAAGAAACCGATCCCATCACATTTGCAAACCCAACAGAAACTACACTTTATGACCTTGAAAAAGGCCTTACCTATGGATTGTTTCATATGCTGCCTGCAAACCGATTGCCTATAGACACATATGTTGGTTATATGGCATTTAGAAATGGAATTCCCATATCCTATGGTGGCGCATGGATTGTTGGAAACACTGCCCAAATAGGCATAAACATTTATGAAACATTTAGGGGAGGCGAATCTGCAATGATGCTATGCCAATTGATGCGTTTGTACCACAAAGAATATAACATTCACTTTTTTAGGGTTGAACCTTATCAGCTTGGGCATGACAATGAAGATGGATTAAAATCTGGCGCATTTTGGTTTTATTACAAACTTGGATTTAGACCTGAAGAGGCAAAATTGAAAACAGTGGCTGAATCTGAGTGGCAAAAAATGCAAAACAAAAAAAATTATAGAACCCCTATTTCTACATTAAAAAAATTGGTGCAGGGCTATATGGGTTATTTTACAAGCCGAGAATTTCCTATAATAGATTCTGGCATAATTTCCACGTGGGCAAGTGACAAAATTAAAACCCGGTTTTCCGGTGACCGACAATTGGCCGCATCACAGTCGTTTTCACGGATGAATTCTTTGCTAAACCTAAATTATGAAGAAATGAATAAATGGACAAAAGCAGAACAAAATACATATAAATCGTGGTGTCTATTCTTTTATTTTTCTGGTGAAATTCCTAAAATAAAAAAATCAGAAATCGCAGAACTGATTCAAATGATGAAAGCCAAAGGCAGTGAAAATGAAAAAACGTTTGTGCAACTTTGGCAAAAAAACAAATTCGTAACTCTATTAAACAATCAAATAACAAAAGAGCAAGATGAGCATGATTAAATTCTTAGTTTATTTACTCACTTTTATTTCATTTCTAAATTCTAAATACACAATCGGTCAAATATTCAAACGAACAGAATTGCCAACAGTATTGGACATCCCATGGGAGATATGTTATGGAAAAGACGGATATTTATGGATATCAGAATCCAGTGGCAGAGTTGCGCGTGTAAATCCAAATTCGGGCGCAAAAAAAACAGTATATACAGCACCTGATTATTTTAATGGATCGCTAAAAGAGCAATCAAAATTGTGTTTTAAACCCAAAATTGGTGCAGGTACGCTAGGTCTAGCGTTGCATCCAGACTTTCCAGATTCTCCGTATGTATTTTTGGTGCATTCTTACAACCAAGGGAGTGTAGATACTCCAAAAACCCAATTTAAAATTATAAAATTAACTTGGAATCAAATAACAGATACGTTTACAGATAAAAAAGACATTGTTTTAAATTTACCGGTAGGTTATGACCACTTGGGTGGACGCCTAATTTCTATCAAACAAAATGGCACATATTATTTGTATTTTTCAGCCGGAGACAACGGTATTTCAGAAGATAGTGAGCCAGATTGTTACCTTCCACAAACGACAAACCCCAATAATTTTACACAAAATATAAATTATAAAAACGGAAAAATTCATCGATTCTATTTGGATGGTTCAATTCCTACGGATAATCCTGTAAAAGACAATTCCTTTTATACAAGAGGGCACAGAAATCCTCAAGGATTGGCATACAACGCCGAAAAAGGCATTGTATATGAAATAGAACACGGCGATAGAACTGACGATGAAATAAATATTTTGGAATCAGGTAGAAATTATGGTTGGAAAAATGTGCGGGGGTTTAAGAGTGACAACAATTACCCGGGTGAAAAAGCATTTGTAGATACTTTTAAAAACAACAAATGGATACCCAACGATTCTTTGATGGATCCAATATTTGTTTGGTGTAAATCGCCATTACCCGCTTCCAACAATTATCTCGATTGGTGTACTGTGGCGCCTTCAGATGCTTATTACTACAACCTCCAAGGCATTCCGGCCTGGCAAAATAGTTTGTTGGTAGTAACGCTAAAAAACGGTATTTATTCTGACCAACAATTGTATGATATAAAATTGACAGAAGACGGAAAAAAAATCTCAACTGATGCGGCCGATATTCCCAATCCAACTTTGTGGTTTGGGGAGGATCAAAAAGCAAATGGCAGGCTTAGGGATTTAACTTTTAACCCCAAAGGAAATGTACTTTATTTAATCAACAATGGCGGAAATACGCGAGATAAAATAACAGTTTACACTTACACAAACGAAGGTATAATGGTTTATCCGAATCCAGCGAAAGACTACCTTAAAATAGACTGTAAATCTCAGGTAAAAAAGTTGGAAATATGGGATTATACTGGCGAAAAGCTTCTAACCAAGACAGGTCCAAGTGCCCAAGTGGATATAAGTATGCTAAAGGCAGGTTTATATATAATTAAAGTACAAACCATTTATAAAGCATATTATCAAACAAAATTTATTAAGCAATAAAACATGCATAAATATAGGATTAAGGGATAATTGGTAAGGAGTAAATGGTTAAATAAATCTTTTTTTTAGTTCTGGGTCAGGAATCCAACACACTTCTTTTTTTCCAAACCATTTGTAACGGTTGCGGGCAATAAAATCATAAACAATATCTCTTAAAAATCTCGGGATTACTATAAATCCGTAAAGCATTTTCCAAACCCCGTTGCAATTTCGGGCAATTTTTAAAGCGGCTGTTGATTTAAAATAGGCAATGTCATTTTGGATTAAAATTACACTGTCAATATTGTACGGAATGTTGTATTTCTTTCTGAATTCTAAACCCGTATTGCTTTGCAGTGATGTAAATTTAAATTGGGCTTTTTCATCATGCTCAATGATCCATTGCACGGATGAAGAACAAAGATTGCATACACCGTCAAAAAGCACAACCGTCTCTGAGTTCATGGATTAAATACTTATTGAACTGTGCGCAAATACGCTTTGCTTTTGTCGCGATAATACGGTGTTAATTCAATCGGTGTTTGTCTTAACATTTCACGTTCTTTTTGTTTTTGTTTGATATATTCCTGCAATTCTGGAGGCAAAGTTGTATTGTATTTCGGCGGTTCATTGGCTTGTCTTTGCTCATCTGTTTTTTGGTTGCGGTCAGACTTTTCGTGCTCTAACATGCGGGTTTCAATTTGCTTTTGGCGTTGCATCATTTCTGGGGTTATTTTTTTGTTCACCAAATCTCGTTCTTGCTGCTCCATCAGTTCTTGGGTTTTTTGCAACTCTTTGCTTATTTCTTGCCCTGCCTTACCCTCTCTCTCAAGTCGCTTACGCATTCCATCTAGTTCGCGCCTTAGCGCTTCTTGCATCAAGGCCATACGCGCATACGCTTTGTTCATTTCCTTTTGCCCTTCTTTTCCACCTTGTTTATCGTCGCCGCTTTTCTGTCCACTCTTGCCTTGACCCTGCTGCCCTTGGCGCTGTTCATTCGCTTTTTTCTGCATCTCTTGCAGCATCTTCCCTAACGATTGCTGGCCTTTAGATAATTTATCGCCAGATTTTGGTTTGGAATCTCCACTTTTATTGCCATTACCACCCGGATTTTTGCAAGAACCATTGCCCTTTTTCTTTTTGGCCATTTGTTGCTGCATGTCTTCCATACTTTCCATCAACATTACCGCCAAATTGTTTAAACCCGTCATTACATATTGTTCACGCATAGCAGCTTCATTCACCCTGCGCACATTTAAACTTTCCAAGGCATACTCCATATTGGTGTTTATGCGGCCAATCTCTTTGGTAATAAATGTACTAATCATGGGTTGACGTTTTGCCATAGCGCGCAAACTATCTTCAATCATAGCACACTCTTCTTTCACTGTCATTTGCCTGCGGCTCAAATCAATGTATTTGGGATTGTACTCTCGTATTTTGCCCAATTCCGTGAAAATATCTTCTTGTTTTAAGGAAGCGTCTACCAGATTTTCTAGCAACTGACGCACCTTTTGGTAGTCTTCACTCAATCTTTTTGATTGTTCTTCTTCTAATTTTTCCTTCATTTTATCTGCGGCTTTTTTCAATTCTTCTGCCGCATCCTTTTGGTCTTCACCTGCTTTTTCGTTTTTGTTTTTATCTAGATTCTTCTCCGCATTTTCCATTTTGTCAGACGCATTTTGCTGCTCTGGCTTGGCCATATCCAAGTTCATGGGTTTTTCCATTTCTTGGTTAATTTTCTCTGCCTCTTTCAAATCTTCTTTAATTTTTTCCAGTTGATCTTTTAATTCCTGTTGCTCCTTTTTCAATTCTGGATTTTGTGCATTTTTTGCCTTTTCGGTTTTTTCTGCCAATTTTTGCTCCTTTTCCGCAAGTTTATTCAGTCGTTCTATATTGTCATTGAGTTTCTGTTCTACTTGCAACTGCTTGAACTGTTCCTTCAATTGATCTAAGGTTTTGCTCCGTTCCTCCGTCTTTTTCTGCAATTCCTCCAACTTCTCATTTAATTCATCTTTGGATGCCTTTTGCTCTAATAATTTTTGAATTTCATCCATCAATTTTTTCATCTCCGGATCCTGCATCTGTTTGATCAACTCATCTATTTGCTTTTGCTTTTCTTTTAACTCTTCATTTTGCTTGGGCTGAAATTCCTCTTGTTGTTGTTTTAATTTGTCTTTTTCTTTTTCAATATTTTCAAGTTTTTCTTGAAACTTTTTCTGTTTGTTTAATAAATCTTCAAGTCGGTTTTTATCTTCCCAATTCATGCCCTTTTCCCGGTTCAAGCGGTCTTGCATTTCTTGGTTTTGTTTTTGCAATTCTTTGGATTCTTTAAAAGCCTCCGACATCATGCTTTTAACGCTACCTGTTGTAAGTTGGGCATCTTTTCTTACCTCATCTAAACCTTGTTTTTTTAAAACCTGTGCTTGGGTTCTGGTAACTTTACTGCCATGGATACCATCATTATCCCACGCTTCAAAATAATATTCTATTACATCTGCTGGCGCCAATCCCAATGCATCCATATTAAGTACATAATAGAATGCTGCATCCGTTTTGGTTCCCTGCATTGTAAGAGGAATGCTCTTGGTTTTTTGAGCCAATTTGCCCGCATCTTCGCTGTTTTTAAATTTATAATTAAAGCTAATGTTTCTTAACCCATAATCATCAGAGGCATTTCCAATAAAATAAAACTGTTTGATATTCGCAGAATCGTCTGATTTCTCTGCAAACAAAGTTGGGGCTAGATCCGGGACGACTTGAATTCTATAGTTCAGCGTATCTTTTGCTCTATACTGACCCGATTTTAACAAAATTTTATAAAGTGCGTTTGAAAAATATCTTCTCTTAAAATTAAACTTTCCTTGTTTATTGGTGTTGGCAAAAATTTCTATTTTCCCCTCATTCTCCAACAACAAATTTTCAGCATCTCGGGTTTGAAATTTCCATTCTATTTCCGAACCTTCTGGAATGATGAAATCGGTAGCATTGGGCAGTACTTCTGATGGTTTTCCAATATATCCTGGATAGATTATTATTGCTTCAGCACTGGTAATGGATGGTTTAGGAGATACTTTAAGCTCATAGGGTTCAGATTCGAAACCTGCAGCATTAAAATTAAATTTTTCAGATGCAATTAAATTGTGCAGCGTGAAAACATATATACCCTTGCCATTTTGGGTCATTTTTATAGGCTGGCCATGGTATCTTAAATACACTTCATCCGGCACGGATTTACCGGCAACGCGCATTTGAATTTCGAAATCGGAACCTCTATCCAAGTTTAAGTTTTTATTCAACAACAAAAAATCAAAAGGTGCTTTTTGTTTATAATACTTATTGTAATTAAATATGCGATTTGACCCATCGGAAATAATATTGCTTTGGAATACCATAATAATTCCAAATAGTGCAAGTGGAAATGCCAGGTATCGCAAATATTTCCTATTTTCACCAATATTGATAGCGCCAGAAAATGGAATTGGCTTTAATTCTTTGGTTTTTTGATCAATCCCCGCAGACAACAATCCTGAATCAGGATGTTGTGCAGACATTTCCTCTAGTTGCAATAAGTTTAGCAATTTGTCTTTAACTTCTGAAAAATGTTCTCCAATAATTGCAGCCGATTCTTTGTAAGAAATTATTTTGCCTAAATTATACAAGCCCAGAATGGGCTTTAGAATCCATTGAAAAAGCACGGATCCCAAAACCAACCAAAAACTCCAAAACAAAAGCGCCCTAACATTGGTGCTAAAGTGGCCATAATATTCGCTTAAATTTAAGAATAAAAAAACGGCAAATACCAAAGTAATGCTAATCAATGCGCCCTTAACCAATTGGTTTAGGTAATACTTTCGAATGAAAGCATCTAGTTTTACTCTTATTTCGCCGTTGCGCATATTCTACAAATTAAATAAATCTATTTCCAATAATAACTTTCTTTCCTTAAAAGTAAACGGTTTTTTCGACAAAATGTTTCGTTTATCTTCCCATTTAAAATTAAATCTACTCATAAACAAAAGTTGAAGTGAAAGTTCCTTTGTTGTTTGCCGCCTTCAATATGTACAATCCTGGTGGCAAAATATTATTCAATACCATATCAAAATGTTGATATCCAAGTTGTTGAAAATTGCAAACCAGTTGTCCAGAAGTATTAAAAATTGAAATTGTGGTTGGTAAATATTCATCGCCAGGCAAATACAAATGCAAATTGCCTGCGGAAGGGTTGGGATAAATACGTGGGCCTTCGGTGTATGGTTTTTGCACATTTACTGGCCAACTTCTGTTTAAGCGCACTAACGCGCATGAACTTAGGCTATTGGTGCTGGAGAAATATCCCCCTAAAAAAATGTTTCCTGCACTTGTAATTCCAAGGCTAGTAAAACCGTCATCCCTGGCTGAGACGTGTTTCATCCAAAATCCAACACCTGATAGAAACGACGAATATGCGCCTGATGGGGCCAATTCTATAAAGGTGGTTTTGTAAAACCCATTGGGGTCTAGCGATTTTCCTAAAACATACAATCTGCCAGAATTTAGGGGCAAAATGGAAACGGCTTCTTCCCGTTCATTTCCAAAACGTATTTGTTGAATCCCGTCGTCAGAAAAGCCAGAATCGGGGATACCGCAGTCTAAAAATCGGAAGATAGAAAGGGTGTTTGACTTAGATTCTATCGAATAACCGGCAACAACTGGTTTATAATCTAAATCCAATGCGATGTCATTCATTACCCCTTCAATACCTCCAAAATCTGCAAACCCATCGACATCAAATGTTGAGTCTGGCGTTCCGTTTTTAAAAAATCGGGCCAAAACAGGTTTGTTTTTTGTAAAATGGGAATTCCCTATCCAATAATACTTGCCGTTACCGTCAATAACAGCATCGGTTACATACATAGAATATTCGGAATTAACCGTTTTATGGCCATTCCATCCAAAAACAGAATCTATTTTTCCATTTGGTTTTATCTGCATAATGCCCATTGAATCAACGCCTAGGTTTTTATACATTCTACAAAGGACAGTTAATGAACCATCGGGAAAAGCCACCAAACCGTTTGCATAATCCCTAGATCCGAGATTGGCAATGCACCAACCCTTTTCGCCCCAGTTAGAATCTAAACTGCCATTGGCTTTTATTTTTATGACAGCAACATCTACTTCACCACCATCCACAATAATGTAACCGGCGGCAAAAAAGCCACCATCTTTAGTTTTGGTAAATTTCACACATTCTGCCGAAAATCCAGTATCCATAACAGGAAAATATATTTGTATTCCACCAACCCCAAAATTGCTATCTAAAGCTCCATTGGCTTTGTAACCTATCGAAACGATTCTTAGTTTGCCAGAAGGCGATTCTGCCGTACCAAACATTCTGACATTGCCATTGCTATCGCAGCTCATTTCATAAGCTTTGCTTGTGCGATTTTTAAAAATTTCTGTTTTTACAAGTCCATTGATGCCAAACTGCAAGTCTTGCGTAAAAATTTGAGCAAAAATGGAATAGGCCGGCGTGCATAAAACGATGATAAAAATAGACCTGGTGGAAAAGTAGCGATTTTTCAAACTTTATCAAAATTACATATTAATGCTCCATTTATGGATTAAGTAAACGAAAAATTTACAATTCTATGATGTTATTTCAGCGCTTGCAAACGGACAAAATTATCTATGGCTATGCCGGCTGCCACGGATGCATTTAAACTTTCACCTTTTCCAGCGCCTGGAATCGTAATTCGACTTTGGATTGCAGCCGTCACTTCTTTAGAAATACCATGAGATTCACTACCTACAACCAATACAGAAGGTGTGGTAATTTTTAGGGCATGCAAATCAGCACCCTCTAAAAAACAACCATAACTATTTTTCTGGTATAGCCATTCTGCCAAATTTGTATAGATAAATGTACAGCGTGTGAATGCGCCCATAGTGGCAGCAATCGTTTTGGGATTATAAAAATCGGTAGAGCCATGTGCCAAAACAACTTGGTTGATTCCATACCAATCTGCTGTTCGAATGATGGTACCTAAATTCCCAGGGTCCGCAATTCTGTCCAACGCCAGAATCAGGTTTGCATTTAGATTTATGTCTAATTCTTTGAAATTCTTTATTTTAGCTACTGCAATAATGCCAGGTGGGGTTTCAAAAGTGGATATTTTTTGATATTCTTTTTCACCAATTCTTTGAGCATCTATATTCCATTCCGACTTATCTAGAAAGGTTGGGGTGGCCAAAATTGTTTCAACCTCATAATCACTGTGGATTAATTCATACACATTTTTACGGCCTTCTACAATGAATTGGCCGTACTTTTGCCTGTATTTGAGCATTCTAAGCGCAGCAATGTTTTTTAGGACAGATTGAGATGCCATTATATAACCGCAAATATCCTTCAATGCATTCATTGTCTAGAATAATTTTTATCATTCTTATTGTTTTTTATAGTTGCAGTGTTAAAAAAACCTTGAGACCAGGTGAAGTATTGTTAAAAAAGAATTCCGTTACATTGGTTACGGTAAAAAAGAAGAAAATAATAAACGACCCCATTCCATGGACACCTGAAAAAAACAAAGTGGCCAAAGACATTCTGCGAAAAAGCAAAATTACCAGTTCAGAAGTTACCGCGCAAATATTGCATAGGGCAAACAAAAGAGTTATTTTTGGTAAATTGCCAGTATATTTATGGTTATACAATTTTGGTACCAAGCGCAAACACCCTGAATTGAGTGACTCGTCAAATTTTAGACGCAAACTTAGAAATGATTTTGGAGAACCCCCTGTGATTCAAGATTCGAATTTGGTTCAACTGTCTGCAACAAATATTCGAAATTATCTATTCAATTCCGGATTTTTTGATGCCAAAGTTGTCACACGCGTAAAAGTTAAACGGCGCAAAGCCCATGTTTACTATAAGGTATATCCTGGCAGGGCCTATTTAATAAACTCAGTATTTGTAAAGGCTGTGGATTCCTCTTTAACACCCCAAGTCAAGGCATTTGCAGATGAATCTGATTTTTTTCGATTGTGGTGGCCTATCAATATGAAAAAATTGGGCGACGCAAGAATTGAGATTTCCAGAAAAATGCGTAACCTTGGATATTACACCATTATTCCAGAAAGTTTTAGGTTTGAATTGGATACTTTTAAGCTTTTAAAACAGGCCCAAGTAACCCTGATTTTGGACAATGCGCAGGGAGGCGTAAGACATGTTAAATACAGTTTTGGTGGCCTAATAGTGAATCTATCGACAGCCAAAAGCTTCCTAGAGAGAACAAACAACCCCATTCTGGTGCGTTTGCCCGGCTTGGAATTGCATTTAAACGGTTACCCCGTTGACCCAGAATTGTTGCGCAGGCTAATTTATATAGACTCTGGAAATATATACAGTCAATCAGACATAGAAAAAACTTACCAATCTTTGATTCAAATGGGTTTGTTTTCTGTGGTGGATATGCGATTCTTTTCGGATACAGTGCTTCATAGAATAATTACACAAATAGATTTAAGGACCATAAAGCGGATTTCTTTTTCCATTGAACCGCAAGGTCTTTACTCGCCTCAAGGATCTGCAGGTACCAATCTTACCACCCAGAGTCAGCGCAGTTTTGGCTTGGCAGGAATTGTATCTTTCACCAACCGTAATATAGCAAAAAACAGTGAAAACTTAAGGTTAAGTTCCGTAACGTCCTTTGAAGCCATCATCAAGCAATCTAACCAGGCGAGCATAGGAAATAGTGTGCAACAAGGATTTAATGCTTCCCTAACTTTGCCGCATTTCAAATTGTTTAAAAAAACAAATTGGGGTAGCTTTTCTCAAAGGAATACTTTGCTTTCCATTTCCTATCAATATGAAAACAATCCGAATTTTTTTCGAAGTGCCATTCCCGCTAGTTTAACTTTACAATATGTTAAACCAAAAATAAGTTGGTATTACACACCCACCGAAGTAAGTTTCAACCGTAATAAATTAAGCACCAGTTTTGAAAACAATCTGCAAGTCAACGATCCTGTGGCATTGGCGTTTATTCGGAGGGTATTCACCAACCAATTTGTAACTGCAGCCAAAGTAGGTGTAATCTATGCGAATGATAGAACCAAGCCAGGGCAAACCTACGTTTTTGGCAGACTTGGATTCGAAGCCAGTGGAAATCTGCACAGGTTGCTAAGAAAGGCGTTCGACAAAAGTTATACGCCTGGTAAAGTTTATGAGATTTTTGGATTACAGTACTTTCAATATTCAAAAATTGAAGGTGAATTGAGGTTGCGCAGAACCATTGACGAAATGAATAGTTTGGCATTTAGAATTAGGGGTGGACTGGCAATGCCATATGGCAATAGCTCTGTAGTGCCTTATGATAAGCGCTATTTTATAGGAGGGAGCAATAGTTTACGGGCTTGGCGGTCTAGGCTTCTTGGCCCAGGCAGTACGTCAGACACGCTGAACCAAACGCTGGACCGAAGTGGCGAATTTTTGGGGGAAATTAACTTAGAATATAGATTTAGTGTAATTAAGCGTTTTTTAGAAATGGCCTTATTTTTAGATGCTGGAAATATTTGGAATTTAAAGCACAAAAATCAGCAGGCTCCATCTGCAAGTATATTGTCCAAAAAAAATTTTTATGATGAAGTGGCGTTCAATACTGGAATAGGATTTCGGTTTGATTTTAAATTTTTTCTTTTCAGGGTTGATTGGGGGATACCCCTTCATGATCCTGGTAAAAACCTTGGAAAAAGGTGGTTGCTAAATCCAAATACCCTTTCCAATCCGCAGAATTATATTAAAAAAGAAACAGCATTGGCTTTTGGAATTGGTTATCCTTTCTAAATTAGGTATTATTATTGCAGTAGCCTTAATACTATGAAAAAATATTTTAGACTTGGCTTTCTTGCTTGTGCTTTATCCGCATTGGTAATTTTAGCTTCATGCAAAGACGATAACGGCAAAGTGAATCTTTTCAGTATACAAGATGATATGACTTTTGGCGCACAGGTAAGTGCTGAATTTGAAAAAGACCCTACCAACGTAATTTTAGATAGTACAAACAATGTAGCTGCTTATAAATTTGTATATAACCTTAGAGACAGCATTCTCAATACAGGTTTGCTCACTTATGGAAAAGTATTTCAATGGCGCATTAGAATCATCAAAGACGACACCACTCTTAATGCATTTTGCACACCAGGTGGTTACATTTATATCTACACAGCGTTGATTAAATATTTGGAAAGTGAAGACCAACTTGCGGGCGTTATGGGGCATGAAATGGCGCATGCTGATCGTCGTCACAGCACAGAAGCAATGACCCGTCAGTATGGAATACAAACTTTAATAGATATAGTTTTTGGGCAAAATAAAGGCCAATTGGTTCGCATAGCTGCAGGGTTAAAATCTCTTCAATTTAGCCGAGCCAATGAAACCCAAGCCGATGAATACTCTGTAATAACATTATACCCAACTGCTTATAATGCAAAAGGTGCCGCTGGATTTTTTCAAAAAATGATTGACCAAGGCTCTAGTGGCCGTTCCCCTGAATTTTTGAGCACCCACCCCAACCCAGATAACCGTATAGCTGCAATTACTGCCAAATGGAATGCACTTGGGGGTAAGGTAGGCCAGACGTTTACAAGCAGGTATACAACATTTAAAAATTCACTGCCTTGATGCGCCTTGTTGCAATATTGACCATTTTTGCCGCCACATTTTCTGCTTTTGCTACAAATACGGATACCACTGAAAGTAAGATTCAAACTACCGTAGATTCTGGGAAAACCGATACTTCTAAAACCCATGTTGTAGAGATAAACCGTGTATTAAATCAAGCAGAAAAACAGTTACGAACCCCTTATCGGTGGGGAGGAAAGCAACCTGGTGGATTTGATTGTAGTGGTTTTGTATTGTATTGTTATGGTAGTACTTTGGGCATTAAATTGCCTGCTTCAGCCACAGAATATCCGCGATATGGCAAGCCAATAACCAAGGCAAATGCAAGGCCTGGAGATGTGATTTGTTTTACTGGCTACAACCAAAATACAACCCTTATTGGACACGTAGGCATTATTACTGAAGTTACACCTACGCAAATCTATTTCATCCACAGTGCATTAAGCGGTGGAATTAGGTATGACATGCTGAGTTCCGCCTATTACAAAGCACGTTTTTTAGGAATTCGCAGAATTTTGAATTAAAAGTTACAGTTCTTCTAATTCCAAACTCCACTCGCCTGCTTTCATAGTAGCCACATATGCTATCCTAAAATGCCTAAGTAAAAGTATACCGCTATAATTTTTATAGGTCCAAATACCACTGGGCAGGATGGAATAGCCTGGTAAAAATGGAGGCATAACCAATTCCGAATTGTTCTGATTTAAAGAATCTGTAGGTTTCATATTCCACGCTTCTTTTACTGTACTTTCGGCACTCATTTGGCCAAACCAAACGCCAGAATCTCCTCCAAATCTGCAAATAATTGAAGTCCCATTTTCAAAATATTCAATGATGTTGTTTCCTGCACTGTTGTAAAAGTAGGTTTGTGCCATTCTATTTGCTGAATCAAAAAGTCGTTTAATATGCCCCAATTGAGAATGAATGTTAATCTCACTTGTGAATGTATTAATTCTGTTGCAAGAACCTGGGCAAGGCACAGCAGCTTTTACAAGGTGGGTTGCGCACTCCACGTTACATTTTTGTGCAGTGGAATCCCATGAATTAATGACAGTATTGCAGGAAAATATTGGTTTGGAAAATCCAAATATTGAAGAATGCATTCCACATTGAATTGTGTCTTGTGCAGACAGAAAAGTAAAGATAAATGTTAAAATAACAAATAAAAAGCTCTTCATATTATTGATTTAAAACCCTCTCATATTCACCCCAATTCCATACTTCCTTTCCCATGCCATCGTCCAAACAGCCAGGATATTGGTAAGCCAAAAATGAGGTATAAAGTATGCACAATACCGCAAATGCAATGAAATATTTATTAAAAATAAAATGTGTACGAAGTCCCATTGCACCATAAAAAAACAACAAAGGTAGAAAATCTACAAAACCCCTGTGCCCGAGATAACAACCCATGGTAGGAACCCACCAACTGGCATACAACCAAGTAGTTAATAGGAAAGTTGTAAAAATGGCAACTGCCAGCTTATGACTCTCACGGCGAAAAATACCTGTAAATAAGATCGCAATAAGCAGAAAGACGAGAGGTGTATAAATGGCAATGCCATTGGTGGCGCTAAAAAATATTTCGGCAAACCAAGGGTTTGCGGCATGTGAAAAAGTTTCGCCGGCATAGGGTTTAGAACCAATACTTTTCAAATATCCTATTTGTGCAATCAAAGGCAAAATTCCCATCAATATTCCACCGAACAAGAAGAATAATTTTGAAATACTCTTAAATTGTCTTAGAAAATAAAGTCTATAATAAAAAAGAAATGGAACAATTAAGACCATATTTACACTTCGAATGCTTCCAATAAAACCGATTGTTAATCCAATAGCGAAGACATATTTATCTGCATTTTTATGTTGGAGTAAAAATATCAACAAAGACAATGCGAAAAAGGAGTAACCATGACTCATGGCGGGTTGCCAAACCAAAAAATAGGCAACGTTTGTCCCAAATAAAAGTAAAATAAACAACCAAAACACCTCTTTTACCCTTCTACCTATATTTAAGGCTGTTTTTACAAGCAACCACAAACCAAAAAAAAACCAAAATACGCCAGAAATAATGCGTGATGCATGGTAAATTGGGGTAAAACCTGTCGCTTCATTTTTATGAATACTCAATTGAATTAAATGCGCAACCAAGAAGAAAGGCATTTCCAACAATGCTTCCCCAGGCGGATATTTTGAGAAGACTTTGCCTGAATTTTTATCTATGACGAAACCCTTGCCTGTGAATGAATCAATTCCCTTGGGCATGGCATTGCTTTGCCAATTGTAAATAAACGTCGCAGGTAAATAAATATAATAGCCCGCTTTGTCGGCCCAAATTTCACTGTCGTGGTGAAATACCGGTTTTCGTAAATTTTGGTTTAAACTAAAAAACAAAAACAATAGCCCAAAAAATATGCAGCAATATCGCATTATCTGTTTGGGTGAGTTTGCAAAATGCTTTATCATTTCAAAAATTGCTTATAATATAAAAGAAAACAGCCGCAAATTACGACTGTTTTCTTTTGTGAAATATTCAAAAAATTATTCTTTCGTTTCCTTTTCCTTCTTTGCCTTTGGAGCACTAATGGTAAGTTCATCCGCATCTTTTTTTCGGTCTACCTTCAGGTCTGTAGCCTCTTTAAGATTCCCCTTTAAAATTTCTTCGGCTAAGGGTTCTTCCAAATATTTTTGAAGCGCCCGTTGTAGCGGTCTTGCGCCAAAATCTGGGTCAAATCCTTTGTCGCCTAAAAATTCCTTTGCAGCCGGGGTAAGGGTAACTTTATATCCAATGTCTTGAATGCGTTTGAGCATTTTCTTCATTCTTAAATCCAAAATTTCCATAATTTGCTCTTTACCCAAACTATTAAACACAATAACATCGTCGATACGGTTTAAAAATTCAGGGGAGAAAAATTTCTTCAATTGGGTTTCAATGACCATTTTTATTTCCTTATCCTTGCCTTCTTCTTTACTTTGGGTGCCAAATCCAACTCCTGTGCCAAAATCTTTAACTTGACGACTGCCGATATTCGATGTCATGATAATAACGGTATTGCGAAAATCAATTTTTCGACCCAAGCTATCTGTAATTTGTCCCTCATCCAAGGCAGATAACAAGAGATTGAAAACATCAGGGTGTGCTTTTTCAACTTCATCAAAAAGGATAACGCTGTATGGTTTTCTGCGCACTTTTTCAGTAAGCAATCCACCTTCTTCATAACCCACATATCCTGGAGGAGCACCTACCAATCTGCTTACGGCAAACTTCTCCATATATTCACTCATATCAATGCGAATTAGGGCGTCGTCTGAATCAAAAAGGAATTCGGAAAGGGCCTTGGCCAATTCAGTTTTACCCACACCTGTTGGGCCCAAGAAAATAAAGGATCCGATGGGCCTGTTTGGATCTTTAAAACCAGCCCTTGTTCTTTGGATGGTTCTAGACAATTTTTCAACCGCGTTTTGCTGACCAATTACGCGTTTTGCAATTGTTTCTGCCATGTGGAGCAAGCGCTTGCCTTCGTCCTCTGACATGCGTTTCACTGGAATTCCAGTAATCATGCTTACCACATCGGCAATATCATCTTCTGTTACGTTGAATTTCTCTTCTCTGGCTTGCGCTTCCCATTTGGCTTTTGCGGTTTCCAGATCTTCTAACAATTTCTTTTCTGTGTCGCGCAATCTAGCGGCCTCTTCAAAATTTTGGCTTTTTACGACTTTGTTTTTCTCCGTTTTTATTTCCTCAATTTTGTTTTCTAGGTTTACAATGTCTGGCGGAACATGAATATTTGAAATATGCACCCTTGCACCAGCTTCATCTAGTATGTCAATTGCTTTATCCGGCAAATGCCGATCACTCATATAACGGACACTCAAATCCACACATGCTTTTATAGATTCTGGGGTGTAAATTACCCCATGGTGTTCCTCATATTTTTCTTTAATGTTGTGCAAGATTTCTACGGTTTCATCTGGACTAGCGGGTTCAATCATTACCATTTGAAAACGTCTTTCTAAAGCGCCGTCTTTTTCAATGTATTGTCGGTATTCATCTAAGGTTGTTGCGCCAATGCATTGTATTTCTCCGCGAGCCAAAGCAGGTTTAAACATATTGCTGGCATCCAAACTACCGCTTGCCCCGCCTGCCCCAACTATGGTGTGCAGTTCATCAATAAACAAGATAACATCATCTGCTTTTTCAAGTTCCATCATCAAGGCTTTCATCCGTTCTTCAAATTGGCCACGGTACTTTGTACCCGCAACCAAGCTTGCCAAATCTAGACTCACCACACGTTTGTTAAACAATACCCGGCTCACTTTGCGCTGCATTATGCGCAAGGCCAAGCCTTCAGCTATGGCAGTTTTACCTACCCCGGGTTCACCAATTAATACTGGATTGTTTTTCTTTCTGCGGCTTAAAATTTGTGAAACCCTTTCGATTTCTTTATCTCGGCCCACAATAGGATCCAATTTGCCTTCTTCTGCAGCTTTGGTCAAATCGCGGCCAAAATTATCGAGTACGGGTGTTTTAGACTTGCCCTTGCCTTTGCGCGCATCGGTGGCGCGTTGTTCTTCTCTAAAAAAATCTTCGGGTGTATCTTGGTCGTCGTTTGGCATTTGACTTCTAAAGGAATCTACGCCTTCTTCCAAGGCTGCTTTAAAAACATCGTAGTTAATTCCGAATTGAGACAATACTTGGCTAGCCACATTATCCTCGTCTCGCAAAATCGACAACAACAGATGTTCCGTGCCTATCAAATCCGTTTTGAATATCTTGGCCTCTAGATAGGTTATTTTCAATGCCTTCTCTGCCTGTTTTGTTAACGGAATATTGCCCAAATTGGAGGTTTTAGTAGCCGTCGTTCGAATGTTGTCCTCTACTGATTTTTTTAGCCTAAGTGAATCTATATCAAGAAGTTTTAGGGTTTGCAATGCTTTGCCTTCGCCCTCTCTGATGATTCCCAATAAAAGATGTTCACATCCAATGTAATCGTGACCAAGCCTTATAGCTTCTTCGCGGCTAAACTGAATTACTTCTTTAACCCGTGGTGAAAATTTTGCTTCCATGCAATTTACTATATTATGTACAAAGATATGTTATGTTTTTGCAGGTTTCAACCGAAAAACACACAACATGTGCAAGTGTCTTTACAATTGGAATTTGCCTTCATATCTGTCAAGCGAAAATCGCGCCGAAAAGGATTCCTGCCAATATTTCATATAAACAGATAATATACATATTTTATGCACCATTTCCCAACGTCCAATGTTAAAAAATATAAAAGCCCTAAATCGTTGCCATGTGAAAACTACACTATTAATTTGAACCCCCTGTCATGGAAAATACCTCCTCCTCCTCAAAAACAAAAAAGAACAAGCCTTTTCAAGTAGTGCCGCCAGACATGCAAGGGCGTGTGCCACCGCATGCCAGAGAGCTAGAAGAAGCAGTGCTAGGTGCCATGATGCTAGAACGAGATAAAATTAATCTGGTGATAGACATACTTTCCGAAAAACACTTTTACATACCCGAAAACCAAATTATTTTTAAGGCCATTAAAAGTCTTTATGAAGTGCCATCTGCAGTAGACCTACTTACTGTAAATAATGAACTCCGAAATACAAACTTATTGGAATTGGCTGGTGGTTCTTATTATTTGGCCCAATTGACCAATAAAGTATCCAGTGCAGCAAACATTGAATTCCATTCTAGAATTCTTACCCAAAAATTTGTGCAGCGCGAACTCATAAGGGTTGGTGGCGAAATAGCGGTTGAAGCCTACAATGACCAAGCAGATTCCTTTCAAATGCTAGACGAAAGTGAACGGATGCTCTATGAAATAAAAAATGCGGGATTAAAACGCAGTTTTCAGGATATAGGAACCCTTATAAACAGGGCTATGAAAGATTTAGAAGGCCGCACTAACGAAGACAACAATGGCATTACTGGAGTGGCATCTGGCTTTAGCGACCTCGATAAAATAACCAACGGGTGGCAGGGCAGTGATTTGATTATATTGGCAGCAAGGCCTGCAATGGGTAAAACCGCATTCGCGCTTTCTTTGGTTCGCAATGCGGCTGTTGATTTTAAAAAATCCGTGATGTTTTTCTCTTTAGAAATGGCCGATGTGCAACTTGTGAATAGGTTGCTCTCTGGAGAGGCAGAAATTGCAAGCGATAAAATAAGAAAAGGCGATTTAACAGAAGACGAGTGGCAAAGGTTGCATACCAAAACCATGACCGTTTCTGAATCTAAAATTTATATAGACGACACGCCGCAGTTGAGCATTTTCGACCTAAACGCTAAATGCCGCAGGGTGCATAGCCAACATGGACTGGATATGGTGGTGGTAGATTATTTGCAATTACTAAGGCACGAAGGCAAAGGTCAGAACAACCGAGAACAAGAAATTGCCTTTATCTCCCGTTCTTTAAAAGGATTGGCGAAAGAATTAAATATCCCTGTAATAGCCCTAGCCCAATTAAGCCGCGAAGTTGAAAAAAGAAATGTAAAACGCCCTCAATTAAGTGATTTGCGCGAATCTGGTTCTATAGAGCAAGATGCCGATATGGTAATGTTCCTATATAGAGATGAGTATTACACCAAAATGGGTATGAACCAAGACAAAACTGGCGATGCCGCTTACAACAACTTTGGCATTGAAGGATTAACCGAAGTAATCATAGGAAAAAACAGACATGGTGCTGTGGGTTCGGCTATGACCAAATTTATTGGCCAATATTCAAAATTCGTGGATTTAGACCCCGAAGATAGGGCCGCTATAAATTCAAACAGTGAAGGCATGGATTACGCACCTTCTCCTTCTTTCACCATGCAAACAATGCCAAGCAAAATGAACTCGGATACCAATCCCATGGAAGACGGTTATTTTGACGATTTTAGCGCAATAGATACTGGCGCTAATATTCGTGAAGATTTTTGATTTAGTTAAAATTGGCACCACGAAACCGATAAAATGGCAGACTTTACGTTGAATTAAAAATTAATAATGACAAATTAGACGAATATGGTAGTAAATTTAAGGTGTTCACGCTACAATCTTAATTGCCAATAACGAATACGAAAGTAATGATTTGCCGCTTTCCCTACCGCAACAAATAAACCACCCCATCCACTTCTTTCCATCGGCTGTAAATGTCTTGCACCAAAGCTTTGTAAACATATAAACCGGGCAATGGGTTTTGTGGTTTCCACAATTCGTATGGATTTTGAGTAAAGAACACCTCTTCGCCCCCAGCGGTTGAATATGCGCAATTTGTATTGTTTTATATATTCTGGCCCTGCTATGCCAAAGCCATCATTATGTCCGTCGCTGTTGGGGGTAAATGAATTGGGGGAAAGATATAAAGTTAGGCCTTTTATGAGTATTGTTGAGTCTGCTGTGCCGTACCATCTATAATTGGTTTTTACGGTTAAAATTATATGCTCATTTTGGTCAGATTGATTAAGCCACACTATAGGGTTTTTAATGTTTGATGCACCGGCGCTTCCCAATTGCTATGTGTATTGGTTGAATGTATCTGCATTCGCCACAAAATAATAACTGTATCCCTTTTCTTGATTGTAATCTGATCCATTAAAATAAAATGTAGGTTTCAGAGTAGGCCCTACATATACAATTTTTTTCAAAGAGTCAGAGCAACCCAAAGAATCACGTACAGCCAAAATTATTGGGTATTTTTCAGCTTTTTCAAATGACCGAATTAGGTTTGTTCCTGCATATAAACCGCTGTCCGATGTATACCAACTTGAGAAAATTGGTGCATCACCCAACAATGAATTGTTTGTAATGGTGATTTGTTTACTTGTACATAAAAGAGGAACACTGAAATTAGCAACAGGGTTTTTGTTTACAATAATGTTGTAAGTTTGGGTATCAGAACAACCGCTATTCCAAAGTTTAATAGAGGTTAAATCAAACTTACCTGCTTGGCTATAGGTATGAGAAACTGGCAACGATGAAGATTTAAATCCATCCCCGAAATTAATATTATAACTGCCATATTTTGCGGTGTCATTAATTTCAAATTTATTGTCTTTCATACATTGTTGTATACTGTTCATTCTGTATTTAGCGGGTTCAAAGTCCCTAACTACAATCACTTTTTTTGAACTATCCATGCAGCCTTCGCTTGTTGTTACTGTGTGTTGAACAATGAAATTTCCTGCGGATTGAAACTTATAACCATTAAAGTTTTTCTGCGTTATTAATCGTATAGGTAATTAGGTCTTACAAAATCCCTACGCAGCATATTTGATATGGCTTGCATGGAAATATTTTTGCACTTGCTTTTTATCTTTTTTTCTTTTGTACATAAAATCTTCTACATTGCTTTTCATCTGGGCCTTATTGATAGGGCGTTTCTTGCCGATTACGTTGGTTTTCAAATCCTGGTTTACGTATTCCTGCGGATTCAGTTCTGGGCTGTATGGTGGCAGAAAAAATAATTCTATTCTATCCTTATGTGTTT
>JBBQBB010000052.1:0-25148 GCA_038317095.1 Bacteroidia bacterium | reverse complement strand
CATCTGATTTTTTTCTTTCTTTTCTAACAATTCCCAAAAGGGCAATTACAATTATCATCGCAAATCCTATAATGCCCGCCAAAGTAAACGCCCTGTTTTTTTGCTTGGCTTCTTCTTTTATTTCTGCTGTAAATTTGGTTTCCTTTTTTTCAAATTCGTAATTGGCCAATGTGATAGCTATCTGAGTTGATATATCGCTGTTGTACATTGTGTCCTTCATTGTGTTGTTTTCGTAAAGAAATTTGTAGGCGTTTTTTAAATCTCCTTTTTGAAAATACAATTTGTGTAAAAGTTCAGTAATTTCAAACCGGTTGTTTGCATCTGGATTTTTTTTGGAAAACAAATAGGCCTTGTTTGCGTAATTTAACGATTCTTCAAATAGCTTCTCTTTATAGGAGATTTGCGCCAATTCTTCATAAATGATTGCCATTGCAGCAGCCTCGTTTGTCTGAGAGATATAATATTCTTTGGCTTTTGCCAAAAATTCAATGGCCAATTTGAAATTGCCTTTCGCAGAATTAATTTGCCCCAATCCTATATAACATTCATTGATTCTATTGTTGTCGTTTTCTTTTTTTGCAATTTCTAATGAGAGTTTAAGCTTGGTGATAGCCTCGGGAAAATTATTTAACTTGAATTCACATAATCCACTGAGATAAGTCAGGGTGCGCCTTTGGTCTTCTGTAGTTTTTTTAAAAGAAATGGCTTTTTTGAAATAGGTTAAAGCTATATTGAATTTCTTTTGAATGTAATAAATAACACCAAGGTTTATCAATGATTTGATATAGTGACCAGTGTCTTTGTATTTTTCGGATTCACGAATACAGATAAATAAATATTGTATAGATTTGTCAATTTTTTTCTCAAACATAAAGCATTGGGCTAGACGATATGTATTGTTGATAATTCCGTAATGGTAATTTTTGTCAAAAGAAATTTTATAGGCTTGTAGTAAAAAGCGTTGACCAGTTTCGTGTGAATCGTTGAAATTATCTGAGTAATATTTATCATAAAATGCCAAAAGTTTTAATACCTTAGTCGTGTCGGTCTTCATCTTTTGCAAAGCGTTGTAATCCAGCGAATATGTTTGCCCTTTGACTATGGGGCAAGCATATATAAAAATGAATGCAAACAATATGGGTAATAATCGAAACAATTTGAATGTTTGGGTTGCAAAGATGTAGGATTCACGTTGAAAAAACAAAGAATAATTGGAAATGTGAATTGGAATGTGTAGACTTGTAATTACATAAGACTATGAATACAACTATTAAAAACCTATTATTTGTAGCGCTGGGATGCGCTATCGGCTATTTTATTTGTTGGTGGATGTGCCGCCAGCGTGATTGTAGCAAAGAATGTAAAACTGAAACCCATTGTAAGGATGGTAAAAAGAAATGTGGAAACGAAGACGATAAAAAAGCCATGATGTGGGACGTTAATTGCATCCCAGGGAGTGGCAATGGAAATAGGGTTTCGAAGCTTACGATGACAACTGCCGTAGCTGATTATGCTAATTCTATTGGCATGCCGGCAGGCACTTTGCCACCCAATTCCCCGTTTGTGGGTGCTTCGGGCGGAAGAATTGGAGTTTGTGTGTTGCGCAATTTACTTTCAACCATAGAAGTGCAACAGCCTAATTTTCAATATTTGTACTTTAGATTGGGCTTAGATACCTTGCCAACTGGAGCCAAAGCTATATATCCTACTATTTATTTAATAGGTGGAGCCGATCCACAAGGAAATCTCGCTGTTTTTACTTCCGGAATTGACGGTTTTTGCCCAATTATGTGCGATTTGCCAGCGGGAAATTAAACGCATCTTAAATTCCATATAGAGACTTAGGGCGGAAGTATTAATTTCGCCCTATCTTTTTTATGGATCAAACCGTATATCAACCAACCAATAAAGTACGCATTGTAACTGCGGCTTCTCTCTTCGATGGGCACGATGCTGCCATCAATGTGATGCGCAGAATTATACAGAGCAATGGATGCGAAGTCATTCATTTGGGACATGATAGAAGTGTTTTGGATGTTGTAAGCACCGCCATTCAAGAAGATGCCAACGCTATCGCACTCACCAGCTATCAGGGTGGACACAATGAGTATTTGAAGTACATGTATGACTTGCTCCAACAAAATGGGGCCGGGCATATCCGTATTTTTGGTGGCGGTGGTGGGGTTATTTTGCCCTCAGAAATTGCAGATTTGATGGCATACGGCATTGCCCGTATCTACAGCCCAGACGATGGCAGGGCGATGGGATTGCAGGGTATGATAAATGACCTTGTGCAAAAAAGTGATTATCCAACTGGGGAGGTGCTCAACGGTGAGGAATCTCAATTGTCTACAGAAAATCCGCTGGCAATTGCCAAATTAATCAGTGCTGCAGAGAATTTTCCGGAAAAACATGTGGAGATATTGAAAGAGATTCGCCGAAAAGCCAAATCATCTAAGGTTCCTGTATTGGGAATCACAGGCACAGGCGGTGCGGGAAAGAGTTCCTTGGTGGATGAACTGGTGCGCCGATTTCTCACAGATTTTCCTGCGAAGACGATTGGTATTGTTTCTATAGATCCGAGCAAACGCAAAACGGGTGGCGCGCTTTTGGGCGATAGAATTCGCATGAACAGCATCAACAATTCTAAGGTTTATATGCGTTCATTGGCTACCCGTCAAGCCAATTTGGCGTTGAGTCCGCATGTGGATGATGCAATCGCTATTTTAAAGGCGGCAGGTTTTGATTTGGTCATTGTAGAAACCAGTGGCATTGGACAAAGCGATACGGAAATTACAGCACATTGCGATGCTTCTCTGTATGTAATGACCCCAGAATATGGAGCCGCTTCCCAATTGGAAAAAATTGATATGCTTGATTTTGCAGATTTGGTGGCACTCAATAAATTTGACAAAAGAGGTGCGCTGGATGCACTACGAGATGTGCAAAAGCAATTTCAACGCAACCATAAATTATTCGATAAAAATCCATCCGATATGCCAGTTTTTGGCACCATTGCAAGTCAATTTAACGATCCGGGTATGAATAAATTGTACAAAACAGTGATGAATACAATTTCTGCAAAAACCGGGGCGCCATTGGTTAGTGATTTTCATGCAACGGAGGAAATGAGTGAAAAAATTTATATCATTCCACCCACTAGAACGCGTTATTTAAGTGAAATTTCGGAGAACAATCGACGGTATGATTCAGATGCCTCCAGTCAAGCGGAAATTGCGGATCGATTGTATGGAATGGGCAAAACCATTTCTACTTTTACTTCAGCAATGGTTTCAGAAGCTTCAGATTTTGAAGATCAAAGGGAAGATATTTTGGCAAAAACGCGGGAAGGAATGGCGGAAATTGTTTCAATTTTGTTTGTAGAATTTGACAAATGTAAAAAAGATTTGAACCCTCACATTTGGAGTATGCTGGTGCATTGGAAAGAGGAGGTAAAACGTTACAAAGACGATTGTTTTACATTTAAAGTGAGGGATAAAGAGATTCAAATTGCGAATTATTCCGAAAGTTTAAGCCACCTAAAAATTCCTAAAGTTGCTTTGCCAAAATTTACATCATGGGGAGATAAAGTGCGGTGGGCTATGCAAGAAAATACGCCTGGCTACTTTCCTTATACGGCGGGAATTTATCCTTATAAAAGGGAAGGCGAAGACCCAACCCGAATGTTTGCAGGAGAAGGTGGCCCAGAAAGAACCAATAAGCGTTTTCACTATGTAAGTTTGGGTATGCCTGCAAAGCGCCTTAGTACCGCCTTTGACAGTGTAACATTGTATGGACGTGATCCGCATATTCGTCCAGATATTTATGGTAAAATAGGAAATGCAGGTGTAAGTATTTGTTGTTTGGATGATGCAAAAAAATTGTACAGTGGATTTGATTTGGCGGATCCTAAAACATCGGTGTCCATGACCATTAATGGTCCGGCTCCCATGCTGCTTAGTTTTTTTATGAACGCCGCCATTGACCAACAATGTGAAAAATATATTAAAGCAAACGGACTCGAGGCAGAAATCAACCCTAAAATTGAAGCCATCTTTGCTGAAAAAGGCATGGATAGGCCAATCTACAACGGTGCGTTGCCAGAAGGGAACGACGGATTGGGTTTAATGTTGCTGGGTTTGACCGGAGACCAAGTTTTACCAGCGGAAAAATACAAAGAAATAAAAGATTGGACACTTTCTCAAGTGAGGGGAACCGTGCAAGCGGATATATTGAAAGAAGACCAGGCCCAAAATACTTGTATTTTTAGTACCGAGTTTGCATTGCGTTTGATGGGGGATGTTCAACAATATTTTATTGATGAAAAAGTGAGAAATTTTTACAGTGTATCTATTTCTGGGTATCACATTGCAGAGGCAGGTGCAAATCCTATTTCTCAATTGGCTTTTACACTTTCAAACGGTTTTACTTTCGTAGAATATTATTTAAGCCGGGGCATGCATATTGATGATTTTGCTCCGAATTTATCTTTCTTTTTCAGCAATGGAACCGATCCTGAATATGCAGTAATTGGTAGAGTTGCCCGGAGAATTTGGGCAAAAGCAATGAAACATAAGTATGGTGGAAATGCCCGAAGTCAGATGTTGAAATACCACATTCAGACTAGCGGTAGAAGTTTGCACGCGCAGGAGATTGATTTCAATGACATCCGCACCACTTTACAAGCGCTATATGCCATCTACGACAATTGCAATTCTTTGCACACAAATGCGTATGATGAAGCTATAACAACACCTACGGAAGAAAGTGTACGCAGGGCTATGGCAATCCAATTGATTATCAATAGAGAGCTAGGGTTGGCCAAGAACGAAAACCCATTGCAAGGCTCTTTTATTATTGAAGAGTTGACAGAATTAGTAGAGAAAGCTGTGTTATTGGAGTTCGATAGGATTTCAGAACGTGGGGGAGTGCTAGGGGCCATGGAGACTATGTACCAACGTAGTAAAATACAAGAAGAAAGTTTGTACTACGAAACATTAAAACATACCGGGGAATTGCCAATTATAGGAGTAAATACTTTTTTAAGCAGCAAAGGATCGCCAACATCTATACCCCAGGAAGTCATTCGTGCGACAGAAACGGAGAAGCAATATCAAATCAATATGCTGGAAAATTTGCATAAAGGCAATGCTGCAAAAACCTCGGAAATGTTGCATAGATTGCAGGAAGCGGCTGTGCACAATGAAAATATTTTTGAGCAAATGATGGAAGCTGGTAAATATTGTTCATTGGGGCAAATTACAGAAGCATTGTTCTCTGTGGGTGGGCAATACCGCAGGAATATGTAGAATTGTTCGGTGTTTTGAAATAAAACATTGGTTAATTGGATTAAGTCGTAACTTTGAAATGGTTCAACTTGGAATTTAGTTTGGGATTTTGATTCGAGTTCGAAAAAAAATATGAAAAACGTAATAGGTTCGACGGTTGTAATTCTCATCCTTTTGTCTTTTGGATGCCAAAGCAAAACTGAAATATCAAAATTGACGGATACGGATAGCACAGGCCTACCTGGCGACAATTTTAATTTAAAAGGTGCACTTGCATTGTTCAAAACTTCCAAATCGCCGGAAGCGTTTGAAAACGGCTTAAATGCTAAAGACAATGACATTAACAACCTCGATTTGAATGGGGATAGTATAGTAGATTATATAAATATCTTCGAAAAGGCTAATGGAAGTGCGCATGTGTTTGTATTGCAAATTCATGTAAACGAAAAAGAATCGCAGGATGTTGCGGTTATTGAATTGCAAAAATCGGAAAAAGAGCAGGCAATAGTTCAAATTGTTGGCAACCAATTGTTGTACGGGGATTCTGTAATTGTTGAACCTATAGCAGATAAAAACGGCAACAATGTTACCATGGCCAGCATGTTTACCGGCTCTGTATACGAGGCCGGAATGTTGGTGGAGGTAAATGTAATGCCTTGGCCTGTTGTGCAATATGTTTATTCTCCGGATTATTTAACCTATGAATCTCCATATTATTGGAATCATTATCCCAAATCTTATTCACCTTGGACGCCCTAACCGTATGGTAAATTTAAAAATAAAAAACAAAATTTGTATCCAAACTTTGATCGTATCTATTTATACAAAGCAAACAAAGCACATGCTTTGTATTTGCCTTATCAATCCAATTCTATCTTGGTTGCAAATAGGTACAATGCTTTTTATTTGAAAAATGGAATGCCTAAAATTCGAGGAAGAAGTTATTTTAATCCAAAAGGGAAACCGTATTTGGATGAAACTTTTAAATCCAAGGGTTTTCACCAAACCAAACATAGTGAAAAAGGCAAAGGGACAAACGGTGATTTTAAGCATTCGGAGAGAAGGGGGTCAGAAAATCAGGGTGGCGGAAAACATCCATCTGAGAACAAGGGTCCTGAAAGGAAAAATAATGGCGGTGGTCATTCTGGAGGCGGTCAAGGCAGTCACAGTGGCGGAAAAGGTGGTAAAAAATAATTTGATTTATCCTGGGTTATGGTGAATCGGGGTTTAGGGTTTTCTAGGTGATCGCGGTTTTTTTTTAAATTCATTTTTAAATTCAATTCAAATACTTTTATATTTGCTTCGTTATTTTTATTTATAGTTAGATTTATTTTATACATTATGGAAAATTTTGAATTTGAAACTGCGGAGAATTTTATCAATTACACCAACACGCCTTTGTTTTTAACCGGAAAAGCAGGAACCGGTAAGACTACTTTTTTGAGGCACATTATTAGAACCACGCCAAAAAATTGCGTAGTTATTGCCCCTACTGGAGTCGCAGCGATGAACGCTGGCGGCGTAACCATACACTCAATGTTTGGTTTGCCTACCAAAACTTTTATTCCATCCAACGATCCAGTAGATCCCAATCTGGCCAACAATGAGCAAATGCTAAGTTCTCATTTTCATTATCGCGGCGAAAAAGTGCAAGTATTGCGGGAATTGGAATTGTTGGTGATTGATGAGGTAAGTATGGTGCGTGCCGATCTGCTGGATGCGATTGACTTCGCCCTGCGATATGTTCGCAGAAACAATTTGCCTTTTGGCGGGGTGCAGGTTCTGCTCATTGGCGATATGTACCAATTGCCACCTGTGGTGAAAGATGATGAATGGATTTTGCTTCAAAACTATTACAAAAGCCATTATTTTTTTGATTCAAAAGTTTTTTCAAAAATTCATCCAGTGTATATTGAATTGAAAAAAATATACCGGCAAAGCGATCGTAATTTTATTCGAATCTTGAACAACATTCGCCATCAAGATTTGCAAGAAGATGACTATGAAGAATTGAAATTGCTTTATAAGCCAGATTTTATTCCAGAAGAAAAAGGATTTATTACACTCACAACCCATAACAAGAAAGCAGATGCTATCAATGAAAGAGAGTTGCAACGTTTGGAGGGAAGAGAAGATCAATTTGCCGCGGAAGTAAATGGTGATTTTTTTGAAAACATGTTTCCAACGGATGCGGTGCTTAGGATTAAATTGGGAGCTCAAGTTATGTTTGTAAAAAATGATACAAGTGGTGAAAAAAAATATTTTAATGGCAAAATTGGTATAGTAGAAGAAATAGATTTTGAGGAAGGTTTAACGGTGCGATTTCCGGATACGGATGAAAAAATCAAGGTTGAAAAAGAAACGTGGGAAAATATTCGATACAACTTAAATGCAGTTGAAAATAAAATAGAGCAAGACAGGGTTGGCACGTTTAAGCAATATCCACTGAGGTTGGCATGGGCTATTACCATTCATAAAAGTCAAGGATTGACATTTGAAAAAGCGGTAATCGACGCAGGTGAGTCTTTTGCCCCTGGCCAAGTTTATGTGGCACTTAGTCGCTGTATTTCTATGGAAAACATGGTTTTACATTCGCTTATTACCAATCGTAATATTTATTCTGATCCTAGAATTGTGGATTTCTCCACGCGAATAATGGGTGAAAATTTGCTTGAGAACCAGTTAGAAGCAGGTAAAAAGCAATATGCATTTGACAAATTGTTGCAATTGTTTTCCTTCCATAAATTAATAGAACGCATCGATTATTGGGAAAAAGTGGTTTCTAAAATGAAAACTGTAAATCTTTTCGAAATAAAAGCGCAAGCAGATGGTTTAAGGAAAATATTAAAAGAGTTGAATGCAGTTGCGGGCAAGTTTAACATACAACTGCAGCAAATAATAGATTCAAGCGAAACAGAGGCAAATAAAACCGCACTTTTGAAAGAGAGAGTTACGAAAGCTGTCGATTATTTCGTAGATAATTTGTATGTACAAATAATAAATCCATGGAATGAGATATTAGAAGATTATAGGTACAAAGCCAAAGCGAAACGATATTATCAAACGGGTGCAGATTTGGTGAGAATATTTTATTACAAATCATTGGCACTGAAAGAAAGTTCATTGTCTGGAGAGAAGTTGTATTCAGGCAATATTGGCTCTCCTCAAATGGAGGTTCAGCAAACAGCAGGGGATACTTTAAAAAAGGGTCGCAAGCCGAAAGGGGAAACATACAATGACACATTGGAATTGTTCCGTTCGGGCAAAAGTGTAGCTGAAATTGCTGAAATTAGGGGCATGGCAGTGGGCACCATAGAAGTGCATTTGGACAAATGGTTATCCCAAGGTGAAATTGAATTGAAAGCATTAATGACAGAAGAAAAACAATCTCTTATTGAAAAGGAATTGAAGTTGAGTGATTCAAGTGCCGGTCTTGGCGCTGTAAAAGCGAAGCTTGGCGAAACAGTTTCATTCAACGAAATACGCTGGGTAATTACAAACAACAAAACCACGAATGAAAAAGATGCAATTTCACAAAATTAAATGTAGGAATAATATAGATTGGATCTTAGGATGGTAGAAAAGCAAATTGCCCAAAAAGTAAATGCCAGAGAATGGCAAGTTGCCAATGTAATTCTGTTAATGAAGCAAGATGCAAGCATTCCATTTATTGCACGGTATCGAAAAGAAAAAACGGGAGATTTGGATGAGGTAGTTATCCGCAATATATTTGATGAATACGAAAGATTAGAGGAGCTAGAAAAACGCAGGAAATACATTTTGTTGCAAATAGAAGAACAAGGAAAACTGACTCCAGAATTGAAGCATGCGATATTGAATGCATTGGAATTAGATCTGCTAGAAGATCTTTATTTACCCTATAAATCCAAAAGAAAAACGAAAGCCGATGTTGCACGTGAAGCGGGATTTGAACCGCTGGCTTTGGCCATTTTTGCCCAAAAAGGAGATGGATGGCTGCGCGATTGGCAAAAAATGGTTACAGATTCATCTGTAGGTCTTGAAAATGCTTTGCAATACGCAAGAGATATTATTGCCGAATGGATCAGTGAAGATGTGGTTTTGCGTGCCAAGTTTAGAACCTTGTTTGAACAAAAGGCTGAATTGATTTGCAAAGTTTCACGCGGAAAATCCGCAAATGCAGATGCCCAAAAATATAAAGATTATTTTGACCATCACGAGAAATTATCCAATTGTCCGTCGCATCGTTTTTTGGCCATGCAACGCGGCGAATCAGAAGGTTGGTTAAAGATGCATGCGTCCCCTGCAGATGACGAAGCAATGTTTGTATTAAAAAGACATTGTTTGCATGGTTATGGAGATTCCCAAGACCAAATAAAAAAAGCCATGGAAGATTCTTGGGATAGGTTGATTCAGCCTTCTATGGAGTCGGAAATGTTGTCTAAATTAAAAGAGAAAGCGGATGAAGATGCCGTCAAAGTTTTTGCAGAAAATGTACGACAATTGCTGCTTGCTGCTCCGCTAGGTGAGAAGCGAATTTTAGCCATAGATCCTGGATTTAAATCAGGTTGTAAAATGGTAGCAATTAGCGAAACAGGAGAGTTACTTGTATATACAAATATTTATCCGCATGAACCCCAGAATGAAAAAGCCAAGGCTAAAGAAACGATCCTGAAAATAATTTTGGAAACCAAAATGGAAGCTATTGCTATTGGAAATGGCACAGCAGGACGAGAAACTGAGGATTTTATAAAAAGCATTTCTGCCATTCAATTGCCTGTTTTTATGGTAAATGAAGCAGGTGCATCAATCTATAGTGCGTCTGATGTTGCACGGGAAGAATTTCCGGATAAAGATGTAACGGTGAGAGGCGCAGTATCTATCGGAAGAAGATTGTTGGATCCATTGGCAGAGTTGGTTAAAATAGACGCCAAAAGTATTGGTGTGGGGCAATACCAGCATGATGTAAATCAACCGTTATTGAAAAAAAGATTGGATATTGTGGTTGAAAGTGCTGTAAATTCTGTGGGTGTAAATTTAAATACGGCAAGCCGTTATTTGCTTACGCATGTGAGTGGTTTGGGGCCGGTCATTGCAAAAAATATTGTGGAATTTAGAAATACAATTGGCCAATTTAGTTCGCGGGAGCAATTGAAAAAAGTACCGAGATTGGGCGATAAAGCATTTGAACAATGTGCAGGTTTTTTGAGGATTCGAAATGCAAAAAATCCACTGGACAATAGCGCTGTGCACCCAGAGAGATATGGGCTTGTAGAACGTATGGCGAAAGACGCTGGTGTTTCGATAATTGAATTGTTAAACGATGCAGAACGGGTCAAAAAAATTGCGGCGACACAATATATTTCTGAAAAAGATTCTTTGGGTATTTCAACCATTCAGGACATTCTCAAAGAATTGCAAAAACCGGGTTTGGATCCACGTGGTGTATTCGAATCAGTAGGGTTCAGCGAAACCGTGCGAGGCATTTCTGATTTACAATCGGGGATGGAGTTGAATGGTATAGTTACCAATATTGTCGATTTTGGGGCATTTGTAGATATAGGGGTTAAGCAAGATGGGTTGGTGCATATTTCTCAAATTACCAACAAATTCATCAAACATCCGATGGAAGTTTTGTGCTTAGGCCAGCATGTGAAAGTGCGGGTTACGGAAGTGGATGCCCAGAGAAAACGAATTGGATTGACGATGAAGTTTCATTGAATATTTGGCAAAAAAAATAAATTAAAAAAGCCCGCAATTTGCGGGCTTTTTTAATGGTTAAATTATAGAAATTAATTACGTATTCTGATAATTGAAGTTTGCAAAGTGCCACCCTTTTCGGTAACCATGCGCACTACAAAAGTACCGTAGCTATAATTGTCAGGATTGAATCCCATAATTAGGGCTTGATTGGCAACCAATACATCGTTGAATACTGTTGCTAATTTTTGGCCAGTTAGTGTAAATACTTCCACAGAAACTTTCTGGTCTTCAGGCACGCTAAACATTAGGTTGGTAGAAGAACTAAAAGGATTTGGGTAAACCAATAGATTTGGTTTCAATCCTATTGAATAGCCGTCGATTAAGTCGCCATTGTTGATAGGTGCAGCAGATGAACCGCCGCAGGTATAGGTGCTTCCGCATGTACCTAAATAATCTCCATGTTTGTTTAAGTGGTCGGCAACTGCACTAGAGGCGATACAAATCTGTTCTGTTGGATTTTTGGTGCTACTTGTTTTGTGACAAACAAGCACTTTGTCCATATTTCCACTTTTGCCAGCGCTGCAGCGCACATCGTATGAGCAAACTTTTACTGATGTTTTTGCAGTGCAACCTTGATTGTCGGTAACGGTAAGTGTATAGGTTGTTGTAGAGGATGGGCAAACAGATATATTTTGCGTGCTGGCGCCAGTGCTCCAACTGTAAGAATATCCTGCACCGCCATTTCCGCTTCCTGCAAGGGTAGCGCAACTGTAGCTAGAAGGTGCTCCATAATAAACAACCCGGTCAGATCCTGCGCTGGCTGCATAAATTACATCAATGGTAACATTCGCCGAGCATGTAGCATAATTGCCTGAAGCGTCGCTTACGGTAACGGTTACCGCGGTGGTTCCAACATCTGAACATTTGAAATCATACTTACTCAATGTTTTTGAAGTAACGCCGCAATTGTCGCCACTGGAAGCAATTAAATCACCGCTGGCAATAGAGCCAACTCCACCTGAAAGTGTTAAGTTGATGTTTTTGCATGTAACGGTAGGATTTATCGCATCTTTCACGGTCACAGTAGCGGTTGCGGTATTAGAATTTCCATTCACATCTGTAACAGTAAGGGTAACTGTGTTACTGCCTACATTGCTGCAATTGAAAGTGGTTTTGTCCAAAGCATAAGAAGCAATAGAGCAATTGTCTGAAGAACCATTGTTAATGTCGCTGGTAGTAATAGAAGCAGCACCACTTGCATCTAGGTAAATGGTTTTGTTTTGGGTAACAACCGTTGGTGCAATCGCATCTTTAACAGTCACAGTAGCGGTTGCGGTATTAGAATTTCCATTCACATCTGTAACAGTAAGGGTAACTGTGTTACTGCCTACATTGCTGCAATCGAAGCTGGTTTTGTCTAAAGCATATGAAGCAATAGAGCAATTGTCTGAAGAACCATTGTTGATGTCGCTGGTAGTAATAGAAGCAGCGCCGCTTGCATCTAGGTAAATGGTAGGGTTTTGGGTAAGAACCGTTGGTGCAATGTCGTCCACTACTGTAACAGTAATAGACAGAATCGTTGTTCCGCAACTGCCAATCGCTGTAACAGTAACAGTGGTGATCCCTAAGTTAAAATTGCTTCCGCTTCCAGTTCCAGATCCACTTCCGGATGTAGCGCCACTCAACATATAATTTACAGTTGAAGCATTGGTAATCGTTGGACTAAAAGTTACAATTGCATTGCAGCTGGCTGCGCTAGTGGATTGGGTGATGTTGTTAAAGTCTGTAATGGTTGGTTTTGCATTTATAACTACGGTTGTAGTTCTAGAGGTGCTGCATCCACCCCCTGTGATGTTTGTTAAAGTTGCGGTGTAGGTCCCAGCATTTGCGGAGGTTACATTGGTAATAGAAGGACTTGCATCGTTAGAAGTAAAACCATTCGGGCCAGTCCAGGTAATACCAGCTTGGTTAGCTGCTAAAAAGTCTAATTGATTTAACAAAATTTGATACTGATTTGCTCCTGTTGTGCCAGATGCAGATCCACGAAATGCATGATAATCTTGATCAGGGCCTTGTACGATTAACCTTCCATGATTTCCGTTTGGATAAATTCCAGCTACGCCTAAGTTTTCAGAACTCGCCCCTTTGATATAGGTTTTCATCCAAGAAGGGAAGGCGTTAACCTTTAAATGGTGATTTACAAAACAGCCGTTTATGCCATTTGCAACCAAGGTAGGAAAAGGTGCTGGATTTACTATTACGTAGCTGCAACCATAGCTGCCACCGTAATTTTGTCCGTTCACGCTATTAGAGGTTCCATCATAAATTCTGCCTATGTTTTGTTCATCCTCCCAAAAAACGCTTCCTCCTTCATTCAAATAAGCTTCAATTAATCCCCAGTTTAAAGATGCGTTTTGAGCTGATGCCCAAGTAAAAAGCAATACATCGTAGCTGGCTTTAATTAATACAGCTTTCGCTGCGTTGGTTGCGCCAGCAGCAAAAATTGCGTTGAAAGTCGAGTTGTCTATTCTTGCGATAGATCCTGCACGGTCGCCAGATGAGAAAACCACATTCATTTCACGGTTACCTGCATTCGCGCCGATGCCGGCCATGCGAATAAAAGCTGAAGAAACGCCACCCACAGTTCCTGTAGCATTGAGTGTAACGGTGCCACCTGCGCAAGTTGGACTGTTGTTAGAAATAGAAGTAATTACCGGAGTAACACATTGGGCAATCGCAGAAGCGTAAGTGAATGAACCGACGATAAGAGCAATTCCCAGTTTTATATTTTGTACAATGTTTTTCATTTTAGATTTTTTTTAGATGTTAATGTATTAATGATTGCCATGTTTTACCACTATCCACTGTGCACGGATGTCATAATAGATGCGCTTTTGAGAATAGCTTAAGGTGGTGACGTCAGTAGCGTCTATAAAAGGAGAAACTACCCGGTTAAATTCATCAGCTTCTTTTGGAAAATCTTCAACCCAATGCTCAATTTGTTCCATACGCAAAGAATCAAATGGAATGTAATCACTCCAAAATTCTCTACCGCTTTTGAAACGTTTCGCGTCTGGTAAGTTTGGGCAAACAAGGTCCAGCGTATCAACAATGTCCAGACTGCTAGTATCCGCCTGAATATTGTTCGTGCTCGTTAATTGCGGATTTCCTGCAAATTGTTCAATTAAATAGGAATGCATCTTTTCGGAATTTAATTCTGTTTTTTCAGTCTTTGCAAAGACTGAAAAAATTGTGGCTATTCCGACAGCCAAAGAGAGGATTTGTTTTTTCATTTATTTTTTTGATTGGTTGGTTTTTTTTGGAATATTCATTGCACAATTTACCTCTGAAAAGCAAAATGCAATTTGTTTGAAAAATAGTTTTATTTCTATTGAGAAATTTAGTTGATTTAAGATTCATATCATTTGAATTAATAATCATAGCATTCTATGCTGTTATTCAGTGGGGTAGACGGCAAGTACAAATACAAAATACATAAAAATGACAAACTGTCCAGAAATGAATACGCAAAAAACCAAAAAATCACTGTTTTCAGGGATAAAAAATCCATTATTATGGACGTATTTAGGAAATTTGGAACAATCATTCTAGGTCTATTTTTTTGAACAATTATTCAGTTATAAGAAAGATATTTTACTTTTTAACAATTTGGAAAGCTTATTTTTGTAACCTTAAAATGAGTCAACAATTCGAAACCGGACAACGCATAATCATAGCCCCTACGGGCAATAAACTTACTTGCAAAGGGTGGGTGCAAGAGGCGGCTTATAGAATGATTCAAAACAACTTGGATCCAGATGTGGCAGAAAAGCCGGAAGACTTGATTGTTTACGGTGGATTGGGCAAAGCGGCCCGAAATTGGCCAGCATTTGACAATATATTAAAAGCCTTGCGCGAATTGGAAGAAGACGAAACCCTAATTGTGCAAAGTGGCAAGCCGGTAGCAATTTTGCCCACGCATAAAGATGCTCCCAGGGTGTTGATTTCGAACAGTCAATTGGTTCCAAATTGGGCCAATTGGGACCATTTTAGAGAATTAGAAGCCAAAGGCTTGATGATGTATGGGCAAATGACTGCAGGCAGTTGGATTTATATTGGGTCGCAAGGAATTGTGCAAGGAACCTATGAAACCTATGCAGAATGCGCCCGCCAAAAGTTTAATGGTACTTTAAAAGGCACATTAAACGTTACCGCTGGTTTGGGAGGAATGGGTGGAGCCCAACCGCTGGCAATCACCATGAATGAGGGTGTGGCATTGATTGCAGAAGTAGAGGAATGGCGCATTCGCAAACGCTTGGAAACCCGTTATTTGGATCGCCTGTGCAGAAACATTGATGAAGCAATTGATATGGCCTTAGCCGCAAAAGTTTCAGGACAGGCCATTTCTATTGGCGTTTTGTGCAACGCGGTAGATTTGTTAGAAAGGTTGATTGAAAGAAATATTACGCCAGATACGCTTACAGATCAAACTTCGGCACATGATCCATTGATTGGGTATTATCCAGAAGATTTGGATGTAGAAGCTGCCGATAAATTGCGCAGAGAAAATCCTGAAAAATATACGGAATTGAGCTATGCAACCATGGTGCATCATGTTAAATTGATGCTCGAATTGCAAAAGCGAGGCGCCGTTACATTTGATTACGGAAACAATTTGCGGGGTCGCGCTTTTGAAAAAGGATTGACCAATGCTTTCGATTTTCCGGGTTTTGTGCCTGCATTTATTCGCCCTTTGTTTTGCGAAGGAAAAGGCCCTTTTCGCTGGGTGGCACTCAGCGGCGACCCAGAAGATATTTATACCACCGACCGTGAAATCTTGAAGCTTTTTCCAGAAAATGAAAGTTTACACCGGTGGATGAAACTAGCCAAAGAAAAAATATCTTTTCAGGGACTGCCGGCAAGGATTTGTTGGCTTGGACAAGGAGAGAGGGAAAAAGCGGGTTTGTTGTTCAATGAATTGGTGAGAACAGGCAAGGTAAAAGCGCCCATTGTTATTGGACGCGACCATTTGGATACAGGGTCTGTGGCCTCTCCAAATCGCGAAACGGAAGCCATGATGGATGGCAGCGATGCTGTTGCAGATTGGCCAATATTAAATGCGTTAATAAATACTGCTGGCGGCGCAAGTTGGGTGAGTTTACATCATGGAGGGGGCGTGGGTATGGGTTATAGCATTCACTCAGGGATGGTGATTGTTGCAGATGGCACCGACGATGCGGCACGCCGCATTAAAAGGGTTTTGTATAACGATCCTGGTATTGGCGTTATTAGACATGCCGACGCTGGATATGAAATAGCCAAAGAAACCTCTCGGAAAAATGGTTTGGATCGGATTGATCAACTGTGAATTTTGTTGAATTTGAAGACAACCAATCGATTGGAAAATGGTCTTATCAACAGAAATGGCCGATTCTATGAAAAATAAAATCCTTACATCGTTTATCTTACTGGGTATAATCATGTTAATTCCCAATTGCAAAAAATCATCCACGGACGGCAGTTCTGCCGCCCGTCAAAAGGCAGTGGACGATTATAAAAACAACTATTTGGGCAGTGCAGTATCAACTTTAGGTTGGACAGGGAACTCAACAAGTTGTATCTCTGGATCCATTGACCCCAGTGTAAATGAAAAAGTGAAGCAACGCATCAATTATTTTAGAAGACAAGTAGGGCTGAATGACGACATCACCTTGGATACCGCTAAAAATAGAAAATGCCAAGAAGCCGCGTTAATGATGTATTCCAATGGTTCTTTGAACCACACGCCTCCCACAACTTGGAAATGTTATACGTCTGCCGGCGCTGCAGCTGCGGGTTCGTCCAATTTGGGACTCGGGTATCATTCAGTAAATGCACTGAATGGGCAAATGGAAGATGCAGGTGCATCTAATACGGCTTGTGGACACAGAAGATGGATTCTGTTTTCCAAAGCCAAAGTAATGGGTCATGGCAGTACCCCTAGCAGTCAGGCGTTGTGGGTAATTGGCTCTGGTTCAACTTTGCCCTCGTCTATGCCCGATTTTATTGCTTGGCCACCCGCCAATTTTGTGTCTTCTACTTTGGTTTATCCAAGATGGTCTTTCTCCAAGCCTTCTGCAGATTTCTCTGCCGCCAAGGTTTCTATGAAAGACCAAAGCGAAAAAAATATAGCGTTAACTGTCTTGGCATTGGCCAGCGGTTACGGCGACAATACGATTGCTTGGGAGCCTGTTGGAATCGTAACCAATTCAACATCTGATCAAGTTTACACTGTCACCGTTGCCGACGTTTTGGTAAGCAGCGTTAAGAAAACATTTGTCTACAACGTTACCATTATTAAAATCTGAAACCATTTGTAGCATGAAAGTTGCAACAACAAGGAAGACATGAGGTATTTCTTTTTGTTGGCAATGTTTTGTTTTTCTGTGTCAATCTTTGCGCAAATAAAGTTCGAGTCCTCGTTAGATTCTGCTTTTATACTTGCCAAGCAGCAGAATAAAATTGTTTTTATAGAATATTTTAATGCCGATTGTCCACATTGTAAACAATTAGAACCTCTGTTGAAAGATACCCTACTAGCTAGATTTTATAATGTGAATTTTATCAATTACAGAATTGATACGAAAAACTTTAAAGCCGGAGAAGATAGTTTTATCCTAAAATCAGAATTAAAAATAAACAGTGTACCTGGTTTTTTATTTTTTTTTAAAGATAAGAAATTTTGTCATTTTTCTAGCACCAAACAAGATATTCAATTTTTAATCTCAGTGGCAAAAAATGCCTTAAATCCAAGCGAAAGGGCAGCTGGTTTAGAGGATAAGTATAGCAAAGGCGATCGCAGCATTAAAACACTTTTTGCATACTCAAATTTGTTGGAACTTTATGGAAAGGATAGTGTTCGCAATGTTGTTGCCAATGATTTGTATGAAGCATTCCCAAAAAGGGATTTGGGAAATAAAAAAAGTTATATTATAACCAAAACTTGTGTAAGCCAAATAGCGAATGGCTTTTTTAAATATTGGTATGCGCACCGAGCAGAAATGAAGGATTTCGAAACTGGAATTAGAAAAGGTTCAGAACTGAATATGTTACAAAATATTGCCGATAAATCTTTTGCAAGCAATGAAAAAAACAGTTGGAATTTAATGCAAATTGAAGAAGCAAAAGAGATTTTTCGAAATTTAAAACTCGATGGCAATTGCAATTTGTATTTTTGGGAACGGGAAACTGAATTGTTGATTTCTACAGGCGATGGTCAAAAAGCTTTGAAATTGGAGGCGTTGGTTTTAGGCAGCCAAACTTCTTTGAAAGGCAAACTTTATATTCTAAAAAGAAGTGTTCAATTGCATTCCGATTCTGTAAGTTTGAAACAATTGCAATTTGATATTGAAAATCTTCATGCAGGATTAAGCAGAGATGCAGCAATACCAGAGGATTTGTCTGCCATGCAGTATCTTAAAGCCTTGGTTCTTGTAAAATTGGGTAAATGCAACTTGGCGGGGGAACGCATAAAAATGGGAATAGACATTTGTGAAAGTCACAATTTGAATACAAAAGAATTTGAAGCGTTAAAAAAAGATTGTGATTGATTTCATTCTAAAGTTACCGTTGTTCATTCGGCAGAAAAATGCTTGAGCAATTCTGCCTTTTTATTGGGTGAAACCTCTATCTCGGAGCCGTCTATCATGGTCACAGAGCCACCCCTACCTCGGTGGTAAGCTGTGATGTGGGTGATGCCAATAATGTGGCTTTTATGCACTCTTATAAATCCTTGGCCTTCTAAGATGTCTTGAAAATGTTTTAGCACTTTACTTACAATCTTTTTTTGACGGTCTTTAAAAAATATTTCACTATAATTTCCGCTGCCTGAGAGTCGAACAATTTCTTTGATTGGAACTACTTCAAACCCACCCAATGTGGGCAGTACCAATTTGCGATTTTCGGGATTTTGCATGTTTTCATACAATACTTTCGAACTTGAAAAAGTTTGTTTTTCATTTCTATTTTCTATTACTTTTTCAATGGCTTTGATCAGTTCATCTATTGCCACAGGTTTAAGAATATAATAAGATGCGCTAAAATTAAGTGCTTGGATTGCATAATCGCTGAAGGCAGTAATAAAAATGGTTTCAAAATCGAGATTGGCGGTTTTGTCGAGCACGTCAAACGCATTGCCGAACGGCATTTCTACATCCAAAAATATCAAGTCTGGTTTGGTTGTTTCTATGAGAGAAATGGCGGAGGGGACATCCCATGCTTCGCCAATTATTTCCACGTTTGGACAGTATTTGTCGATATAATTGCGCAGGGTTTCTCTTGCGGCATTTTCATCATCGATTATAAGAGATTTTAACCTATTCATGCCATTTCGGTTTGTAAAATATGTGGAAGTGAAATTCGAACCAAGGTGCCACTTTGATTCGCATTGTTAATGTCTGTAATGGATATTCCTAAGTGGGTGCCGTAAATTTTATTCAACAAGTCTATGCGTTCAGTGGTGTTTTTAATACCAGTACTCTGGTAGTTTTTTTGGTTATTTGTTTTTAAAGCTGCTGATTTTATGCGTCCAATTCCGTTGTCTTCTATGGTGCAGAAAAGTTTGTCGTTTTCTTTGAAAAAATGCAATTTTAATAGACCCTTTTCTTCTTTATACCGCAGGCCATGCCATATGGCATTTTCAATGTAGGGCTGTATAAGCATCGGTGGAATTTCTACTTGGCTCGTGTCAATATCTTCATCCACTTCTAGCGTAAAGTCAAATTTTTCTCCAAATCTAAAATGTTCCAAATCTAAGTAAATACGCAAGGTTTGAATTTCCGTTTCCAAACTCACAAAGTCCTGGTCGCTATTTTTTAGAACGGTTCGCATCAATTTGCTAAAATCAGATAAAAATTTATTTGCACTCCGTTCATCATTTTTAGAAATAAAATTATTTACACTATTTAATGAATTAAAAATAAAATGTGGGTTCATTTGGGTTCGCAAAGATTGCAATTTTATCACCCTGTTGGCTTTTTGTTTTTGCTTGATATTTCTGAATAAGGCATAAATTAGGCCTGAAAAAAGCGACAATGCACCTATTAAACTCCAGAGTAATGTTCTTTGTCTTTTAATATCGGCTTCTTTTATTTTTTGACTCGCAATAAGGGATTGAATGCGTTTTTCTTGTTTTAGAAATTCTTCATTTAATGCAATGTTTTCTACGGCACTTCTTTGATTTAGGTTTTTAACTGAATCTAAAGTATTTACGTATTTTTTTATAACCTGCAATGCTTTTTCGTATTGGCCTGAATTTTCATAAGCTTTTGCTAATTCTTTGGTGGCTTTTTGACGTTGATTTACATCGCCCGTTTTTTCGGCCATTTGTATGCTTTGTTGCAAAAAAGGAATTGCATTGTCTGGTTTAGAGGCTGCCGTCCAAGTGGCTCCTATATTATACGCAGCTTGACTTACAATTTGTGAACTTCCGCGCTTCAAACCTTCCGTCAATACATCGTTTTGGAAGGCTATATTTGCTTTGTAATTTTGATTTCCTGTATATGAATTGCCAATATCTTCGGCACTTTGCTTTAGGGTAATATCGTCTGCTTGTAAAGTGAAATTGCCCGCCTTTTGCAAATATTTAAGGGCTTTTACAGTATCTTTGTTTTCTAAATATACATTGCCCAACTCGTTAAATATATCTATTTTTTCAGCCGTGTTGGTACTCGGTGAATTGGCCCTATCTACCCAATAACTTTCATTTGAAGAATACGTTGAATTTGATTTTTTATCTATTTTTGATTTTCTGTTTTTTGCATTTGCCACCGCTTTAATGTCTTCCTTATTGGCGTTTGATGCAGCTAAATATTTGTCGGCATAAGCTTTGCTTTTGTCGTCTGTAATGGCTGCAAAACCATCAGATGCGAGTTTGAAATATTCTGCAGCCCTTGAATAATTTCCAATATTAAAATACAAAGTTCCTAGGGTATTGTAAGATTGATACTGTGCCGTTTTATCACTATTGAAAATACTTTTATTTAGGGCCTCAGATGCAAGTTTCATACTCAAAACTGGGTTGGTAACAGCCAATGTATTGGCGTCATTTACCAATTGGATTGCACTTTTATTTGCACTTGCCTGCACTATGCTGTCAGTTTTATAGAGGGATGATTTATTGTCGTAAGTTTGGCCATACCCCAATTCAGCTACCAGGCATAATAGGGCGGCTAGTATGAATTTTATATGGGTTGTAAGGGTCATTGGCAAACAAATTTAATGGGAAACATTCAAACCACATGCCATTTAGGGGTTTGAAAAGTTTGTCCTCTAGTTGTTTTGCAACCAAAATTTGTGTGTTTGTACAACCAGAAGGTGTTTTTGCTCAATGAAAAAAATCACTTAAATCGACATTTGTTATTTCGATTCTACATAAACAACAACAATATGAAAAAATGCAGCCTAATTTTATTTTTCCTTTCTTGCGGCGTTGCAAATGCGCAGTACAATCTAATAAACATCGGTTTTAGCCAATTTATGAAGCATGAAATAGCCACAGATTGTTATTCAATAACGGACCAAACGGCCCAATCCGTTGAGGATAAAAAATACACTTTCAAAAATTTGAGGTTGTATATTCTAAAGGGCAATGATGAAATCCGGAAGTCGGCAAAGGATTTGGGGAATTATTTGTCACTGCAAGATGCCATTGTTAAGAATCTAATAAAAATAAGTGAAATGGATGGTGGGTCTGTCAATATATTGTCGTTCCAAAATGTGTCTACTGATACAATTTTGGTGCTTGCTGGGGAAATAGTTACAGGTGGCAAACAAGATAGGGTTATTGGCTGTGATTTGCTTTTGTTGCCGCGCATTGGGCAAGTAAAAGTGCCAGTGTTCTGCGTGGAACATGGAAGGTGGAAGTCTAATGGAACCGGCGAGTCGTTTAAGGGATACTTTGGTGTTTCTAGTGCCGCTGTGCGAAAGCAAGCGGTAGTGGACAAGAATCAAGGTGGGGTTTGGAAAAAGGTAGCAGAGGTGAATCAAAAAAACAATGTGAATCCTAGCACGGGCACTTATACTGCTTTAAAAAATTCGGATTCACTGAATTGGGAATTGGACGCTTATATGAAGTTTTTTGCGCCTTTGGTGGCCACAGATACCAATATAATAGGCTTTGTTGCTGTAACAGGTGACACCATCATCAGTTGTGATATTTTTGGAAACAATGCTTTGTTTAAAAGTCACGCCCATGGATTGATAAAAGCAGCGGCGGTAGAAGCCAGCACCAATGGTTCAGTTGTTACTATTTTGGCATCGCAGGTGTTGGCTTTTTTAACAGAGTTTTTAACCAGCGATATTGGACAAGAAGAAAAAATTATGGAAAAGGGAACGTTGCTCATGAATAAGGGGAAAAAAGTACACATGAATTATTATAAGAGTGGTAAAACTGAGGGCTCAACTTCAATCATACACCCCATGAAAATCAACCGTATTGGCAATTGATTCAATGTTTAAATCCAAATTCCCGGCGAGGGTGGATTTTGGATTTAAGGTTTATAGAAAAACAAAAAGCCACTCCAAGAGTGGCTTTTTGTAATATTGTGCTATTGGTTATTTTGCGCTTTTTGTTTTTAAAGGAATTTTTGGCAAATCTTCGGTTTTTTCGGTCTTAGCTCTGTTGTTGCTGCGTTTAGAACCGTTGAAAGATGCAGCAACCAATGAGATTAACACAATTAAAATTGCGCCTGCCCAGGTTACTTTTTCTACAATATCTGTGGTTTTTTCTACACCAAAGATTTGGTTTCCTTGGGAAAAGTTTGATGCCAATCCGCCACCCTTAGGGTTTTGCACTAAAACTACGAGCATCAAGATGATCGCTACAATGATTCCGAGTATAAGTATGAAAGTCATAGGTTGTGTTCTTTTTTGGTTTTTTCTATTAGGGCTGCAAAGTACGTGCTTTTTGTTGGAAATTTCAAGCCTAGCTTTTCGTAGATTTTAATTGCATGCGCAGGATTGTTTTGTTGGATGTAAACATTGGCTAAAGTTTCGGTTGCCAAGTCGTCTGGGAAAGCCTCGCTTTTCTTAGCTACATCCGCAGGGTGAAAGAATTCAGATTTTGGTCTAGTGATGCTCGGGTTGGTTCTAATAAATCTTGTAATTAAATCTTCATCGGGTTCTTTTTCTTCCGTTATGGGCTCAATCTCTGTTTTTTTCTCGTGAAAATGGGGGTTGGAAAGCCAACTAAAAAAGTCAGAAGGATCAATTTTTTCTTTTTTAGAGGTGAAATAGTCTTCAATATTGTAGGCTGATTTTGCGTAATAGTGCTGATTTGTTTTGGGAACGATTTCTGGCGGTGATAAATTTTCTGGGTTGGCTTGTTCTATTTTGAAAATGGGTTGTGGAATCTCGGGTTGCGGAACAAAATCCTCCGATATTTCCTCGTAAACCGCGTCTGCGTCGAGTTCGGTGACGTGGATTTCTGTTTTAGCTTCGACGGCACTGCTTAACTCAATGTTAGCAGATGCCAAAGTAGTTTGGGCTTCCAATTCTGATAATGGAGTAAGCATTGTAGAATTGCCTATAGAATCAATCCAAGCATCATCTTGGGCATGTTCGTTTACATTAACTTCAGCGCTGATATCGACTTGGTTGGTGTCAGCAGTTTCGAAAGAGGATATTTCCTCATAAACGTTTTCATCAATTTCTGCTGCACCTAAATTCAATTGTTCTGAAATGGGTTCTAAGTCTATCTCGAATAATCTTTGTGAATCTGTGAAATTTTCTAATGTAGTTTTGTTGAAATCTAAAGACTCTGCTTTAGCAATAACGGTGGACTCCTCTAATAGGGTATCTTCAACAGTTTTATATTCTGTTGATGTTTGCTTTGAATTTGGTTCTTCGGTTAATAGAATTGTATCTGTTGCTTTTTGAGATTCTTGAACCAATGGTAAGGCATGCAGAAAACGGAATAGCCATTCTCTATCTGAGATTCGCAGGGCTGTTTTTTGCACAACATCTTCAAGTCTGTAATCATTGTGCTGCGAGTAGTATCGACTTAAAAGTATGAACGGTAGAGAAAAGTACGGAAAACTGCGCGTAAGTTCTTCCAACTCTTGCGCATCGGTTGCAGAAATGGTCTCCGGCTGTTTAGAAATGCTATTTAGTTTTTCGTAATTCACCAGTCGAGGGCAGTAGCTGCAAATATCTGTGTAACAATGTTGTCCGTGATCTCATCGCTTAAATCTTTTTCAACGGAACTGAAATCTTTAGTAGCGTCAAATGTTCTAAAAAAAGAAAAATCGCGGGTAAAGTTTTTTTCTGGGTAAGCGGGGCAAGTAAAAAGCACTTTTACTGTAATGGAGAATTGATTTTGTGCCGCACCGCTATTGGAATTGATGGTTGCTTGGGAAATTTTATAGTCTGTAATAGATCCTCCAAAACTATAGTCGCCATTGCTGGTAATAAGGTTCAGTTTTGTTTGACTTTGAAATTTGGTTTTTAGCTTTTCTGTAAAACCTATACTCAAATTTGGATTGACAAGCTGTGCCTCGTTGTTAAAAAAATCTACGGAAAAGGTTTTGACATCTTTTGGAATATTGGATCCTTTTAAATTATAATACTTGCCGAAACAACCGGCCGCTAAAACCCCAACCAAAGCAAATTTAATCCAGCCCATATTGTTTTATTTTACGGTACAAAGTACGTTCGGAAATGCCAAGGTCTTGTGCTGCTTTTTTTCGCCTGCCCTGGTATTTATTCAAGGCTTTCTTAATCATTTCTAGTTCTTGGGCCTCTAAACTAAAATTAACAGAAGCTTCATTGTAGGATTCTGCTTCGACAAAATCGTGTAAATGTGTTTCATCGTTGGGAAAAAAAATAGGTGTTTCATTGGATTCTTCGGGCCTTGTAGTTTGCGGTAAACTCACCGTTTGCGATTCATACTGCAAGGGATTGGATGGCATAGTCCCCATGTTTGCATTGGCCGGATTGCCTTCCAATAGGCCGAATACAACTTTTTTTAGGTCATTCACATCCCTGCGCATATCCAACAATACCTTGTAAAAAATATCCCTTTCACTCATGCCTTCTGTGGTTGCATCGCCTTTGCCTAGCAGCATTGGTAGGTTGTTAATGCTGTTGGGTATGTATTTAGCAATGGTTTCTGCACTTAAAAGGCCACCATCCTCTAAAACG
>JBBQBB010000051.1:0-26287 GCA_038317095.1 Bacteroidia bacterium | reverse complement strand
CTACCGTTCGGATTAATTTTTATAAAATCTGCGTAAACACCCGCAACAAGGCAACCTTTATCATCTTCTTGTATATCTTTTGCATTGTCATAATCTTTCAATTTAAGTAAAAATGTATTGTTTTGTGCATTGGTTTTTGAAAAGCATACAAACAAAATAAAGCATGAAATAGAAGAAACTGTTTTTAATAAAAACACCCTTATTGTAGCATCTAACATAGCCATATGAATCTTAACAGCATGAAATGGATTTAAAATTTGGTTTTATTAAAATTCCCGCAACAGTATTCATCCAATTTTTCAAAATTTATGCATTTAAAGTGCCCAGCACATTTCTTCTATTTACAAATGTAATTCGTAAAATTTCTTAAATCACCATTTCATGTAAAAATATGACAAAATTCAAATTGGCATTTGTCAACGATTAAAAAGACAACAACCAAAAATAAATTACCACCATCCATTCCATGACCAAAACATGACAATCTTTTTCAAATATTACAGTCTAAAAGCCGTTATTTGTAAGTCCGAAAACAATATCGGCACATGTACGATTTCATCAGTGGCAATATAGCAAGAATTAGTCCTACCCATGTGGTTCTGGAGAACAATGGCATTGGCTATATATTGAGTATTAGCATTTTTACCTACGAAAAAATAAAATCAGCAAAACAAGCTCAACTTTTTGCCGAGCAAACTTTTAAAATTGAAAACCAAAACACAGTGGGAATAGTGTTATATGGCTTTTCCGACCCATCGGAAAGGGAAATGTTTCAATGGTTAACTTCGGTATCTGGTGTGGGAAACAACACAGGTTTGCTTATGCTAAGCAGTATGGAACCAGATGCACTAACCTCAGCAATTCTCAATGGCAACGTAGGTTTGCTTAAAAGTATAAAAGGGATTGGTGAAAAAACCGCACAGAGAATTATTTTAGAATTGCGCGACAAATTGGGGGGGAAATCTAAACGCGGGGCAACATTGTCTATGCCAGGCATGTCTGACAATTCAGCAGAAGCACTTGCAGCACTTACCACCCTTGGATATAACCGCGCGGCAGCCGAAAAGGCACTGTTTAAGGTTACAGATAATGGCAAATTGCAACTTTCTGTCGAAGACATAATAAAAAATTCGTTAAAAATCCTTTAATTGCACCTTTAAACCAAAGCCTATTCAACAAAAACTACGCAAACACAGTTAGATAAAATGGAATTTTTAAGGGATTTTCTTACAACCCAAAAAACACTGCGCGTAGTTAAGCTTTCTCTCCTATGGAGCCTGTTGCCTGTTACTTTTATTTTTAGTGGAACCATTGCAAATGCCCAATCTGGCGGTCCTGGAGATTCTACTGCACTGAAATACAAAATTACCCCACAGAAAAAATGGGAAAAGAAAAAGCCTGAAACGAACATCAACATTCCCAGCCCCATTCAGTCGGTGTGGAAATACAATGCCAAAACCAACCGGTACGAAGAATTTAGCAGCATGGGTGGCCTTACCTACCCTACTGGAAATAGCCTCACGGTGCAAGATTATTTCAAAAAGAAAAGTGCAGAAGACAAAATAGAATATTACCGCGAAAAAACACAAAACAGCTCTTATGACCTTACAAAGAAAGGCAAAGGTAGCATTACAGATTACATCAAAGGCGAAATTGCAAACCCCACTATTTCTAAAATATTTGGAGAAGGGGGTGTAGATTTTCAACTGAGTGGCAGCGCCATGATAAAAATTGGCGGCAACATGAATGTAAACCGCAACCCTACTTTTTCTAAAAGACAGCAAAGGTATTTTGTGCCGGTTTTCGACCAGCAGTTGCAAATTGCTGCAAATGGCAGCATTGGACAAAATGTAAAATTGGGTATCAACTATGATACCGAAGCGGCATTTGAATTTGACAACCAAACCAATTTGGGATGGAAAGGCAAGCCAGATCAAATTTTAAAAGATTTTCAAGTGGGCAATGTGAGTTTGAATTTACCCACCCAACTGATTAAACCTACCAACAACCTATTTGGCTTTGCAACCACCATGCAATTTGGCAAGACCACCTACAAAATGGTATTTTCCCAGAACAAAGGTCAAAACACTGAAACGGTTTTACAGGGCGGTCAACAATTGCAACAATTTAAAATTACCGCTGACAATTACGACCAAAATCGCCACTATTTTCTATCTCAATTTTTTCACGATAGTTACAATAAAAGTCTTGAAACCCTTCCCATTATTGCCAGTGGAGTAATAATAAACCGCGTAGAAATATGGGTAACCAACCGAAATGGAAATGTGGAAACCCCGCGCGACATTTTGGCTTTTATGGATTTGGGCGAAAGCAAACCATACCGCAGCAGCCTGGGTGGATCCATTGACCCGGCGGCAGACAACAATTCAAATACACTTTTTAGCCAAATACAAAACGACCCTGATGTGCGCCTAACTGGAAAAGCCATTGACCGGGTAAACACCTTGTTTAGCAATTTTGAGCAGACTGTAGATTATGACATGCTTAATTACGCACGTCAATTGAGTTCAACGGAGTTTAGTTTAAATACCCAATTGGGATATATTTCATTAAATCAACCCTTAAATAACGATGAGATATTAGGTGTAGCGTTTGAATACACATACAACGGCAAAACTTACCAAGTGGGCGAGTTTAGCCGCGATGTACCTCCAGGCGAGCAAAAATTATTGTACTTAAAGATGTTGAAAGCAAACACCATACGCACCAAATTGCCTATTTGGAAGCTGATGATGAAAAACATCTATTCGCTAAATACATACAATCTTTCTTTAGATGAATTTAAGCTGCAAGTTTTGTATGCGGATGATACCAGTGGCGCCGATTACAATTATTTACCTATAAAAAACATTCCCGCTTTTGAAAATGGCAATCCATTGATTCGGGTATTGGGATTGGATAAACTCAATAGGCAGTTAGAAGCCAAACCCGATGGAAACTTTGACGTATTGGAAGGGATTACAGTGCAACAGCAATATGCCCGCATCATTTTCCCTGAAACGGAACCTTTTGGAACTTATTTACGATCCCAATTCGGTTCCCGAACGGATTTGGCAGATTATTACGCCTACGATGCCCTATACGACAGCACCAAATGGCTGGCAGCCCAAGATACCAAACACAATAAATTTTACATACAGGGTAGTTACAAAAGTCCAAATGGTGCCGAATTGTTTTTGGGAACCACCAACCTTCAGAAAGGATCTGTAAGGGTAACTGCGAATGGAAGACCGCTTTCCGAAGGCGTGGATTACGAAGTGGATTATGCATTGGGACGGGTGCGGGTTACAAACCAAGGTTTATTGCAAGGCGGAGCTGAAATCAGGGCCAGTGCAGATGGACAATCTTTCTTCAACATCCAACAAAAAACTTTGATTGGTGGAAGGGTTGAACATAAATTTAGCAAAAAATTGATAATTGGAGGAACGGCTTTGCATATGTATGAAAGGCCGCTTACTACAAAAACAAATTTCGGAGAAGAACCCTTGTTAAATAGCATTGTCGGTGCCGACTTGGCTTACAGTTCCAAATCTAGGTTAATTACCCGCATAATAGACAAACTCCCATTTTTAGAAACCAAAGAAATTTCCAACATTACAGCTTATGCTGAATTTGCCAAAATTTATCCGCACAACCACAAATCTCAGGGCAAGCAACGCGGTGTGTCAAATATCGATGATTTTGAAAATGCAGAATTGGCGAACGACTATAAGATGGCGAGCAATTGGGTGGTTTCCAGCGTTCCCCAGAAGCAGCCTGATTTGTTTCCTGAAGTCAGTAGCACAGATAAAACTACATGGTTAAATCATTCTGCAAATTTGTCGTATTATACCATTGACCCGCTTTTCTATAGGGATGCCGATCAACCGGACAATATTAAAAAGAATGCCGATTTAATTTTAAGCGACCATTACCAAAGGCAAATAGACCAAAGGGAAGTATTTCCGCAAAGACAATTTCCACAAGGCACGCCTACTATATTGCCTACCTTGGATTTGGTTTTCCGCCCAGATACCCGGGGCCAATATAACCGCAACACAAACATATCAGACTTAAACATAGACGGCACATTTAAAGACCCATTTAAATCTTGGGCGGGTATTATGCGCAAGGTCGATCAAAATGATTTTGAAGCGGCAAACATTGATTACATAGAAATATGGATGATGGATCCATTTATTAAGAATCCGAATTTAAAGGGTGAATTTTACTTGAATTTGGGCAGTGTAAGCGAAGACATATTGCCCGACCGCAGAAAATCGTTTGAAAACGGATTGCCGACAGATGGCAATTACAAAAATACGGATACCACAGACTTCTCCATCGTTGCTTCTATACCACAAATCAACTATGCGTTTGACAACAGTGTGGAAATATTAAAAAAGCAAGATGTGGGTTTAGATGGAAGAGATGACGATCAGGAGAGAATAGACTTAGATGCAGATTATTTGAAAAAAATCGAAGCCAATTTTGGTTTGGGTTCCAAATTTTACATTCAAGCTGTAAAAGATCCTTCCAACGACAATTTCTCCCATTATTTAGAAGATGGATGGAATTCTGCAAATGCCGATATTATTGGGCGCTACGGACAATACCAAGGAATGCAAGGCAACTCCAATCCTGATAAATATACGGGAAAATATGCAGGACAGCCAAAATCTTCTACTACTATGCCAAATGATGAGGACGTTAACCGCGATTTCACTATGAACCAAAGTGAAGATTATTGGCAGTATCAAATAAAAATTAGTTCCGCAGATTTGCAAATTGGCAAAAACTATGTTGCTGACATTGTAAATTCTTCGGTAAAATTGCAAAACGGCAAAACAGACCCTATTCGCTGGTACCAATTTAAAATTCCCATTCGTCAATATCAAAAAGCAGTTGGAAATATAAGTGACTTTAAAAGCATCCGTTTTATGCGTATGTTCCTCACTGGGTTCAACGATACTGCAGTTATGAGAATTGGTTACATTAATGTTGTCAGGGCGGATTGGCGCAGATATACCAATTCTTTAAAAACACCTGGCGTAGTTATACCCTCTGACCCAAATGATGGTACCAAATTTTCTGTAAGCACCGTGAATTTAGAAGAAAATGGCAAGCGTTTCCCCATTGCTTACGTAACTCCGCCCGGCGTAGTTCGGGTGCAAAACATGGCCAGTTTGGGCACTGTTTTAGAAAACGAACAATCTTTAAGTTTGCAAGCATGCGACCTTAAACCAGGCGACAGTCGTGGGGCATTTAAAACCTTCCAATTGGACATACGCAATTATAAAGATTTACAATTGTTTGTGCATGCAGAAGCCCCAAAATCACCCACCTTGCAAGATGGTGAAGTTTCTGCATTTATTCGCTTTGGAACTGATTTAACCTCTAATTACTACGAATATGAAATTCCTTTAAAGCTAACCCGTGGCAATGTTCCATACCAATTTGCGGGTGGTGACAAACTTACGTGGCCGGAAGAGAATTTGATAGACCTTCCTTTGGATTTGTTTTACCAATTAAAAATTGACCGAACAAATGCATCGTGGCCAATGACAGCGCCGTTTATTAAACCCGGTGCCCGCGGAAAACTCAGCGTCATGGGTTTACCCGATGTTAGCAATGTTCGCATTTTTATGGTGGGAATTAAAAATAACAGTTCAACCCCACAATGTTTTGAAGCCTGGTTTAATGAATTGAGGGTAAAAAACATAGCCAATAAGGGCGGTTGGGCGGCACTTGCCAATATGCAAATGCAGTTGGCAGATTTTGGCCAATTGAATATGGCGGGAAGCATACGCACTATAGGTTTTGGCGATGTAGATAAAAAACTGAACGACCGAAATTTGAGTACCAATCTAAATTACGACATAGCCAGCAATTTGGATTTGGGAAGGTTCTTTCCAAAAAAATCTGGGGTTACGGTGCCAATGTATATTGGATATAGTGAAAACTATATTCGCCCTAAATTTTACCCACTCAATCCCGATTTAGAATTGCAAAATTACCTAAGCAGTATTTTAGATCCCAAGAGACGCGATTTTGTGAGAAAAGCTGCGGAAGATTTCAATTCATTGTACAGTATCAACTTTAACAATGTAAAAATAAATGCACCTAGCGGAAAGAAAGCCAAACCATGGAGCATTTCCAATTTTAATACCTCATACAGTTTTCAAAAGAATTACCGTAGAAACCAACAAATTGAAGAGTTTTTTACGCGAACAACACAAGCCAATCTTGGCTACAATTACACCATTACGACCAAATACATAAGGCCATTTAAAAAACTTAAGCCTAAATGGCTAACCCCTATCCGTGATTTTAATTTTAACCTGCTCCCATCTAGTGTTAATGTAAATTATAAAATAAATCGTTTTTACAGCGAAACCCAAAACAGAAATAACAACAATTACCGCCAAATAAATCCAAGGTTGTACGACAAGAATTTTACCATGGATAGGATGTACAATTTCACCCTGCCACTTGCCCAATCTTTGAGTATTAGCTACAATGCTATGGCTACATCTAGAATTCAGGAACCTTATGGCGCTATAAATACCGAAGTAAAAAAGGATTCTATCCGCAAGGAATTTTACACTTTAGGCAAGCCCCGTGAATTTTCACAAACAGTCACGGGTAATTACACCTTGCCTTTTAGCAAATTCGGATTTCTAAACTGGATAAGTTCTACAGTAACATATACGGGGAGTTATAAATGGCAGCAAGGCCCTCCTGCATTTCCTACCTTAGGTAATAATATCCAAAATGCACGCGATATTAACTTAACGGGTACTTTAAATTTCCAGCAGCTTTATCAAAAGTTTCCTTGGTTGCGCAACCTAGAAAAACCAAAGAAACAACCTACCAAAAAAACGAGTCCTGTAGACAAAAAAGAAGGTTATGAATCGGCTATAGAAAAGGCCAAAGATGAGCCGGCGAAGGCCAATTCTGCAAAGGTGGCATTTGGCAATTTCATTTCTATGTTAAAAAATGCAACCCTAAATTTCTCCCAAAAGGAAGGCACTGAATTGCCTGGATTTTCTTACCGTCCTGATTATTTTGGCTACAACTTCTTGCACCAACAGCCTGGCATTCCATTCGTTTTTGGCTGGCAAGAGAACAACATTCAATACAGATTGGCGAATGAAGGCGCACTAAACAAGGACAAACGTCAAAGCAACTATTTCAGAAACAATTATACCCAAACCATTGCGGGCAGTGTAACTCTCGAACCCTTAAAAAACTTCAGAATCCAATTGGATTTCAACAGAAGCAAAACCAACAATTTGCAAAGTCAATTTAGGTGGAATGATACTTCGTTTATCAATCAAGGGTTAACCTCATTGGGGAGTTACCAGGTATCTGGCATATTCCTAAAGACCCATTTTATAAAAGATGCGGAAGGTGCAGGTATTGAAAACCATATCAATCCTGTATTTGAACAATTTAAAAACAACCGCAATACGACAGCTAGGTTACTTGCCCAGAACGATGCGCGCTGGGATGGCACATTTAACAACACTACATCTGCACCCAATGGCTATAGCACCAGTTCGCAAGATGTATTGATCGGTGCATTCTTTTCCGCTTATACAGGTCAGTCACCTAACAAAAGTAACGTTAGCGGCTTTCCTAACATTCCTTTGCCCAATTGGACAGTAAATTACAACGGATTAACCAAAATAAAAGCCATTGCAAAAATTTTTAGCAATATCAACATTCGGCATTCCTATTCTGGCAAATACACTGTTGCCGGGTATACCCAAAACTTGCGTTATGACCCGAATGAAATTTTAACGAAACCTGGTCAGGATTTTGTGCCTAAAAACCAAATTGCCGATGTTACCATTACCGAAGGTTTTTATCCTTTTATAGGTGTAAATATAGCTACCAAAAACAATTGGACAGTAGGCTTTGATTACAAAAGACAGCGGACAGTTAAATTGTTTGCAGCCCAATTTAATGTAACAGAAATGCGCACCAATGACTTCCAATTGACCGGTGGTTATAGAGTTCAAGGATTGGTACTGCCATTCCGCCACCACGGCAGACGTGTTTATTTACCCAACGACTTTAGATTTGATTTAACATTGACTGTGAGTGACAACCGCACTGTAGTAAGAAAAATCAATGAAGATATAAATAAATATACAGCGGGCATGCGCAATTTCCAATTCCGTCCATCTGTAACCTACCAAATAAACAAAAAGATAAACGCATCAGTTAGATACAACCGCACCGTTCTAAATCCAAAAATCGCCAATCAATATTACACTGCGCTTACAGATTTTGGTTTGGAATTGCGTTATCTCTTAAATTAAAATCTATGTATAAGGTTCATGCCTGGAGTCGAATACAACTCCTTATTCTTTTTTCGTTGGCCAACATAACCTTTGGCCAACAATTGCCTACGGGTCAATGGCGGTATCATTTTTCTTACAGCAAAACCTCTATTTGCGAAGCAGGAAATAAATTTATTTATGCCGCCTCTGGCAGAGGGTTTTTTAAAGTAAATGCATTGGACTACGAAACGATGAGACTTTCCTCTTTTGAAGGATTTCATGGCGCTGAAATTACCAGTCTTAATTATTCATCAGACAAGGACATCTTGTTAATTGGCTATGCCGATGGCTTTATTGACTTGTTAAAAAAAGAGAAAGATATTTATTCTATTAATGGGTTCTTTAACAAGTCGTTGCAAGGCGACAAAAGCATTCTACATTGTACTTTCTACCAAAACAATGCTTTTTTGGCAACCAATTTCGGCCTTTTGGTTATTGATTTGGACAAAAATGAAATAAGCGATAGTTATTCTACAATTGGCCCAGCTGGTCAATCCCAAGAAGTATTAAGTACAGCCGTTTTGGGTGATTCCATTTATGCCGGTATCCCTGGTGGAATCATCGCCGGAAAACTAGACCCCAATGTCAATTTAAATGATTTCACCAATTGGAAAAAAGTTTATACTGGCAAAAATGCGAAGCAACTAACCTCATTTGCAGATTCATTGTATTTTTATCAAGATACGGTGCTGTTCAACTACCGTAAAGGATTTGTAAAAAGCCAAAGTGTAAAAGGCAAAGATTATTTTGTACGCATACAAACTACCAAAGACAATACCATTGTTTTTTACCGTCAAGGGGGGATTTCTAAAATGAATGCGAGTGGAACATATACGTTTACCAACATCAACATAATTTCAAGTGGGGCGCAGGATTTTAACAACAACACTTGGTTTACAACTGGCATTGGCGGTGGGGTTATAAAGCTCACTCCCACAGGCGAGATAGGCTTTGAGCCCAATGGACCTGCAAGCGCGGATGCTTTTGCGATGACCAAAGATGGTGAATTTATGTTTTGCACGGCAGGCGGTGTAAGTAGTACATTTGGAAATTCAAACAACCCAACAGGATTCTATATTTACAATAATTTTCGTTGGCAAAACAACCCTAGTTCTATATTCAATACCAACCTTTTCGATTATACTTACTTGCATTTTAACAAGGTTACCCAAAAAACATATGTAGGTACACATACCAATGGAATGCTAGAATTTAATGGAGCCATTGCAACCAACAAATTCAATGAGAGCAATTCGCCGCTTTTTCGAGATCCTGCTAGCGGTGTTATAAAAGTATCTGGAATGGCCAATGATGAAAATGGAGTGCTTTGGGTTTGCAACTATGGCTCCCTTACCCCGCTAAATTATATGACGACCAAAGGTGCTTGGGCCGCAATTCCACTGCCCAGTGGTGATTTCCAAGTAAAAGGCCTGGTGATTGACAACAATGGCTACAAGTGGATGTTGAATGCAGGGAATGGCGTCATTGTTTTTGACGACAACAAAACTCCTGGAAAAACCAGTGACGACAGAATGGTGAATTTAAATACCAGCAATGGATTGCTGACCAATGATGCCATTTCACTTGCCGCAGATAGAAATGGTTATGTGTGGATAGGCACAACCCAAGGTTTAAATGTAGTTACAAATACATTTGACGTTTTTAACCGACCAAAAGTAGATCAATTTGTGATTGAACAAAATGGCACAGTGGGCCATCTTCTCGGCGAGGAAACCATCATTGATATCTGCGTAGATGGAGGCAATCGTAAATGGTTTGCTACCAACAATGGCGTATTTTTGGTAGAGCCAGATGGACAAAAGGTTCTCAATCACTTCACCACCCTTAACAGCCCTATGCCAAACGACAAAGTAATTTGCATTGGCCAAGTGGGAAGCACAGGCGAGGTGTTTTTTGGCACGGAGAATGGCATTGTTTCTTACCGCAGTGATGCAAGTGATGCAGACAATAAATTTAAATCCTTAAAAATCTATCCAAATCCTGTAAAGCCAGGTTATACGGGGGAGATTACGATTGAAGGATTGGCACAAGATGCTGAAATTAGAATTACAGATGCTGCAGGCATGTTAATATACCAAACAAAAGCCAATGGAGGCACCGCAACTTGGCCTGGCAACCGATTGGATGGTAGCAAGCCCAATAGCGGGGTGCTTTATGTTTTTGGAATGAACGCGGATGGTACGGAAACTGCCATGGGCAAATTTATTTATATCCGCTAATTTTTCGAGGCTAAATTGCGATCCATGGCAAAAATTTCCATTACTATTGATTGGTCTGAACTCGATTTATATGGCCATGTGAACAATGTGGCATACTATAAATACATGCAAGCGGCGCGCATTTGTTATTGCGACAGTATTGGTCTCACCGCAATCAACGAAACCGGCAAACTCAGTTTTATTTTGGCGGCCAGCAACTGCCATTACAAACAGAAATTGTTTTACCCAGGAACGATTGAAATTTTAAGCTCGGTATCCCAAATTGGTAACAGCAGTTTTCACTTAGACCACTGCATTTACAACCACAAGGGAGAATTGGTGGCGCAAGGGAAAGATGTATTGGTGATATACGATTACGAAAAAAACCACAAAGTTCAGATAGATGAAATCTTGAAAAACACTTTAAATCAATCCTTATCTAGGCAATATAAATAAAATCAGAATATCATGCGGGGTTTGGAAATTCTAAAACCAAACCATCATAAGCCAACTGCATTCCTATAGGCAGGGAAAGGTTCACTTCTTCATGAAACCCTATTTGATGGCTCATATGCGTAAAATAAGTATTAGGGGCACCAATTTTTTTTGCCATTTCCACGGCTTCCACTAGGGTAAAATGAGAAATATGAGGCTCTTGCCGTAATGCATTTAACACAACAGTGTCACTGCCTCTAATTTTCTCAATTTCTGCTTCTGAAATGATATTGGCGTCGGTGATATAGGTAAAATCGCCAATTCTAAAGCCAAGAACCGGCAATTTATAGTGCATTACTTCAATGGGAATAAATTCTACGCCATCAATTTTAAATGGTTTATTTTCAATAATGTTAAATTCCAATTCAGGAATCCCTGGATATTGAAATTCTGAAAATATATAATCGTATTGTTTGTAAAAACTATCCATAACCCGCTGGCGCAAATAAACAGGAACTGCAGCATTTTGCAGGTAATTAAATGGACGCATGTCGTCTAAACCGGCGGTATGGTCTCGGTGTTCATGCGTAAATAAAATTGCATCTAACCTATTTATTCCGGCCCTTATCATTTGGTATCGAAAATCTGGGCCGGTATCAATGACAATGCTTAAACCCTTCACTTCAAGGTGAATTGAACACCTCAGCCTTTTATCCCGGGGGTCTGTAGATAGACACACGGGAGAGTTGCACCCAATAGAGGGGACGCCTTGGGATGTTCCTGTACCTAAAAAAGTCACTTTCATGATTTAGGCTGCGAATCTAACCCATGGTTAACTATTTTTTTCAATATGGGTTACAAAATACATATCTAATTCTCCTTTATTCTTCGCCAAAACTTTACCTCTATGTTCAAAAACAAACTCATTTTGTGTTCTCAAGTGCGTTTGACCTGAAACATTCACCCGGCCCTGTTTTCCGTTCTGTTCCATCCTCGCCGCAGTATTTACCGTGTCGCCCCAGATATCAAAGGCAAATTTATTTGCGCCAACTACACCAGCTACAATAGGTCCACTATGAATTCCAGCTCTGATTTGAAAAAAATGATTCTCCCCTAATTCTGTAATCTTTTTGACAAAATCCACCAATTCTATGGCTGCGTTAATTGCACAAGTTGCATGTTTTTCATTTGAATCGCCAATGCCAGCTACAGCCAAATAAGCATCGCCAATGGTTTTTATTTTCTCTAGACCATTTCTCTCGACTATCTTATCAAATTCACAAAAATAATAATCCAATTCCTCCACCAATTTTTTAGGTCCTAATTTTTCCGAAATCTGCGTAAAATTAACAATATCAGTAAAAAGGACTGAAACATCTGAGAAAAAACGGGCTTTGGTTTTGCCATTTTCTTTTAATTCATCTGCTACATCTTTAGGCAACACATTGAGCAAAAGATTGTCGGATTTTTGCCTTTCATTTTCGATTTCGCTTTTTTGTTGTTCTAAAGCTTTACGGTGAATGCCTAAAATTTGATTCTGCCGCGAAATTTGGTAAGTTCTTTCGCTTATTTTTTGCTCTAACTCACGGTTGGCTTTTTCCATGGCTCTTTGGGCAATCAATCGTGCTTTTGCTTCTTGTTTTAATGTAAAACTTAAGCGATCCGCCAGCGCCATTGATAAAAGGGCTATTTCTATAGAAGTTGAAAATGGAATCGCAGCAATAACCCAATTGTTTGTAGGTAAAACCCCAAAGTTTGCGCATATATAAACAATAACTCCGCAGTTGGCAATGAGGTAACCCTGTGCAAAAAACAATGCCGGTCTGTATTTTGTTCTTAAAACAATGATTGCCGCTAAAATTATTGTAATACTTCCTAATACAGCGCTACCTTGAACCATAAGATTGGCTGTAGAAGTATTGCCAATAAATAACACTAAAAACGAAATAAAATCCCATGCTATAAGTAATGTTAAAATCAAATTAACAATAGGTGCATTTTGTTTTGTATTTAAAAAATACTTTACAAAAAGCAGCGAACCAATACCACCAATACCTGATAAAAGAGGCGGCATTATTTCTTGCAACCAAATATTTTCTGGCCAAAAATAATGGAATGAGTACCCTTCGAGAGTTGCAATGAGCATACCAATACCAAAACTATAAAGACAATAGTATAAATATGCTTTTTCCTTTGTGGTTAAGAAAACAAAGAAATTATACAACAACATCAACCCTATCCATCCAAAGAAAATACCGTACAATAGATTTTTGTTAGATTGGCTGTTGGCTTTGGCTTCTAGAGAATAAATGGCAATTGGAAATCTTGTAAGGTCTTTTGCAACCACCCTGATGAAGACTGTAAATTCAATCCCAGGAAGAAGATTTAAGGGTGTAAAAAAAGACCCCGTATTTATGGGTTTAAATACTGCCGGATAGCGGTCTCCCAAATGAATCTCTTGAACCTCCCCGCCAGCGAAGATATACACATCAATAGAATCGCTAAGTGGATTGTCAAAATCGAGGTACCAGGTTGAAACTGAATGGGAAATTAATTTAAATCGATACCATTCTGCCTCAGAAAACACAGGTATATTTAGTTTTCCCTTTTGCGTTTTTTCCCAATCTGATTCTTTAAAATTTTTCTGTATATCCCTAATATTTAGAGATTTTTGTGAAAATTTAAAATGTTCGCAACTAGCCGTTAAATCATAATAACCATTGCTATCATTGAGAACAACGGCAGCAGGCAAAGCATAGCCATCACAAGCAAAAAAACTTAAACAAAATACCAGAAACTTTATCCTAATTTTCATTTTTTTCTATGATGAAATAGGAATCGTAATTGTTATCTGACACATTGTAATTCCCTGAAAACATGCTACGGTAGCCTATTTTCAGCAATTTCCAAACACGCAAAGAAACCGCCAACTTTCCGGGTGCAAGCTTCATTGATATTGCGGCTGCTTCTTCCACAGGTTGGCACCAATTCTCATATTCGGCATACCTAGTTCCTACAATGTTATCAAAAATTTCGCCAGCTTGAATCCCTATTTTAGGAAATAAATTTGAATATTGACTGATGTCTTTATTTGAGTTAAATGTTTCAAGTATGGCCAAACACATATTTGTCATGCTATAAACAGCATTTTCAACCGTTTGGGTGCTTGATGAATAAAACACAAATTCTTCTGAAATGGTATAAACTTTAACCATTCCAAATTTTTCGGCATATTGATCAAATGTATTGGTAAAAAATTCAATATAGGCTTCATCTTTATCGGGTTCGTGCGCATTTATTGCGGCCAAATTAATGCTTGTATATAGAAAAACATGGGCATATGCTTTGGGTAGCTTTTTTCTCCGTGGAGCCGGCAGCAATCCAAAAAGTGCATGCTCAGAAACCGCTTTTTGTTTTAAGATATTTACATTTATTCGTCCGGTAATAACCAATAACAATATCATTAAAATTAAAATACATATAAAACCAAACCATATCCACCTCGATTGCCGCACTTTACTGTTGATTGCAATCTCTTTTTTTATCTGTTCTACCCTAATTCGGTCGCTATTTCCTGCTTTTTCCACACGCGATTGTATTCGCAGCGTTCTTGCCACTTGTTTTTCGCTAAAAACAGAGTCACTCAAACGTTCATATGATTTTAAATGCCCGAATGCTAGTTTGATATCCCCTTGTTTTTCCGCTATTTTCCATAAAATTTGGTGCGCCGACTTTTGAAGATCTAACGCTTTTATTTCCACTGCCGATTTTAAAGATGCGTAACCCAAATTACTCGCCTTCCCCAAATTGCCTTTTCTATAATAAAACTCGGCTAGCAACCTTTCGGTTTCGCCGAGCATATACTTATTGCCATTTATCTCAGAAATACGCAAAGATTTGAGTAAGTTTTCTTCTGCTGCTTTTACATTTCCAAGTTTTTCATAAACCAGTCCTACATTATTTAAACTGGTCGAAATTACATATTCATCTCTTATCTCTCTCCGCAAACTCAATGCTTTTAAGTGATAAGCCAGAGATTGAGTATAATTGCCATTCCTAAATTGAATGCTGCCTATATTGTTATAACAGTATCCAAGACCTGGTTTGTCATTTAGTTTTAATCTCAAATTCAAAGACTTCAAATAACATTCATTTGCCAATGCAAAGTTTCCTTGATATTCATATACCATACCAAGATTGTTTAGCGTCATCCCCATGCATGACGGATCGTTTATTTCTTGCGCATAGTTGTTGCCTTCTGTGCAATAATCTAAAGCATTGGCATAGTCTCCAAGGTCAAAATACACGAGTCCCAAATCCGTGGACCCATAAACCAATCCCTTTTTGTAGCCCAATGCCCTGCTTAAGGCAATTCCTTTGTTAAAAAAGCCAATGGCAACTTTATAATCTGCCAAATAATAATAAGCATTCCCAATTGCATGTAAAGCTTCTGCAGCGCACCTTTTGCAATTTATACTTTGAGAAATTGCATACGCTTTTTCTGCAGTTAAAAGTGATTGTGCAAAATTTCCACCACGCAAAAAACTATCACACTGCCTTAAAATAAATACGGATTGCACAGAATCGTTGGTATTTCTGGCATTGATTTCAGCCTGCACATTTAAAAACAGGAAAACCCACAGCCAAAAACGAGCTACATATCCAAATTTACCGTATAATTTTTTGATGAACAATGAAAAACTTACGTACGAAAGTAATAGGTTCGGGCTAAAGTAGCCTCTTTTACCCTATTTTTTCATCCAAGTAAGTTTTCAATCTCGAAATATTAGGGACTTCCATGTTATTTACCCCTTTTTGATTGCTGAGATAAATACTTACCCAATCTAAAATATGAATCACTTCATAAATACGAGACAATGAAAACTTTGGCACCCCCAATTCTACTGGAACGTTGTTGTGGGAAGACAACAATTGTTTCAAATAAGCAAAACGCATGTCAATCTTAGGATTGTTTCCACTATTTAGAAAAATAAAATTTGTATTCTGCTTTTCATAATAAGATTCAATCATATTGTGATTGGCCTCAGGAAGCACACTCACAAAGGCTTCTCCTTTGGCATTTTCTTGAATTTGCTGGCAAAACCTGATAGCTACAGCCTCAAAAGCACCATCGCAGACAACCACATATTTGTTCTGGGCATTGGTTCCAAAAGCAGCAATTATCTCAGCTGCTTTTTGTTTATGGCTAGCATTGTTAGACAGTTCCACTGCTATTTTATGCAAATCATCAGCAATAGGCCTTTGGTTAAATTCAGCCAAAATCAACAACAAACAAGAAAGTGAAAAACCCAAAGCCATACGGGGTTGATAACCCTTTTCTACAAGGTAACATTGAATGCCTTCTTCGCCGCAAAAACGGGTTAAAAAACCACCACTGGAAATTGCCAATATTTTACATCCGCGACTTTTGGCTTCTGCAAAAAGACTGAGGGTTTCTTCGGTATTTCCGCTATAAGAAGAAAGAATAACAAGTGTTTTTTCGTTGGCAAATGCCGGTAAATGGTAATCGGATACTACTTCAATGGGTACTGGAAAATTTGGAGAAAATAGTATTTTGGAAATTCTACCGCCAATACCAGATCCCCCTAAGCCTCCTATTACAACGTTTTGATAAGAATTAAGTGAAAGTCCATGTGGCTTCCATTGATCAAGTATAAACCCAATCTGTTTGTAAAAATTGTCCAGTGAAATTTCGTGGGTAATCAAATCTAAGGGTTAATAAATATTCTAAGGTTTAATTCCAACTGAATTTGTATCTATAATCTTGCACCTCTGCAGATGAACGCAATACTTCTTGCAAGCGATTCATCAGATATTGGGGTTGGTTCATAAAATCCATTGCATCTTCTAATCCAGCTTTAGGAACTTCAACTTTATCCTTTCTGTTGATCCAAATTACAACAGTTGCACTAGCGCCAGAAACAGGCTTGCTTAATACTTGCTCTTTCACACCAAATATTGCGCCCAAAATGCGGGGTTCGTTATACAATTGGGGGATAAAATTACCACCCATTTTTAAACCATCTAAGTCTATTAAAGTTCCACTCGTTTTTTGTGCCAATTCTTCAGGCGTTTTGCTAGCTTTTATTGCCGCTAAAAATTTCTCTTCTAATTTTTTACCTTTCAATTCATTGCGAACCAGTGGTTCCAACTTTTCTTTCACATCAGCCACAGTTGCGTACCCTGCTTTGCGAACATTTGTTGTCAATACAACCATATGTCGAGAAGAAAAAGCGAATACATCTGAAACATCGTTGGCTTTGCGACCGTCTTCAAACAACCAGATTAGGATGGCTTTGGTATCCGCTGCTTGATCCAAACCAGGTATGCTTCTGTCGTCGGTTTTAATCCCCTTTTTCAATCTAGGTGTTAATGCCATTTTATCGCGTACAGCTTCAAAACTTTTAGGATCACTTTGGTTGATAGAGCTATAAAACTTACGGCTATCCACATTCACCAACTTTACCGTTTCAGGTCCAGGAGAAACTGTAATTGTTTTTACACGGTATTTCAATTGGGTAAAATCTGGATCATCCAAAGCTTTCATAACATGATATCCGAATTGTGTTTTAACAACCTCGATAGTTCCCTTTTTGGCGCGAATACAGAATGCCTTATATTCTGGAACGTATGTATTTGGATCTGCCCAGCCATAATCACCCTGATTGGTTGCAGAACCTGGATCCATGCTCCATTCCGCAGCTAATTTCCCCAAATCGCCTCCACCGCGCACTTGGTTGGCCAATTCGTTTGCTTTTAACAAAGCCGCAATTGAATCTTTAATAATAACTTTATTGGGTGCCGCGCTTCCGTCAAATTTTATAAGTATGTGGGCTACGTGCGTCATAGGCATACTGTCTCTTTTTTCAGCAATTTTTTGGTAGATGGAATATTTTCCTTCTTTGTAAAATGGACCTACAACCTGCAAAAGGGTAGAAGGCCAAACTTGCTCTGATACTTCTTTGGGTGCATCTGCGGGTAATTTTCCGCGTGATACAAACCCAACAACACCTTCACCCGCAGTATCTGGCTTGGTTTCAGCCGCCATGGCTTTTGCCGCAGCATCTGCTTGGTCATTGGCATACATCGTGTCGCCTTTGCTAGGAATAACGTCCCAAACTACATAAGAGATGTCTCTAGAATCAAAATTTTGTTTGTACTCTTCTTTGTGTTTGTCTAAATATTCTTGCAATATTGCGTCGGTAATTTTAATATCCTTGTCCAACACAGTATTGAAATTTAAAGATACCAATTTGCCAACAACACCTTGGTTTGTGGCAATGTAATTATACCCGCGTTCATTTTTAGGGGTATAAACACATTTGCTAATGTAGCGCGCGTACCTTTGTTCAATAGTTTTTTCTTTCATATCATTAAAGAAAGCCAACAGTTGGGCTTTTGCTTTAGGATTGTTTTGAACTTGATCGCGGTATTGTTTAAGCTTAATCGGGTCATATTTACCATCGGTTTGCAAACTTTGCTCTTGCTTCAACTGATCCGCAGGATATTCGCCAGCAACCATTTCATTGAAATCTTCCTCAGAAATATACAAACCGGCTTTTTTAATTTGAGAAGCCACTGTTTTGTCACGGAGTATGGAAGTCCATGATTGCTCAAACATTTCACGTTCCGTGTTTTCGGTTACTTTAAAATTGGGGTTTTCAGATTCCCTGGCATAAACCTCTTGTGCGCGCTTGGTTAATTCTGGTTCGTGTAATTTTTCACCAAAAATAACACCAACCACATCTTGGTCGTCTTTGCCCATACCAGATATTTTGCTGCCGGAGATAATATCTCCGACTACGAATAGAATAAGTGCCGCAATAATTGCAATAACCACTGCGCCAGAGTTTCTAAGCTTTTGAATAATAGCCATAGTTTTCTTAAAAAAAGGACGGCAAAAATAAGGATTTCTATACTTAAAAACCATTTTATGTAAGAAATTCATTGAATGCGGGCAATTTAAAATCAAATTACACCCCAAAATCGACACCTACATGCGTTCAATATAAAAATCGCGTTCGATTTTTTTACCTTTAAATGACAGTATTACCTTGTAAACCCCTGCTGGTAATTTTTGCAATGGAATTTGAATTTCATTGTCTGCAGATACCAGCGGATTGAAAAGTTGTTTGTATATCATTTGACCCCCTCTAAGCATTTCCAAAGTACAACTTTTATAGCCAGGCAAGTTAAAATGGATATAAACCAATCCTGTATCTTTCAATTGGTCTATTTGCAAAAATGGTTGGGTTATATTTTGAGCTTTTAATGCTTTAGCCTGCAAGCCTGCTATATGAACCGTCACAATATCCTTTTCACTGTCATAAAGGGCATAAGCAATCCTTATTTCATCTTTGGCAGCAGCAACACCCAAATAATCGCCAAAGAAAATTTTAGGACTCGGAACACAAAAACTTTCCGCGTTCACCCTTACACTATTCCCTGGTTTTTTGCCGTGCAATTGGGCTATATAAACATCGGTATAGCCGTTATATTCAGAATTTCTTCTGTCATACCATGCTGCATAAACATTTTTTTTCTTTTGGTCGTAACAAATTGCAGGCATAAACTGGTCTTTCCCATTTCCAACTTTATCATTGTGCAGGCGAATGGGGCTTGTAAAGGACTTTCCCTTATTTTCAGAATAAAGATAATACACATCTTGGTCGCCGTTGCGGTTGTCTCCAAAAACTACATACAAACAACCTTTAGCGTCGGATGTAATAAACGGCATTGAATTGCTCCGCATCAACCCTAGAATATCTTCTGTATTCCAACTGCCTCTTTGCTCAGCGATTGCTTTGTCTTTGCCCCATGATTTGCCGCCGTCAGTACTCACATCCAACCAAATTTTACCTTTACCCGCCCAAACCAAATAAAGTTCACCATGAATGCCTGTTGCCATAGTGGCACCTTCCAAAGTATTGTCCTCGTCGGCTGCATCCCCGCAAGAATCGCTTACAGTAATGGCCTCCGAAAAACTGCTTCCGCCATCGCTACTCGCTGAAAATCGAATGCGTGATGAATCCTCAGGCAATCTGCTGCCATACTTGTCAAATTCAGTCCAGGCCACATAAATACAATCTCTAAATTTACTCTTCTTTCCCTCGTCCACATAAAACCAAGGCTTATCTTGCATTTTGGCTCCATTTAATCCTATACCCACAGATTCAAATGTCTTTCCACTGTTGGTACTTTTTTCAAAAACAATCCGGTCAAATTGATCGGGCCATTTTTTGAAAGGATTTTTGGATAAATGACAAACATAATAATCTCCCTTTCTGTTGATATATACAACTGGATCGCCATAAAAACCTTCTTTTGGTTTTAGAAAAACCGGATTCCATAATATACCGCCGTCCTCAGAAGTAAAAAAATAACTTGTATTGGAACCTAAAATTTGAATATTAGGATGGTTTGGATCGATTGCGATGCTAGGCTCATTGGTTTCAATGCCATCCTTGTGCAGCGGATAATTCACAATCTGGGCCCCAAGACTGCTGAAGGAGAAAAACAACATACCAAATTGCAATCGCATAAACCGCAAAAATAAGGGATTAAATGGAAAGCTTGAATTTCTAAACCCAGGCTCGCAATTCTAATAGGGTGGCAAGATTAATAGAATAGGGACTGAAAATTTGGATATGTTTTATGTAAATGCCGAATTTTAATATACAAATTCGACTGTTTAGAATGTTCGGTTTCCCCTTAACACAAAAAACCATAAAATAACGATGAATCAAAAAACCAAAATACCTTTGCCAGTGAATTATTTTTATGGACAAAAGTAAGGTTAGGAACGGATTTAATCGAATTGCCCCAATTTACGATATAATTTCAAGCATCGGATCCTTAAACAACATTCGCATGTCCCAAATTTGGCTATTGACAAACCGCGCGCATTTTTCCAACACCCTTATTTTGGGGGGCGGCACTGGTTATTTATTACTTGAATTCCTAAAAAATAACTTATCAGACACCTATTGTTATGTTGACATTTCAGACGCAATGACCGCAGCCGCGAAAATAAAAGTACAAAAACAGTTCCCAGAAAAATTAAAATCCATCCAATTCATTTGTGCTTCTTGGGATAGCATTCCTAAACATGAAAAATTCGATTTAATAGTCACTCCATATGTGCTAGACTGCCTAGCAAAAGATGAATTGCAGATTGCCATGCGAACACTTTACACCCGATTAACTGACAAAGGAACTTGGTATTTTGCCGATTTTAACATTCCAGCAAAACCCATTAAAAAAATCATTGCCACAGGGATATTAAAATTACTCTATTTGTTTTTTCGTATTTTTTGCAACCTAAATGTAAAAACCCTCGCTGATTTCCATACAGTATTTAACCAATTAACTCTCTCTGTTTCGCAAGAAAAATATTTTTTAGGGGGATTGTTGGTTGCAAGAATTTATAGAAAATAGCCGGTGGTGAGGAAGGATAAGCCGCACGGGGTCAGTTTCACTTTCTTGTTTTCCATGTCTTGCGTCCTTGACGCTAACGGAGGCAGGTCTTCGTTTCCTTTTCCTCTGCGGCCTTTGCACCCCCAAGTGCCATTTTCCTCAACGAACCCGCCGCCACGAACCCCAGCGTCCTGTATGCGAGACTCTAGGCCTTGCGTATGTGGTTGCACGGGCCAGTATGTCATATCTGCACAAACAAAAGAACAGTTCAGTCTAAGTTGTATTCAATTGTGCAGGGCATCGCAACTTACGCAACTCCGCATTGGTCGTGTATGACAGACCATATTTATAGATTATACTTTATTTGACACCCCAAAGAAGCCACCGCCATATATATCCCATTCTTTTGTTGCTCTGTAATTACTTTTCATTTGATATTTTTGTCATGAATTGCTTCATTGCCTCACCCCCTTTCTAAAATAACGCTTAACGAAGGTTTTATTTCTAGGTCAGGTTTTACGCCGCTTTCTGTGTTTTTAGACGTTGCCACTGTTGTCATTTGGTTGGTTACTTTGGTTATGCTGTAGAAATTGGTAAAATTTTTCTGTCTACCAAAAAATGAATTACACGGAGACTCACAGAGACCGGAAAGAGCTACACAGAGGCTCAATCTCTCTGTGTAGCTCCTGTATTTTCCTCAGTGTATCTCTGCGTAACAAATAGAAAAACGAATAAATTATGCAGAGCCATAATATTTTTGTGTACCAAAAAATGAATTGCAATAAAATTCGAACATGCTGCCTTGGCGTTAACGGGCTAAATAGAAATTGTAACGCATAGGCTCCGATGACGGAAAATAAATAAAGCAATTCATCACCATTGCAGCGAGGAAAGGATGCAAGACGCTTATAATTAATCAACTAAAATTGATGCCTAAAGGGCTAATTTTGAATGCAATAACCCAACTATTTTACTGTATAAAATTTGTTCATCTAGTGGTTTTGAAACATAGTCGTTCATGCCAACTGCTTTGCATTTTTCTACATCCACTGTGGTTACATCGGCTGTTAAAGCAATAATTGGAATTGTTAATTTCATCGTTTTGCGAATATATTCAGTTGCTTCAAACCCATTCATTATGGGCATCTGCAAATCCATTAAAATAATATCGTAAGTATTTGATTGCAGTTTTTCAATTGCGATTTTTCCATTGTCCGCAATATCATATTCAAATTTGAAGTCATCTAATATTATCTTCATCAATAATTGATTCAGTTTAACATCTTCAACCAGCAATACTTTTATAACCTTATTTTCTTTTTCCAATTCAATTTCTCCGTTTTCTTTTTTACTTTCTTCATTGGTTTTTTGAAAACTTAACGTGAAACTAAACGTGGAACCTTCATCCATTGTACTTTTTACTGAAATACTTCCACCCTGTTTTTCTACTAATTGTTTGCAGATGGCAAGTCCTAACCCTGTGCCTCCAAATGAGCTTGAAGTGGAACTTGTTGCTTGTTGAAAGTTTTCAAAAATGGATTCTAATTTGTCTTCTTCTATTCCTGTTCCTGTGTCGGAAATTGCAAACTCTATGGTTGCCTTCTTTTTATCTTCATGCAATAAACGAACAGCTACTGTTATTTTTCCTATAGCTGTAAACTTTACAGCATTGCTCAACAGGTTTAAAAGAATTTGGTGCAAACGTGCTGCATCGCCCATCAATACCGCTGGAATTTTGTAGTCGTATTCTTTCACCAACTCTAAATTCTTTTCTTTAAGCTTTAAATCAAATACCTGATGCATTGTTGCTATTGAGAATTCTATTTTGAAAGGTTTTTCTTCAAATGTCATTTTCCCTGCATCTGTTTTTGCTAAATCAAGAATATCGTTTATTAGCACGAGTAATCCATCGCCACTGATTTTTATAGCATCCAAATATTCTTTTTGGGTTGGGACTAAATTTGTTTTCAATAGCACCTTCGTAAATCCAAGAATTGCATTCATAGGGGTGCGAATTTCATGGCTCATATTCGATAAAAATTGTTGTTTGGATTGCAATGCTCTTTCCGCTAAAACTTTTGCCTCTTCTGCATTTAGCGTTGCCAACTCCGCAAGCATTTTTGCTTCTTTTAGAGAATTACTAAGTGCTTCTAATTTTCAATTTTCAATTTTCCGTTTTTCTTTTTCTTCGTTTTGAAAATCAAGTTCTTTTCCAGCAATCACGAACTCTGCTGCACGTTTTGCCTTTTCTTCATTTTGAAATAAAAGTTCTTCGTTGGCAACGATTAATTCGTCTGCACGTTTTTCTTTCTCTTGGTCTTGAAATAAAAGTTCTTTGTTGGCAATGACTAATTCAGCTGCACGTTTTTCCTTTTCTTCGTTTTGAAATATAAGTTCTTTGTTGGCAATGACTAATTCGTCTGCACGTTTTTCTTTTTCTTGGTCTTGAAATAAAAGTTCATTATTAGCTACGATTAATTCGTCTGCGCGTTTTTCTTTTTCTTCATTTTGGAATAAAAGTTCTTCGTTGGCAATGATTAATTCAGCTGCACGCTTTTCCTTCTCTTCGTTTTGAAATATAAGCTCTTCGTTGGCAATGACTAATTCAGCTGCTCTTTTTTCCTTTTCTTGGTTTTGAAATATAAGTTCTTCGTTAGCAATGACTAATTCATTAGCCCGTTTTTCCTTTTCTTTGTTTTGAAAGACAAGTTCTTTGTTGGCAAGAATTAATTCATCCGCCCGTTTTCCTTTCTCCTGGCCTTGAAATACAAGTTCTTTATCGGCAATCACCAATTCAGCTGCCCGTTTTTCTTTCTCTACGTTTTGAAATATAAGTTCTTTATTAGCTACAATTAATTCGTCTGCACGTTTTTCTTTTTCTTCATTTTGAAATACAAGTTCTTTGTTGGCAATGAGTAATTCGTCCGCACGTTTTTCTTTCTCTTTGTTTTGAAATATAAGTTCTTTGTTGGCAATGATTAATTCGTCTGCACGTTTTTCTTTTTCTTGGTTTTGAAATACGAGTTCTTTGTTGGCAAGAATTAATTCATCCGCCCGTTTTCCTTTTTCTTGGTCTTGAAATAAAAGTTCTTTGTCGGCAATCACCAATTCAGCTGCACGTTTTTCCTTCTCTTCGTTTTGATATACAAGTTCTTTGTTGGCAATGAGTAATTCGTCTGCACGTTTTTCTTTCTCTTCATTTTGATAAGCCATCTCTTTATTAGCAATTACCAATTCTGCTTCTCTCTTCTCTTTTTCGTCACTTTGAAAAAGTAATTTTTTATTGGCAAATCTTAACGCTTCTGCCTGTTTTTCTTTCTCTTCATTTTGAATTAATAATTCATGTTTTTTTAGATATAGCTCTACAAAAACAGCAACTTTAGCGGTTAATATTTCTGGAATAAGTGGTTTAATCATATAATCAACACCACCTGCCTGATATCCCTTAAAAATATGTTTAGCATTATCCATACTGGCAGTTAAAAAAATAATTGGAACATTTTTAAGCGTTTCAATTTCACGAATTAATTCTACCGTTTCAAAACCATCCATTTCCGGCATTTGCACATCCATCAAAATAATAGCGAAATCTTGATCATGTAGCAGAATTTTTAAAGCTTCATTGCCGGAATTTGCTCTCACAAAAAAATACTTTTTGTCAGCAAGAATTAACTCTAATGCGAACAGATTTTCTGGGAGATCATCTACCAATAAAATTTTAACAGCATTATTTGTTTTCATTTTTATTAAATTTTTACTCATTAATTATAACGGTTCTGGTTTATAAACATGTTTAAACGCATTATTTACTTAACCACACACGCATTAGTGATAGCAAGCGTTCTACATCAATAGGTTTAGTAATATAATCGTTTGCTCCTGCATCAATACATTTTTGTTTATCGTCTTTCATGGCTTTTGCTGTGAGTGCTATTACGGGCAAATTTTTGAATTTCACCTGATATCGAATTTGTTTCATTGCTTCGTAACCATCCATTTCAGGCATCATAATATCCATTAACACCAAATCCATTTCGGGATGCAACTCCAGCATTTCTAAAGCGTTTTTTCCATTTTCTGCTTTTATTATTTCCATACCCCGTTCTTTTAATATTTTTGATAATGCAAATAAATTTCGCATATCATCATCTACCAATAATATTTTTTTCGAATGAAATACAGTTTCTTTGTCATACAAATTATGTATAATTACTTGTTTTGATTTTGGCAAATTACTTATTGTTCTGTGAAGGAACAGAGCTGTTTCGTCTAACAATCTTTCTTCCGACTTTACGCCTTTTATAATAATGCTTTCTGCATATTTTTCAAGCTCATTGTTTTCTTCTTTTGTAAGTTCCCTACCTGTATAAACAATAACAGGCGGAAGATTGTGGTCTTTTATTTTTTCTAATTTATGAATGAGGTCAAATCCGCTGATGTCTGGTAAACCAATATCTAGTATAATACAATCAATTTGATTCTGCTGATACAGAGCAAGTGCCTCAGTACCAGTTCCTGCTTCAAAACATTTTACATCACCGTTGCCAATAAGTATACGCATTGCCTTTCTCGAATTTTCATTGTCCTCAATAATTAGCAGATTTTTCATTTTTCTGCTGACAAAATTTTCAATTCTATTAAAAGCTTCTTCTAAATCTTCTTTTGCAACAGGTTTCATTAAATACTCAACGGCTCCTTCTCTAATTGGTTCCAACGAACGTTCTTTGGCCGAAATAACATGAACTGGTATGTGTCTTAAAGCTGGATTTGCTTTTAATTCAAGCAATACAACATGTCCGCTAATTCCTGGCAAAATCATATCGAGAATAATTGCTTGTGGTTTGT
>JBBQBB010000050.1:0-26886 GCA_038317095.1 Bacteroidia bacterium | reverse complement strand
ATTGTGGCAGCCAGTTATGGAAGCAATGAAAACCACTGGTTTCAATGCGGATATGGTAAAGAACGTATTAAAGCCAGAAGCTTACAAAGAATTTATGGATAGTTTCTTTGGTTTTATGCCTGCAGGTATGAAAGACATGTTTAATGACGGTTCTACAAAATGGAACGAAGGCATGCAAAACTTCAGCAAGCAAGGCATGGACATGTACAAAAACTTTGGTGGCCAAATGAACCAGTTTATGCCACAAGGTGTAAATATGTTTACTGAGTCGTTGAGCAATTACAACAACATGTATACCCAAATGCAAAATGCTGTTGCTCCATTTGCCAAATTAATTGCTCCAAACGCGTTTACCAAGAATACTGAAATCATGGCTTCGGTTATTGATATGAGCAGCCGTTACCAAATTCTTAACAGCCAAATGAAATACATGACCTACTTAACAGGCATGAAAGCAATGGATGAAATGGGAATTAAAATGGCAGAAAAAGCACAATCTGGCGTGGATATGAGCAGCATTAACATGCAAGACCTTTTTAAAGAGTGGTTAACTATCAGCGACAGACATTTTGTAGAATTGTTTGAATCTGAAACCTTTTCTCAAGTACAAGCTGAGACTAGTTCTTTGAGTCACCGCATTAAAGGTGCTATGGATAGCCAGATGGAATCCATGTTTGCAAACATTCCTTTGGTACCCCGTTCAGAAATGGATGAGCTTTACAAAACTGTATATGAGTTGAAAAAACGCATGCGCACAATGGAAAAAGCTGCAGAAAACACTGCGGAAGTTGAAGAGACTCCAATAGCTGCCGCTGCACCTAAAGCCGCTGCAAAAAAAGCAACGAAATAATTAAATAAAAATTAAGGAAAAAGCCCTTTGGAAACAAAGGGCTTTTTCTTGACCTTTGAAAAATAAAATATGAACCAAATAGCAGATTTCACACAAGAATTGTTAAAATCCAGCCATACCATGGTTGAAGGGTATAAAATGTTGCAAGATATAGATAAAGTAGAAGTTGCAACGAGTAAAAAAGAGCTTGTATGGCAAAGTGATAAAGTGAAACTTTACCATTATCATAACGAAAATGCAACTTGTAAAATTCCAGTCCTTATTTCTTTTGCGCTTTTAAATCGCCATGATGTTTTGGATTTACAACCCGACCGCAGTTTGGTAAAAAAACTGATGGAAGAAGGCCTAGATCTATACATTATGGATTGGGGTTACCCTACCCGCCAAGATCGTTATTTAACCATGGAAGACTATATTGATGGCTATTTAAATGACGCGGTAGATTTTATTCGCAAAAGCACCAAAAACGACAAAATCCATGCAATGGGCATATGCCAAGGCGGTACTTTTTTTACCATTTATGCCTCTTTGTATGCAAACAAAATACAATCGCTAACTACCTACGTTGCTCCTTTTGATTTTAGCACAAACGCTTGCATGCTTTACCGCTGGACCAAAGACATCGATGTAGATGCGATGGTTGACAATTTGGGTGTTATTCCTTCAGATATGTTGAATGCTGGTTTTGGCATGTTAAAGCCTAGTGCAGACATTAGCAAATACTTTAGCGTTATGGACAGCCTTAAAGACAAAGACAAATTGATGAATTTCTTGCGTATGGAACAGTGGAAAAACGACTGTCCGGATATTGCAGGTGAAATGTTTCGCAAATACATCAAAGATTTATTCCGAGACAACAAATTGATCAAAGGTGAATTTGAATTGGGTGGCAGAAAAGTAAGTTTGAAAAATTTGGATATGCCATTTTTGAATGTTTATGCCACAGAAGATAATATTATTCCTAACGAAAGTACCATTTCCATAATGGATAAAGTGGGAACCAAAGACAAAGAGCTGTATGCATTCCCTGGTGGGCATATCGGTGTATTTGTAGGTGGAAAATCTCAAAAAGAGCTTGCACCTAAGGTTGCCAATTGGGTAATTTCTAAAAGTTAATTCTCAATAACCTAAATCTTATAAAACGGCTGGTGGAAACATCAGCCGCTTTTGTTTATATCCTAGCCGTGGTTTGTGCCATATTTGCAAACAAGTAAAATTTTGTTTAACCATTCATATTATAAAACCATTTCCATTTTCGACAACGGGAAAACAAGTCCCAATGTAGTTTTTTTACACGGATTGGGTGCCAATGCAGCCTTTGGTGAATTTATTACTGAAGTTTATCCAGGGCATAGAATATTTATTCCAGAGTTTAGCGGACATGGAGAAAGCAAAGCCGATAAATCTGCCATAGACATTTACAATATTGCTATGGAGTTGCGCAATTTGTTTGACCATTTTAACATCCACCAACCTATTATTTGTGGACATTCCTTGGGAGCCCAAGTGGCACTAATTTTCGATTTGGTGCATCCCGGTTTTGCCAAGGAGCTTGTTCTTATTTCCCCAGCGGGATTCGAAGAATTCGCAGACTACCAAAAGCAAATCATTCAATCAGGTTTAAGTATGGGAAGTTTTATGCAACAATTTCTAATTCCCACGGTAAGTTCTAAGAACATTCAAACCAAATTTAAAGTACCCGATTCTGACGTAATTGCCAGTTACACTGCGAGTATGATAGATAGACCAGTAAAAGGACTTTTGGCTCAAATGAAAACCCCTTGCACCATTTATTTTGGAGAGAACGACCCATTAATTCCCAATCGGTTGTTTACCATGGAGCAAACCATACCCTATATTCAAAATACCATAAAAGGCCATGCTAATTTTAAGCTGGTATCTGTTGCCCATGCCGGCCATTGGCCCATGTTAGAGAACCGCAAGGAATTGGTGCGGTTGATGAAATTGGCAAAGTAATCCAATCAACTTAGTCTAAAAAAAAACCTGCTTGATTAGAGCAGGTTTTTTTATAGGTTAATTGGGATTTACTTGGACAAGCTTTTGGCTTCTTCCATCCAAGTGTGCCATTGATCCAAACTGGTCATGCTGTCTTGTAGTTCCAACTCCGCAATTTTATCATCTGTTAAGGCAATCAAATCTGCGAAAGTATGAATACCCAAGGCATTAAGACGTTTTTCGAATGCAGGACCTACACCGTTGATGGTTTTTAAATCATCTCCAGTTTTGGTTGCTTTGGCTTTTTTAGCAGGTTTTTCTGCTACTTCCTCAGACGCAGTTTCAGCTACAATTTCCGTTGATTCAGCAACAGGAGCTTCTACTTTAGTTTCCACTTTAGCTTCTGCTTTAGCTTCAACTTTAGCCTCTGCCTTTACTGCTGGTTTGGCTTCCTTCTTATTTCCTTTTTCAGCTTTTTCAAACTGGGCTCTTAGTTCGCTAAGTGCGTCCATATCGCCAAGGGTGGTTGCTTGTGCATTTGAGTTGATTTTCTTAACCGCTTTGGTTGCATTCTTACGTGCAGCATCGCGTTTCTTATCATCATCTTCAAATTTGGCTTTTTCAGCAGCTTTCCATGTATTGGTGTGCGAAACAATGATACGTTTAGAATCTTTGTTGAATTCGATCACTTCAAAGGATAGAAGTTCATCTTCTTTAGGCAATTTGTTGTCCGCTTTTTTCATGTGGCGACTTGGAGCAAATGCTTCCACACCATACTGCATCTGAACATTTACACCTTTTTCACCAATACTCATGATGGTACCTTCGTGGACGGTTCCAACAGTGAATATGGTTTCAAAAGTATCCCATGGATTCTCTTCCAATTGCTTGTGTCCTAAGCTTAAGCGACGGTTGTCTTTGTCTACTTCTAGCACCACAACATCCAACTTATCGCCTTTTTTGGTGAATTCGCTAGGATGTTTGATTTTCTTATTCCAACTAAGGTCAGAAACGTGCACCAGACCATCGATGCCTTCTTCCAATTCTAGGAACAATCCATAACTGGTAAGGTTTTTAACCACGCCGCTATGTTTGCTACCCAAAGTATAGCGTTCTTCGATGTTAACCCAAGGATCTTGTGTAAGTTGCTTGATACCCAAACTCATTTTGTGTTCAGCCCTATCCAAAGCCAAAACCAAAGCTTCCACTTCTTCGCCTACTTTTAGGTATTCAGAAGGGTTGCGCAAATGGCTGCTCCAGCTCATTTCACTCACGTGCACTAAGCCTTCAACGCCTGGTCTAACTTCTACAAATGCACCGTAATCGGCAACAGAAACTACCTTGCCTTTTACATGTGTACCTTCAAGAATATCAGCGGTCAAATCATCCCATGGATGCGGTGTAAGTTGTTTTAGACCCAAAGAAATACGCTTTTTATTGTCGTCAAAATCAAGGATTACTACATTGATATGATCGTCCAATTTCAATACTTCCTCAGGATGGTTGATGCGACCCCAGCTAATATCTGTGATATGCAACAATCCATCAATTCCACCCAAATCTACGAATACACCAAAGCTGGTCATGTTTTTAACCACACCCTGAATTACTTGGCCTTTTTCTAGACGGCCCAAGATTACAGATTTTTGTGCTTCAATATCATCTTCAATCAGTGCTTTGTGAGAAACAACTACATTTTTGTAAACGTCATTGATTTTCACAATTTTGAAATCCATATTTTTACCAACATACTGGTCGTAATCACGCACAGGTTTGGTATCAATTTGAGATCCAGGGAGGAAAGTGTCGATGCCAAAAACATCCACAACCAAACCACCTTTTGTACGACTGCGAACGAAGCCAGTGCATATTAAATCGGCATTGTGGGCTTCGGTAATTTTATCCCATGCAGTTTCCTGCAAGGCTTTGCGCCGACTCAATATCAGTTGTCCCATTGCATCTTCAGCAATGTCCACAAAAACTTCTACTTCGTCGTTCACTTTCAAGTCTGGCATGTCACGAAATTCCTGACGTGCAACCAATCCATCGCTTTTAAAACCAATGTTGATTACTACATCTTTGTCGTTTAAAGCCACTACGCGACCTTTAACAACTTGTTTTTCACTCACCGGCGAAAAAGAATTTGTGTAATTGTCTTCTAAAGTTTTACGTTCTGTAACAGAATAGGTTTGAAAACCTGCTTCATCTGCTTCCCAATCGAAATCGTCATGGGCAGTAACGGGTTCGTTTGAACCTGATTTTTCTTTCTTGGAAGTCGATTTTTTAGATTCGATAACCGCTTGTTCTTCCGCAACAGGCATGGTTTCGGGCGTGTTTTCCAAAGTAACGTTCTCGACGTTCTCTTCGGCATTGTTTAGAATTTCATTTGTACTCAATGTGAGGGTTCCTCCTTTGAATGGGCGGCAAAAATAAGCAAATTGTGTGAAATTATCGCTGCTGTATTGAAAAAAATGCAAGGAGACTCTGTTTTTTCAAAATGCCATTTCCATGGATGGGTTGAAATCCAATCATTCTTGCTTTCAAAAGTAAATTTTTTCAAAGCCTGTTTGGGCTATTCTACATTTTTTTGGTAAACCTTAAAAAGATTTATTATTTCATTTTGTCCAATTTGAGGTTGTTTTTGTCCTTTATACGGAATGCCCCTTTTGGATGCTCAAACGAATTTTGTAACCACATAAACCTACTTATTTGTGAAACAAATTAAAACTATACTGCTCAGGCAATTTTATTCTTGTGCCGGTTCCATTTTTGATGCTGCATTTTATGGGATTATGGTTGTATTCATCAGTTACCAAATGGATTTTTTTTAAAGAAGATAAGTCTAAACCCCACGGCCGGCAGAGCAATCTAATGTAAAGATGTCTTTGGCAATAGATAAGTTTGGTGGTAACCCAAATGCAAATATTTTATCCCACATTGGAAACTTTAATTGTTGGACAGAAAGAACTACTATTGGATTTTCTTCTTTGTTTACATAGAAAGTTTTATAAATTTCTCAAATTAGAATACCTTTATTTACAACAAAGGGAGCCAATAATCCTAATCTTTGTTCATTTAGGGTTTACATTGCGCTGGTTGGTGGCGGCGCGCTGTGCTTGTGGGGCATGAACAATAACCAGGAGAAAAATAATAAATTTAGGCATACCTACTTTATTTTAGAATACAATATCTCCAACTCCAAGGTAGTCGAATCTAACGATGGCGATTCTTTTGCAATTAATAAATCATTTAAAGCAACCATAAAGTCGCTACCAGATGGTGTTTCTGCTTCAAATTTATCGACTGTTGCAGTAACACCTATGGAAGAATAAACTTCGTTAAAGTACCCTAAGGTAGAACCAAAAGCATCGCGCCACCTTGGCATGAGGGTTTGAACCCGCTAAATCTCCATCCTTTTTTTATCCTTTTCAGGAATTCATAAAATATCTCACTTTTTTTTTGCCTAATTGGCAAAGCATATTGGTGATTTTAACTCTATTTTCATCTTAAGGATATTTTGCTTTCGCTTCGCTAAAGTTGGTTAATCAAGCTTGAATTAACCCAAAAAAACAAAACCCGACAATGCCGGGTTTTGTTACATTTAATAAAAAGAAACGGTTTACTCGGCTGTTGGTTTGGCGCCCAAAAGCAGGATGTCATTCACCACTATTTCAGTAACGGTTCTTTTTTCGCCATTCTGGTCTTGGTAACTGCGGGTTGACAATTTGCCTTCTACGGCAACCTCTCTCCCTTTTTTCAGAAAATCGGAGATGTATTTTGCATTGGCACCCCAAGCTACAAAGTTGTGCCAAGTTGCGGTAGATATTTGTTCTCCTTTTGCATTTTTGTAACTTTCATTTGTGGCTACGCTAAATCTTGCCATCATTTTGCCGCCTTCCAATTCACGCACTTCTGGGGCACCGCCAACATTGCCTATAATTTGAACTGAATTTCTTAAATTTTTCATATTTTATATCTTCTAATTTAAGCTTCTACTGTAGGTTTGTTTCCTGTGAAAACCACTTCGTTTACCACAATTTCCGTGATGTACTTTTTCTCCCCGTTTTGACCAGTGTAACTCGAATTGTTGAGCTTGCCTTCAATGGCAATTTGTTTGCCTTTGGTTACATGCTTTTCAATCAAACCAGCCATACTGCCCCAGGCTACCATTTTGTGCCATGAGGTATTTTCAACCATTTCGCCGCTGGCATTTTTGTAATTTTCATGGGTAGCTACACTAAAACGTGCCACTTTTTTGCCATTTTCCAATTCGCGCACTTCTGGTGCATTTCCTACGTTACCGATAATTTGTACTGAGTTTTTCATAATGTTAATGTATTTATAATTTGTTTTTTTTGGGTGTTAATTTAAATCTAATGCTGCTTTTTTCGAATCTGCTTTTGGTTTTTTCTCCACTTTTGATTTCTCTGTAGGGCTATCCTCTGCAACTGCTTTGTTGGTTAACAATATCTCGTTTGCTTTAATTTCGGTAGATTCATGTTTTTTACCATCTTTTCCTTCCCAACTGCGGTTTACCAATTTGCCTTCTATGGCTACAGATGTGCCTTTTAACAAATGCTTCTCGGCGTATTTGGCCGTATTTCCCCATGCAACGACTGTGTGCCATTGTGTACTGGCCTTTTTGCCTTCCGCTGTTTTTATGTTTTCATGGGTGGCAACACTAAACCGAGCTACCCAATTGCCACCTTGTAATTCTACCACTGCAGGTGCATTGCCTACATTTCCAATAATTTGAACTGAATTTCTGAGATTTTTCATAATTTGTATGTATTTATAATTTGATTTTTACAATTAACAAGAGCTTGCCACTTTAATCACTGGTATTTTCACTTCGCCGAGATGCAACACCCTGTCTATATTTAATTCGCAAATCTCCACAGCTTTGCCAGCTTGGTTGGTGTATTTGCTTTCTCTTAATGTGCCCAACACACTCACTCTCCTGCCTTTTACCATGGTTTTCTCGATAAAAGATGCCTTGGCACCCCAGGCTACCAAATTGTGCCATTGCTTGGCTTTTTTTAATTCGCCCGTTTCTGTGTCCACAATTTCAGCATAGGTTACCAACCTGCATTTAGCGTACATTTTACCGCTTTGTAAGGTTACCACTTCTGGTGCATTGGTCACGGTTCCATAAACTTTGATTTGATTCTTCATAATTTGATTTTTCATAATGTGTAAGTTAAAATAATTTTGTGTTTCGATTTGTTGATGCAAAGATGTAGCTGCCCCAAAAATCTACCCGTAGTTTTTCCGCTTACTTCCGTATATAACCGTTTGCAATCGAATGCAAACGTAAATATAAAACGTTATAATCCTTTACCATAAAGGTTTATACAAGATTATTGCTGCATTAGCAATAAATGGATTGAGGAGTGCAAATTCCCCGTAAATTTAATTTTATAAATGCCATTTGCTAAATTTTCGGTGGGAATAAATGCATCTGATGTGGATGTTTTTAATACAGAAGATCCCATTTTTTGAGATAATCCATCGTACACTTCTATTAAACCCAATTCTTCCGATTTAAAATAAAATCCAGTGGAATTGGTCGGATTGGGATAGAGAAAAATCTCACCTCCCATGTGGAAGGCAATATTGCTGGTTGTACCACCATATTCATGCGCGCCTGCATCCAGGTTGTTGTACATAACCCGATTCTTAAAATTGGCAATATGCTTGTACTCATAATTTGGAAATAGCGAATAAGTGCCCGCCAAACCTGCGTTTTTTCCTATATTCACTGCCGGAGACGTGGCACTGAGTTCATATTCTTGGTTGGGTACGCCTGTAAACTTTAATTGAGCCAGTGTGCCAAATACATTATTTGCAGAATCCAAAATGGTAGGTGTATTGAAAGTAAATCCGCCGTTTCCGGCGAAAATATTGTTTTTAACAACTGCTTTATCTACACCACCAATAAGGGTAATAAAATTGCCAAGACTCCGCTGATTAACCAACGTATTATTTACAAAATAGAATTGGTGAGGCCCCAAGTTTGTCAATCCTTCGAGTCCAAATTCCACCAAATTTGAATTTTGCGATTGTGGTCCTTTGATCATTTCGTTGCCTACCAAAACCGCAACTCCGCCGTTGGGCAGATCTATGCTGCGACTTGCGGTGCCATCTGTTCCATCGTCGAAACGATTGTATTGTATGATGTTTATGTTGGCGCGGCTCTTCAACTCATGTCCCACTTTGGTGTGGTGCGAATAATTGTATAGAAAGTTAAGTTTTTTGATATGGCCTATGTACAAATTGTGTGAATAACCATCTCCGGCGCCATTGTTGTAAAATTCGCAATGCCGAATATCTACCACATTGCTGGTATCTGCTCCGCATAAGATTCCATTTTCGTTGTCGTGAAAATAGCAATGCGTCACCGTTAATCCACTTCCCTCCTGGCGAATACCGGCTCCATTTTTATCGATACAAGCGCACAAAGAAAATTCAATAGAATCCACCAATGTGTTTTTGCCCGCAATAACCCAAATGGCTTTGCCACCAAAATTATTGCCATTGGCACGCAAATGCGCAAAACCACCCACCCCTCTTAATGTTAAATTATTTGCTGACCATTTGCACACATCATTGTCGTAAATGCCTGCATCCACCAACACCAAATCACCGTTTGCTACCAAAGTAGAAACTTGGCTTGGTTTTGTATAAATTCGTGTTGGACCTACGTTCCAAGATTTGGCCTGTAAGCTTAACTCAAATAAAAAGACTAGAAAAAACACGAATTTGCAACTTTTCATGGATGCAATTTACGGAATTTCGTAAGAAATGTTTATTATCGCAGTATGGAGAGGGTATGTTTGGAATGTGGTTCGGTAATCAAAGGCAGAGCCGATAAAAAATTCTGTGACGACAATTGCCGCAGTATTTATAACAATAAGCGAAATGGGGATATTTCGGCCTACATGAAACGCATCAATGCCATTTTGCGCAAAAACCGCAATATTCTAGCGGAACACAACCCAATAACAACTGCAAAAATCAATAAAAAACAATTGCTTTCTGAAGGATTTAATTTTGAATATTTTACTTCTACTTTTACCAACAAAGAAGGCAAGGTTTATTTTTATTGTTACGAACAGGGTTATTTACCCATTGAAAATGATTGGTTTTTTTTGGTCAAGAAAAAAGAATATTAATGTCTTATTTTAAATTATTTTTAGATTTATTGTATGACATCTAGTAGTCCATTATCCCCGCCTGCATTCAATTGGGATGCTTGGTACGCTGCCATTGGCGGTAGAAAAATTCACATAAAGGAAGCGGATGATATTTTAAATTCCATTTACAACGATCAATATTTGCGTTTTGAAGGGGAAGTAAATCCTGTAAAACATATTTTTAAAACCACCACAGAAGCTGCCGAAACGATAAAGGCAAAAGCACAAGAATTGGGTGCAGATATTGTGGGCATTTGTATGATAGAACCCAGCGATATTTATAGGGGAAAAACAGTGTCTGAAAAATATGCCATTGCCCTGGGACAACGCATGAAATACAAGGCATTTCAAACGGTACCGAGCCAAGAAGCGGCCATAGAATGTTTGCGCATTTACCATGCATTGGGCGAAACCATCATTGCATTTGCCAATTACATCCGCAGTCTTGGATATACTTGCAAAATAGAACACCCCATTGGCGATAGCGACATATTGCATGTTCCCATAGGACTAAAAGCTGGATTTGGTGAACTTGGCAGACATGGCAGCATCATTCACCCAAAATTGGGACCACTTTTTCGCATGGGTAGCATCATTACCAGTATAGAAATGGAATGCGACAAACCCATTGATGCGGGTATTGCCGCGTTTTGCGATACTTGCCGTGCATGCCGCATTTATTGCCCAGCCAATGCCATCCCCGACGAAAGGGATCCTAAGGCGGGCAAAGACCATTTGGGGAACGACCGATATTTGGTAGATACCGGAAAATGTTTCCCCTATTTTGCAAATAATTTTTATTGTTCGGCATGTTTGCCAGTTTGCGTATACAACCACAAAGAATGGGCAAAAGATTTTGATGGTTTTGCTACTGAAAATTTCCCCGTTGTCGTATTTAAAACCCCGCCAGAAGTTGCAGATGAAGTAGATGCCAATTTAAAGCACAATTATCCAAAATTTAAACGCGGTATAGGGCCAAATATGGGCTTGGTGAATCCGAAGTGGTCCAAAATTGAATAAATTGTTGTGAAATGCAAATGCAATCCTCTGCGGTATGGGCGTGTAAGAATAAAATTAGAATTTTCCCTTCTAGCACCAACTTGTCGCAATCATTTTCATCCTACTTTGCGTAAGGTGAAAGATCGTAGTTAAACTTTTATTATCAATTCCATTCCGCGGCGGCGGAGTATAGGCTGACCCAAAATTTTCCCGTTAATCAGTAAAAATCAACCTTTCTCCTCCACTTTCCCATCCGCATGTTTTGCAAACCTACCTCGGGCTCTGTCGTGCACTTGGTCTGTTTTTGGCCAAGGCCAACCGCCAAATTGGGTTGCGTGGTAATCGTCAAACGCCTGCATAATTTCTTCTTTGGTATTCATTACAAATGGACCGTATTGCATTACAGGCTCCGCAATGGGCTTGCCTTGAAGCATTAGAATTCTGGATTCTTTTGCACCATTTACAATTTCGATATCTTTGTCTGGCAATACTTCCACCGCTGTGTATTTGGTTGTGGTTTCACCCGCTATGTTAATTTCATCACCTACATAAAAATACAAATTTCGGTTGACGCCAATTTTGGATTTAGGAATTGTCCAAGTTGCATTGGGTTCGAGGGTAATGTTCCAGACACAAACGTCATTCTCGGCATCGGAGGCCCAGCTATTGGGTGGTGGCAATGGGGCTATTTTATCTTCTAGTTTGCCAGCAATAACTTCTACTTCTGTTTTGTTTTTTTGCGCATCCAAATGGGTGTATTTTGGAATACTTTCCTTCCATAGCATGGTAAAATAGGGATCTACCATTTTGTTTTTTTTGGGCAAATTCAACCAAATTTGAAACAATTCCATAGTGTTTTCTTGGTCTTTGTGAATTAACGGAAACATTTCAGAATGTTGCACTCCTTTACCAGCGGTCATCCATTGCACATCTCCATCGCCGTATCTGCCAGCGGCACCCAATGAATCTGCGTGATCTACCAACCCTTTGCGCACCACCGTTATGGTTTCAAAACCACGGTGTGGATGACCCGGAAAACCCGGTACCGTTTTTCCATGGTACATTCTAAATCCATCTTTAATGATAAAATCATCGCCCATATGCCGGCCTTGCAGCAGCGCATCACCCGGACCCATATTCTCGTTCCCTTTTGGGAAATAATCTTCGTGGTGCACGCAAAACAAAAAAGGATCTGCGGTTTCCCACTGAAATCCAAGGGGTTTGGTGCTTAATATTGTTTTTTCATTCATCGCTTCTTTTTTTTCAAAACTGGCATCTTGCATAGATTTGGCCAAAGCAACAATAGGTGCTGTAAATGCAGCCCCTACTCCAACCCCAATTCGCGCTAAGAAATTTCTACGGTCCAATTCTTTTTTCATATTTGTTCAAACAAATTTAATACAGTTTTGGGATTTTTCATAATTTTATTTTTAAAGGCTTATTTTAGGTGTTTTTCACCCATGGTTATAAATGTTAGACCCCCCTGGGGTCTTTTGATTTCGTTTTTATTCCTGTTTAAAAGACGATTTATCTTTTACCTTTCTTAATATAGTACTAAATTTTAATTGACGAAAACAGCCGATTTACTATGGGTTATTTCATTAAACAAAACTTCATACGCCAACCTGAAAAGATCTTCTGCTTTAGTTGGAAAGGGCAGTGTTTTCTTCCCATTTTCATCTAAAATGCCCACATAAATATGAACCGTTGAAGTGTCTTTCTGAACAACCCGAACATTGTTATATTTCACCAACCAAGCGTCGTAATGTTCGACCAATTTGCCTGCTTGTTCCAGCAAATGTGGTGGAATATATTGGCCGTTGGAAAGGATGACGTCTCTAATCAATTTATTGGATGCAAGCATAACCTCATCTTCTAAAAACGGATCGTAAGCATTGAGCTTACTATATTGACTGTCAAATGCAAGCCGGGTGCGATTTAAATGCACATAAACCTGCCCCAGAATTTCTGCAGATTTCTTTTTCCAATCAAAATCCGTATTTTGGATTTTTGAACGCAAATCGAATTCATGCGCGATTTCAGCTTTCAATCTTTCAGTTTTGCGGTTAAAATACAAAGCTACGATTCCAGATGTGATGGTTGTAAACAGCCCGCTGCTGAGGATGATAGTTAAAGTTTCTGACATAATTTGGGATATCAAAGCTACAAAAATGAATGGTATTTTTTCTACGCAACCTATTTTCTTTTCTCCAATAGAACCAATCCTGTTAAAATACTCCGTTCATTTAAAATAGCACCTATAATGCATTAGGTATTATCAAATATACTGTATTGCAAATTCATTTTATGAAAATTCCATCTAATGCCCTATGTTTAACCTTACTGAGCATACTGACAAATCCCTTGTTCAGCCAAGCCTGTTTGGACAAATTATATGCCGCAAATAAATTGCTTTCCACGGGCAAAGCCGATGCATGCATTCAGCTAATTCGACTCAGCAATATACCGTTTCCTTCCAGTAGCAGATTTAACCTCAAAAAGCCCGAATACAATAAATTCGCAACCATCAATATCCACGCCAGAAGTTGGTATGTTACCAGCAAATTGATAAGGCTTATACCAAGGATAACCAGAACCCAAAGGATCTACCGAAGTTGAATTGTTTAACACACCGGGAGTTAAAGCTCGCATTCGGGCTATCATAGCTGCAGTAGGTGGAAATCGGAGTGTTGCCAGTAAAAGAGATCCACAGTCCGCTAAAAATACCTATATCTGGCGGACACAAACCTGACGGCCAATTTGTAACAGAACCATACTTATGTAAAATAGATAAAAACGGCAATATACTTTGGGTTAATTATTACCCCACTGCAACATCAGGCTATGTTTGGTATGCGTTACAAATATCAAATGAGACCATTTATTTTACAGGAAATACAAATAGTTTTGGCAAAAGGGTTAATGGCTCAGATGTTTTTTTATTTAAAACAGATCAGCACGGTAATTTAAAATAATTCCTATATTTCTAGAAACAGCTTAAGAAATATCCAAATTGTATTTCAACAACAAACCCATCAGCCCGGTTTGAGAAAACTTGGCTTTTTTCATGCGATTTTGCTCTGGATCTAGGGAATAATGGATAGCAGTTCTAAAATCGGCCTTTTCCAGAAGGGTGCTGCCAAATATAGCCCCAGCCATATCGCAACGGTCAAAAACCGCTTGGGTTAAATCTGCTTCGCTAAAATCTGTATCTCTAAGTGTGCAATTCACAAAACGGGTATTTTTCATTTTCAATTGATAAAAAACAGAAACATTTAAATTGCAGTTTTCAAAATTTACCGAGAATAAAAAAGGATTGCATTTGTGAAAAGGCATACCCAAAAGTTTGCAATCGGCAAAGTGGGCCTCTCTAAAAGTGGTACTGAATAGTTTTACATTGCTAAAATTACAAGACACGAAATTGCAGTCGCCAAAATTAAAATTGGACAAATCAGCATTCGAAAAATCACATTGTAAAAAAGTGCAATTCTCATACTCCCCCATAGGCAAAATATTACTTGAAAATACAATTTTTTCAAAAGTTTGATCGAGGGAATATGCGGTGCTCATAATTTAACCAAAGGACAAAGGTATTCCATTTCAAATTATACCCAATGAATCTTATTTTCATTTGTTTAAACAAATTACATATATTTGCCCTAGTTATGAAATCTAGGAATTATACAAATTTGTTGGCAGCAATTGTTGTTGCAGTGCTTACAATGGCGGCAACCTGCAAGAAAGCTGGAACCACCAGTGCATGCAAGAACACCCCTGCTTTTACTACCCAAATTAAACCCATTATAGATGCCAATTGTGGCGGTTGCCACAGCACCCAATACAAAGCGGGTGGTATAGAACTTACCAGCTACGCCTTGATATCGGCCGAAAGCAAAAAATCAAAATTTATGGGTGCAGTTCGCCACCTTGCTGGTTTTGACCCTATGCCTAAAAAAGCGCCCAAATTGTCAGATTCTGTTTTGCAAGTATTGCAATGCTGGGTAGATGGCGGTAGCCCAGAATAACGCTACTTTAGTCACTCTATTCTCCAATTACCTTCATTAACTTTGTCCGAAACTTGACGTTATGGACTTACAAATTAACAATCAAACATTATTGAAGGATATTCACCATGCCTTTCAAAAGGAATTTCCATTTTTAGATTTGGCCTTTTTTTCTATACCCCATGAAACGGGCGAAGCCAGTCCGAAAAACGCGAGATTGCCACTTACGCTTTCAGTGGGTGAAGCTGGTGACGCGCATAAAATCGGAGCATTTGTGTTGCAAAAATCCTTTACGGTGAAAGCATTGGAAGACCAATTTGAAAATCAATTTGGATTGCATTGCCAAGTGCTAAAAAGGTCGGGAAAACTATGGCTTCAAAGCACCACCTCCGACAATAAAGCCTTAGAAACACTGAACACGGAAGTGGAAAATGCACATTTGGAGGAACCTATGCCCGCAGAAGAAGTGGATTACCATGAGCAAGAATGAACAGAGAATATACATGGAGGTCAAACCCGAACATTAACCGTGTCCCTATTTTAAAAATAGGATTTGGGAGATTGCCCTACCCATTCTTTTGTTGATGTTGATGGAAATGACATTGCAACAACACCTTACCCAATTTTGTCTCGCAGAAGCTAGACAAAGTGAGTCGGCCAGTTTATTTGCGCTTATCCGCTGTTTTAGACACCCTTTTTAGCAACAACCTATTAATGGCATCATTTGAAAGCCTATGCACATGGTTTTGGATTAATCGAATGCTAGCATCATAATACAAAACCACAATTGGAGCTGCAGACATCAGCAATGAATCTGCTTCTAAGGCTGCATTTTGACTTTCATTCAATTGCGTAGAAAATGCGATTTTTTCATATTGCATATCAAAGCTTGAATTCTTATAGTGGGTATAATTTGGGCCATTTGGACTAAAATTTTTACTGTAAAAACAAGTCATATAATTTTCTGCACTTGCATAATCTGCAATCCAACTACCCCTGTAAATTTGAAGCTCTCCTTTATTGCGCATCTGACGCAACATGCCTCCAGTTTGAACATCTATATTCACAGTAATTCCAATATTAGCCCAGCCTTTTTTAATTAATACAGCCAAATCCAAATAGTCTGCCGTTGTAGTTAGATTGAATACAGGGCAGTCTTTTCCGCCTGGAAAGCCAGCCAACTTTAATTCTTCCTTGGCTTTTTCAATGTTAAAATTGTACCCAGGAACCTTTCCGTCCTTTTGCAATATTGGAGGTACAAACCCAAAAACACCTGGCTCTCCTGCCCCATTTCTAAAGTATTTTACAATTTGTTCGCGATTTATTGAAAAAGACAATGCTTTTCTTAAATGCACATTTTGCAATACATTTTTTTTTCCCTTTTTGAGAGTATCTAAATAGAATCCCAAATATTCGGTATTGAGAAACGGCCTTACCAACAGTTTAAATTTATTCCGATACTTGGGGTTTAAAGTTGCCTTTGGCGAAAGCAATTCGTCTTTAAAACTCCCCTCAATGCCGTTAAAAAAATCGTATTCTCCAGCGACAAAGCGCATAAATGCGGTTTGTTTGTTTTTAATAAAATCAACATTAACCGCTTGCAAGTAGGGCAACTGCTTTCCATTTTCTTTTTCAAAATAAACTGGATTTTTCAAAAGCACCATTTTCACATCCTCATCCCAGTATTTTACAAAAAATGGGCCAGTACCTGATGGATTGCGACCAAATGCAACAGGATCTTTTTCAACTAATTCTTTTGGAACGATATAACAGTAAGAAGTAGCCAGCAAAGCTAAAATGGCCGGGAATGGTTTGCTCATTGTCAATACAAACGTGCTGTCGTTTTCGGCGTAAAATGGCTTTTCACCTGCCTTTTGAGAAATTTTATCGCTAAAAACCCATGCACCCGGTGAAGCTGTTGCTTTATCTACCAACCTGCCAAAACTATAGGCAACATCTGCGGCAGTTACCCACCTATCCTGGAGGTTAACTTCTGGGTTTTGAATAAAAAAACGAACACCTTTTTTTAGGTGGAACTTATACACAAGTCCATTTTCTGAAATTTCCCAACTTTTTGCCAACATTGGAATAGGTTTCAAAGCGGAATCGAGGTCTACAAGCCCGTTGTAAATTTGAGCAGCTATCCAAATCTCTGCTTGTGATTTGATAAAGGCTGGATCGAGACTAGAAATGGACTGATCTTCATTGTACCGAAAAATAAGGGTGTCCGATACTTTATCCACATTTTTACAACTGTTACTCCCAACAATCGTGTACAAAACTAAAAGGGCAATAAATAGATGTTTGACGCCTTTCAAAATATTTTTGCGACTCACTCGGACACCACTATGGAAATAACTTACTACGGACATTCTAGCTTTATGGTAAAAACCAACGGCAAAAATATACTATTTGACCCGTTCATTAGCCCAAATCCGCTGGCAAGTGATATCGATGTGGATGCATTAAAGCCTGATTTTGTTCTTTTAAGTCATGGACATATAGACCACGTTGAAGACGCACCGCGGATTTGTAAAAATGCAGGTAGCACAGCCATTGGCTCTTGGGAAACCATGGTATGGATGGAAAAACAGGGTGTAGAAAAAACGCATCCTATGAACATTGGCGGATCTTGGAATTTTGATTTTGGCAACTTAAAATTGGTAAATGCTGTGCATTCCAGCAGCATGCCCGATGGCAGCTACGGCGGAAATCCTACCGGATTTGTTGTTAGCAACAGTGAAGATTGTTTTTACTATGCCGGAGATACTGCATTGCATATGGATATGCAATTGATACCGCGCCGCTGTAATATTAAAACAGCCTTTTTACCTATAGGCAGCAATTTTACCATGGATGTAAATGATGCTATTGAAGCCGCAAGAATGATCCATTGTAACAATATTATAGGCATGCATTACGATACATTTGATTATATAAAAATAGACCATTCGGATGCATTGGACGCTTTTACCAAAGCGGGTATATACCTACATTTATTAAACATAGGCCAAACAGTTAACTTTTAAATTAAAATCATAAAATCAAACCACATGGGAAAAATAATAGCAATTGCAAATCAAAAAGGAGGCGTAGGCAAAACCACATCTGCCATAAATCTTGCGGCCAGCCTGGCTGTCCTCGAATTCAAAACACTTCTAGTAGATGCCGATCCTCAGGCAAACTCATCTTCTGGACTTGGTTTCGATCCTAAGAATATTAAATTGGGATTGTATGAATGTTTGGTGCAAGAAATTGATCCAAGAGATGTGATTTTAACCACAGAAATTCCATTTCTCGAATTAATGCCATCCAACATTGACTTGGTTGGAGCCGAGATAGAATTGTTGGAAATGCCAAACCGCGAAAGAATGATGGAAGGTGCATTGAAATCACTAAGGACCCAATACGACTTTATCATAATAGATTGCTCACCTTCTTTGGGTTTAATTACCACCAATGCCCTTTGCTGTGCAGACAGTGTAATTATTCCAGTGCAATGCGAATATTTTGCATTGGAAGGATTGGGAAAATTGTTAAATACCATTAAAATTATTCAAACCAATTTGAATAAAAACCTAGATATAGAAGGTATTTTATTAACTATGTACGACGGTCGTTTGCGATTGAGCAACCAAGTTGTGGACGATGTAAAAACGCATTTTCAAGATATCGTTTTTGACACCATTATTCAGCGCAATACAAAATTGGGTGAAGCGCCAAGTTTTGGCCTGCCAGTTTTGTACCACGATGCAGAAAGCCGCGGCTCTGTAAATTATTTAAATTTAGCGCGCGAAATTTTGCAAAAAAATGGATTGTTAAAAGACAAAGAACCAAAACAAACTGAAAAAACAACTGCTATCCTTAACGCCGAATGAGCAATACTATAAAAAAGAAAGCCGCTTTGGGTCGTGGTTTAAGTGCCCTATTAGAAAATGCGGATACCGACATTACCAGCAGAGAAATTAAACCTGTTGGTTCTGTCTCCCAAATTTCCCTCAATGAAGTAGAAGCAAATCCGTTCCAACCAAGAACCGAGTTTGGCCAAGCTGCCTTAGATGAATTAGCCGCCTCCATAAAAGTACACGGAGTTATACAACCTATAACTGTGCGTAAAATGGGTTACGACAAATACCAACTGATAAGTGGTGAAAGACGCACGCGGGCTGCGATCTTGGCCGGCTTAACCAAAATACCCGCTTATATACGAATTGCCAACGACCAAGATATGCTAGAAATGGCATTGATTGAAAACATACAACGCAGCGATTTAAATGCCATTGAAGTTTCTATTAGTTACAAAAGATTGATGGAGGAGTGCCATTTAAACCAAGAAGAATTGGGCGATAGAGTGGGAAAAGACAGAACCACTGTAAACAATTATCTGCGACTCCTTAAACTGCCAGAAGACATACAAGTGGGCATTAAAGTGGGTAAAATATCTATGGGACATGCACGAGCCATGGTAAATATGGATGATATGGCAGACCAGTTGGAATTGTTTCACCAAATTGTAGATGAAAACCTTAGTGTGCGCGCTGTAGAAACCCTGGTAAAAGAAAAAAAGGAAGGGCGCAAAACAGGTGTAACTATGCATGGAACAGATTGGGACCCAGAGGTAGATAAAATTAGGGACATATTTTCTAACAAACTTGATGCAGCGGTGCACCTGAAACACACAGGTTCTGGCAAAGGCAAAGTGATCATCTCCTACAAGAATTTTAGCGATTTGGAACGAATTTTGGGACTTATTCAATAGTCTTACCGAAATTTGCAACATGCGGTTCAGAATCACATTACTGGTAACTTTACTTTTATTTGGTGCAACAGTTGCAAAATCTCAGGATACAGCAACAGATAATCCAACCGTGAAAATAAAGGAACCTCTGCATTTATTCAGCTTTGCCGATCCCCATTCCCCCAAAAAAGCATCCATTTATGCGGCCGTATTGCCGGGGTTGGGACAATTGTACAATCGCAAATATTGGAAAATTCCTATTGTATATGCAAGTTTGGGTGTATCCACCTATTTTATGTTGGAGAACCGCAAGCAGATGCGAAAATTAAATACCCAATTTAGAGCTGCTTACGCCATAAATAAAGACACTACCTTAGATGCAAATTTGCTTTTCAAAAGGGATGAATATAGGCGTTTTCGAGATTTGAGTATTTTAGCTATGACCGGTTTTTATGCACTTCAAATTATCGATGCCACTGTAGATGCCCATTTTTTCAAGTTGGATATCGACCAAAGTTTAGAAGCATCTATAAGGCCTTCTTCTTCTCATTTTCTCCAATTTCGTTACCATTTTTAATGAACCGAAAAGAACAGGTTGTCGCTTTTTTGAAAGAGAATCCAGAGGATGCTTTTTTAAATTACGCCTTGGCGCAAGAGCACATCAGTGAAGGCAACGATGCAGCTGCGGAAATCATTTTTAAAAACCTTTTAAAAAACCAACCTGACTACGTGGCCACATATTACCATTTAGGAAAATTACAAGAAAGAAAAGGCGAGAAAGAAAATGCCATGGATATTTATCGACTGGGCATAGATAAAGCCAAAGAAAAAAAAGAACAACATGCTCTAAGTGAATTGCAAAGTGCCTTGCTGGAATTGGAATACGAATAAATTAGCAAGTAATTAATCTACTATTGACGTTGCGGCGTTTTGAAATTTCAACCCATGTATGGACGACATTGGCCAATTTTTCACTGCGAAAGCACTAAATTCATTCAAAAAAAAAGCACCAGTTTCGGTGCTTTTTTATATTCTGAAAATGTTTATTTTTAATTTCTACTGCTCAATTTAGACAGCAATCTTAAAATCTCTATATACAACCAAACCACGGTTACAAGTAGACCAAAAGCGCAATACCATTCCATATATTTAGGAGCCCCAGCTTTTGATTGTTCGTCGATAAGGTTGAAGTCTAAAATTAAATTAAATGCTGCAATACCTGCAACTACGACAGATACAATGATGGACAAAGTGCCATTTCCGCTGTAGAAGGATTGCACGCCAAACATGCCCATGACAATGGTAACTAGGTAAAATAGACCTACACCCAAAGTTGCAAAAACGATTACTTTCATAAACATGGGTGTGGCCCTTATTAGGCCTGTTCTATAAGCGACTAACATTGCACCGAAAATAAGCAATGTAATGGTTGATGCCTCCAAAACGATACCAGGAAACATCTTGTTAAAAAACATACTTACAATACCTAAAAAAACACCTTCACACGCTGCATAAACTGGCGCCAAAGCAGGTGCCCAAACTTTCTTAAAGGAGATTACCAATGCGATGATAAAACCTACAATCAGGCTTCCAAATAGGAATGTGCGCATGTTATTGGTAATCCATGGATCTTGGTTTTCAAGCTCCCACCATATCCAAACTGCTGGAACAAGCATGGTTACAAAAAGTAAAAGCGATTTGTTTACGGCACCTTTTAGCGTCATAGTTTCACCAGAAAACGTTTGGGATTCTGCCCTCAGGTTTTCAAATGTGGATTCGGAAAATAATGGACTCGACATGAATGTTTATTTATATTGTTTTTTAAATAATTGTGCGAATTAAATGTATTATCGAATCAAATGCAAAGTTCCTTTTGCCGAATAAGGCTTATCCAAATAGTCGGTATAGTCTACAATATAAACGTAAATACCTTCCTGTGCTGGTTTGCCTAAGTAATCACCTGTCCAGCCAATTTCTGTGCTATTGGTTTCAAACAATTTTTCTCCCCAACGGCTAAATATACGCAAATGGTAGGTTTTCATGCCGCCTGAATTTGGTAAAAAGGTTTCATTTAATCCATTGCCGTCTGGGGTAAAAGCATTTGGAATGAATATAACAGGATCAAAATATATCTTTATATCGTTGCTCCAAGATTCTCTGTTTAATCCCCCATTTTCTATGGCTTTGATTCTGAACCACATGCCATAGTGTTCTTTGCCATTGCTAAAATTATCGCTAGTAGGACTGGAATACGTTTTGTAAAACTGCCATCCTGTTTTGTTTTCTAGCAACCGGTGAAGCTCATACCTCTGGACTCCACCTGGCCAACCTAAATAATCGGTAAAATTTAAAGAATATGTAAATAGGCCATCTTTTCCGCCTCTGAGCAAAATATCGGTATGTTGGTTTGAATAAATGCTGTCGCCACATAGGTTGATAATCACAGCCCTGTATTCATAACTTTGGCTATCTGTCATTCCTTTTTTGTCTATAAAAAACAACGCATTGGGATCGGCCAGACCCACAGTACCAAAATTGGTTGAAACACCCCTCAACCTGCGTTGAATTACCACCTTTTGGTTGTAACGTGGGGCATTTGACAAATTGTAATAAACAACAATATCTCGGTCTCCACTTGGCGGAGGATCTACAGTAACCAACTTGCATTCTATGGCTGGGTTGTCTATAAAAATTGGTTTTCTTATTGTGTCCCCCAAACACCCAAATTCACTGGTTTCCAAGGTTTTAATTTCTGAATTTTGTTGCCCATTCCAATTGGCAATTACTGCATTGTTGGGAATACCTGAAACAATATTACCACCATTTATCCACCAATTGTACGTGCTGTTGTTAAACCCGGTAACAGAATAATTATAACCCGTCAATTTTGGGTAACAAATAATATCAGAACCCACAATGGGAGATGTCCTGGGTTTTGGGTGTATTACCAATACGCTATCATTCCAAGGTCCGGCGCAACCGTATTGACTAGTTTCCATTACGCGCATAGTAAAGCTACCAAAAGTATCTAAAGACAAAGAAATGTTGTTAGAGCCTTGTCCTGCAAATGACAAACCATTCACCTGCCAAACGTAAACCGAAGCTGGAAAACCATTTAGTTGGAAATTGGCATTTATTTTTTGCTGACAAACCTCAAAATCACCATCTATTTTCAAGGGTTTTGGATAAGGCCGCAAATTCACTATGCGAATCCGAACCGGCGAAGAACATGGCAAATTATCTACAGAATCCCAAGCGGTAGATTGAACACCAATGGAACCTGTGCCCGCTGGCCCCCAATTGACAATTACGGTGTCCGTATTTTGTCCTTTTACAATGGTGCCACCTGTTATAAACCAAATGTAAGTTTCATTTCTCACAGCGCGCACATTGTAAACTATTCCTCTGGCATTTTCGCATAAGCTAGTATCTCCTTTAGCCCATTGACCGTAGAGTCCATGGTCTTTTAATACTTGCAAAGCAACAGTATCACCTATACAACCAAATTTATCAATTTCTATGGCTTTTACCCAACCAATACCTTTGGCACCCCAATCTACTTCAATTTTATTACTCAATCCGCCTTTGGATTGCACTCCGCCTTCTATTTTCCATTTATACACAGATCCTTTTGTTGGTGGAACTATGTAATATTCAATGCCATTGTTATAAGGGCAAACCGAAGTTAACCAAGAAACGGGTGGCGTCTTTGGATGACTTACAAATACACTAAAAGTATCTGTTTGACTGAAACATCCACCAGAATTTTTAACCGTTAAGGTAACGTATTGATTGCCTGCAATGTTCCAAAATACATTTAAATTGGCATTGGCTGAACTACCCAATATATTCCCTGCATTGGCAGTCCAGCTATAGGTAACACTAGGGTCGGTGCTGGAAGTAAATGTAGATGTTGCGTTTAAACAAACTGTATCTATTCCAGATATTTTGGGTTTTGAAGGCGCAGGCAAAAGGCTTACATTGTAGGTTTTAACAGGAGATTTGCATCCATATTGGCTGGTTACATAAAGTTCTACTATACCAGAATTTCCTCCGCCCCAGTTTACACTTACATTTATTTTGGTAGAATCGCCAACGATATTGCCTCCAACAACCCGCCATAAATACTTGTTGGTTCCGGTAAAATTACTGGCTATATAAATATTGTTTTTCGAAAATTGACATACAGATTTTGGACCAGTAATAACTTCAGGAGCAACAAATGGAGTTACATAGATAAGCACAGCTTCATTGCGAAATTTGGCCGGACAACCATCGTCACTCACATTAAATGTTACCCTATAAGGTTCCGCTTTTGATTGTGTGCAATTAGGAACCCAGCAAAACCGCATCACTGCTTTTTGAATACCCACCGCTGTAACTGGAGTTAAAACAGCCTTTGGGCCTTTATAACCGTTGGTTCCTTTGATAATATCGCCATCTGCTGTTACTGTTATTTTATTTGTTAAATCTTTATCATCAATACCTGTGATGTCTCTACAAATTTGAGCTCCAGCTTCTACAAACCAAGTTTGGGTGCCACCTTGGTAAGAAAGGCGTGGTTTATTATTGGGTTTACAATCGATAACCAATATTTGTAAATCTAGCCTAATGCTTGAAACTTTTTTGCCATTTCTCCATTCAGTTACTTCTATAGCTACGGCATACCTGCCAGAGGAAGGTGCAAAATAGGTAGTTAAACCGGTATAGGGGTCAATACTTGCATAACCACCATTTCCAAATGGTTTCAGTGTACTATAGCCATTTTGGTAATTTACATCGTTCGGAGGCTGTTCATTAAAATCACAATTTGTTATGATGGGAGTGCCTGTAGCGGCACCCTGCCATGGTGTTACAAAAGCATAACTCAAAGAATCATAAATCTGACCCACTGCGTCATCAATGGCAGTATTAACAACCGTAGTTGTATCATTGGCGCAAATAAAGGGCACCGGAACTTCTTTAAACGTGGGAGAACTGTTTCTAACAGCAGAAGGCGGAATGGTTCCATAATACGTTTGGCCTTGGTAAGGCCTACCGGCGCCGTCATTTTTTAAGTTGTTTTGGGTATTTCGGCAGCATCTCTCCCACCTTAAATGGTATCCGATACTGTTATTTTGAAGGGTAATATTGCCTTCATAAACGCCTTGTCTTAAACATGCATTTGCAATCTCTTTGCACGTAGGATTTCCTACAGGTAATACGGCTTTTTGCGATATCAATGGAACAGAATAGGAACCATATAAATCCCCATCTCCTTTATACACGCACACCGTTATATCATCGTCAAAAGGAACTTCATCTGCCGTGCCATCTTTGCTACAGTCGCGATAAACATATAAAGTAACCCTGTAAGATGAACTTGATCCACTCACACCGTTCAAATGATAAGTCATATAGCCACCCACCAAATGGGTAGCCGTTGTTTTGACTGCAAAAAACAAGAAAAACAACGAAAACAATATGTTAAAAAACCACGGTTTATGTCTCACAATTTCTTCCTTCCACAAATATAAGACGTTTTATACATATAATTAGTTTCCTAGGGTATTGAAAAAGTCCATAATTATCAAATTATCGACAGAAGCATTTCCAGTTTTGGATAAGGATTTCTTAAATCCTACTTTTGCCATATGTTTTATAAACCGGACTGTATTCATTTCTTAGGTCACATTCCTTGTAAACCACATAAGCAAAATGGATACCATTGTTCAAATTGTCCGGAATATACACCTATTGAAAAACGCATATTAATTATCAAATTGGGTGCAATTGGTGATGTAATCCGCACTACGCCGCTTATTACCAGATATAAAAAAATTTATCCTCATGCAAAATTCACTTGGATTACTTTGTCTCCTGATATTTTGCCAAAAAATGAAATTCATGAGATTCTAAAATTAAATACAGAATCTGTCCTTTATGTGCAAAACTCAAAATGGGATATTGCTATAAACTTGGATAAAGAAAAAGAAGCTTCTGCCCTATTGACCTCGGTAAATTCAAAAGAAAAATTTGGATTTATTTTAAAAGATGGAGCAACACAGCCGGCCAATGCATTGGCGGAACACAAATTCAAAACCGGCTTGTTTGACGATGTAAGCAAAGCGAATACAAAAAACTATTGTACCGAAATTTTTGAATTGTGTGGCATGGAATATAATGGAGAACCCTATTTATTAGACAACCATGCTTCAGATGGCTATGCCTGGAATTTGAATAAAACCAAACCCATATTGGGTTTCAATACAGGCTGCGGCGACCGCTGGACAACCCGATTGTGGAGCATAGAAAAATGGGTAACCTTGGCAAAACTGGCAATTAAAAATGGTTACCAAGTTCTATTATTAGGTGGACAGCAAGAAAATGAAAGAAACCTTGAAATTCAAAAATTGTCTGGCGCTATTTATCTTGGCTATTTTCCGTTGCCCCAGTTTATCAACCTCATAGACCAATGCGATTTGGTAGTAACCCAAGTAACCATGGGCATGCACCTTACTTTGGGTTTGCAGAAAAAAATTGTATTGATGAACAACATTTTCAATCCCAATGAATTTGATTTGTTTGGAAAAGGAAAGATCATTCATCCAGAAAAAAGCTGCAAATGTTTCTACCGCGGCAGCTGTGTGGATGGGATAAGTTGCATGGAAAATTTAGAACCTGGGGCCGTTTACTCAACTGTGCTAGAGGTTTTGGCAATTTAAAAATTCAATTTGACGATGCATTAAAAAAGTAGTATTTTTGCACCTTTTACGGCGGGGTAGCTCAGATGGTTAGAGCACAGGATTCATAACCCTGAGGTCGGCGGTTCGATCCCGCTCCCCGCTACTTTTTAGACTATCTTTAAGATGGTCTTTTTTTATGGATTTTACATGCTGCATCGGTAGATTCATATCCGCCCATTGGCGGACGGCGGTTCGATCCCGCCCCCCGCTACTTTTTAGACTATCTTTAAGATGGTCTTTTTTTATGGATTTTACAAGCTGCATTGGGAGATTCATATCCGCCCATTGGCGGACGGCGGTTCGATCCCGCACCCCGCTACTTTTTAGACAATCTTTAAGAAGGTCTTTTATTATGGATTTAACAGGATGAAGAGGTATAGTCAGATCCTCCAATTGGCGGACGGCGGATAGATCCCTC
>JBBQBB010000049.1:0-27247 GCA_038317095.1 Bacteroidia bacterium | reverse complement strand
ATGAAGGCCATCGCATTTTCTACCATGGTAGATATTGCTGAAAAAGAGTTTAAAATTCCAATTAGAAAAAAGTCTTGTCTTAAACTAAGTTTACACATTGCAACAAAAAACCGGACAAAAAAATGGAGCATCAAGACATTGCACAAATAAACCTGTACTTGAATTGTTTTAGAGAAGAGGAAAATACAGAGGGGGACAATGAACCAATTGGAATAATTATAGCCGGAGACAAGCATGAAAATTTGGTAAAATATGCTATGGGAGATTGGATTCAGACGCTGCGGTCTGGGTTTTATTTGCCTAAGAACTTTGCGAAGCAAAAATTGAAGCAAAAAAAAAGGCGGTATCGCGCCGCTACAACCCATTGCCCTTGCTACCTTCCAGTCCTGGGGGAGTTCACGGGGAGCTGACCGTACCGCCGGTGCAAAGATAGGGTTTTTGTTGAATCCGTAATGCAGAAGATTTTGTGAAACTTTATTTACAATTGTGTCATTCGTCCCGACGCTTCACTTTGTTGCGGTCGTGGACGAATTCGGTCATCGAAGAAAGCTGCGCAAGCTTGCTAAAATGGAATTTATTTTTAATTGTGTCATTCGTCCCGACGCTTCACTTCGTTGCGGTCGTGGACGAATTCGGTCATCGAAAAAAGCTGCGCAAGCTTGCTAAAATGGAATTTATTTTTAATTGTGTCATTCGTCCCGACGCTTCACTTTGTTGCGGTCGTGGACGAATTCGGTCATCGAAAAAAGCTGCGCAAGCTTGCTTTTTTCGGACCTCATTCGAATACATCTTCCCCACTCAAAATACTTAAATAACTATAAAATCTTTCTTTTGAAATATCGCCTGAACTTACAGCTAATTTTACTGCACATTCCGGTTCATTGGTGTGCTGGCAATCGTTGAATTTGCATTGGGGTAAATACGGTCTAAATTCTGGAAAATACTGACTCAATTCTTTTACGGGCACATCAACAACACCAAAGTCGCGAATGCCTGGTGTATCTATAAGTCTTGTGCCATCGGGCATAATATGCATTTCAGCAAAAGTAGTGGTGTGTTTTCCTGTTTCATGTTGCATATTTATGGCTTGGGTTTTTACCCCAATGCCTGGATATAATTTGTTTAATAAAGTAGATTTACCAACACCACTATGGCCCGTTTCCATCACTGTTTTGCCTTTTATTTTATTGTGCAGTTCTATTAATGTATTGGGTTCCATCGCAGATCCACAAAGCACTGTGTAGCCTGCTTTTCGGTAAATATGCATAATTTCCCCTAGCAGTTCTTTGCCTTCAGTATGCAATAAATCTGTTTTGTTAAAAAACAAAATGGCTGGAATATGAAACGCCTCACAACAGACCAAAAACCTATCGATAAATCCCAAAGAGGTGCGTGGCGCAACCAAGCTGGCAATCATTAATCCCAAGTCCATGTTGGCTGCAATAACTTGACGTTTTGCACTGAGTTTGTTGCTTTTGCGAACAATGTGGTTTTTTCGGGGATATAATTGTGTAATCTGCACCGTATCTGCATATGCGGGATCTTCTTTAAACTCCACTTCATCTCCTACGGCAATGGGGTTACTGGTATCTTTTTCAATAAGTCTAAATTTACCGCGAATCCGGCCGGGCATTACCTTTCCAGATGTATCTAACACTTGGTACCAACTGCCTGTAGATTTAATGATGGTGCCCTTCAATGCCTGCAAATTTAAGCAACATAGCTCTAGTTTTTGATAACCGCTTGCGGAAACATAACTTTGAAACCCATGTTTGAGGGAAAATGGACAAACCGGTATCTGTGGATTTTTATTTTTACAGTCTTTGGTGCTTTGTTTGTTTTCGCCTGTATCGCCTGGTTTGAAAGGGTAAACAGCGATGCTGGATACTACATTTTCAAAACCATTAATCAACGTTTCTTTCAGATTGAACATGGCCGATATGTTTTGGCATGTTCCCAAATTCTTCCATTATTGGGGATTTGGATGCATCTTTCATTAAAAGCAGTATTGATTTTATATTCTGTTAACCATATTCTATTTTTTATTATTTTGGCTTTTGTTACCTGGAAAATCAGTAAAAAAATGAACGGTCCATTGGTTATAACCTTGCTTTCTTTTTGTGGCTTGCGCGAATCAGTTTATACCCCCCAGTTTGAATTGTACTACGGACTTGGATTTTTGGTTCTTTTTATGGTGTTATTTCAAAAGTGGACCCATGAAAAAATGCCAGGATTCTTGCGGGTTTGTAAGCTCATATTTGTGGCCATCATGACGGTAAGCTCACATCCGATGGCATTGATATTGTTGTTTTTTGCAGTATTTATATATGCATTAAGTATCTCAAAATTTTATCCGAAAATATGGATCGGAATTTTCATTTTCTTACTGGTTTATTATTTTTGGAAAAAATTTACAGCCAGCGAATATGAAAGTGGCAAATTTGCTTGGTATTGGCTGAATATTAAAAACGGCGAAATTTGGAGTGTTTTTAAGCCAGCGAGAATAGGCACTGGGGTAAATTTGCTAGTTAAATTTTATAATGATGTTCTATTGTTGTTAATAGGGATAAGTATTCTTTTAATGCATCAAAAGCAATACCGTGTTTTATTTATTTATCTGTTTTGTTTTGTTTTTTTCTTGCTTTCAGTTTGGATGATATATTCCCCTTCTCAATCTATAGACCGATATTTAGAGCAAATTTATTACCCTATGGTGTTTGCGGTTTTTATTCCTTTGCTTTTTATGGAACGATTGAAACGCGGACTGTTATTTCTTTTGGTTTACACCCTTATATTTCGCACAACATCTATCTATGAATCTTACCAAAAATTTGCATTACGCACCGAAAAAATGGATCAACTTATTACAGAGGCATCTAATATTAAATGGCAAAAAGAACAAAGATTTATTGTTTACAAAAAAAATATGGGGGAAGACGCTTACAATCAGGCCAACTGGAGTTATGGTTTCGAAACGATGATGCGTTCTGCTATTACAAAGGGATATCCCATTTCCATAACAAAAGACGAAGATTATTTTGCATCCAAAAATGATTCAATGTTAAAAGCAGGGGAATATCTTTTTACTTTTTGGTCCATTGAAAATACCTCTACCTTAAATCCATATTATTTTAAAATGAAAGCGGGGCATTACTTGTATTTGTTTCCCGACAGAGCTTCCCTTTTGCCAGAAGAAGTACGCACGCAAAATCAATAAACTTGGCGACAAATGGCTTTGGTTTGTTCGCTTTTGCCCATGGTATAAAAATGCAAAACGGGAGCTTGATTTTGTATCAATTCTTTGCACTGCATGGCTGCCCATTCAATCCCTACATGCTTTACTTGGTCATCAGAGTTACAAGCGTCAATGGCTTTGGTTAATGCTTCCGGAAGTTCGATGTGAAAAATTTTAGGCAATATCTCAATTTGTTTTTTGGTACTTAATGGTTTTATTCCAGGAATAATGGGTATGTTAATTCCGTTTTCGCGGCAATTGTTTACAAAATTTAAATAGACTTTGTTGTCAAAAAACATTTGTGTAATGATAAATTCTGCTCCGGCTTCAACTTTGCGTTTTAGAAATTTCATATCTGCATCCATGCTTAATGCATCCATATGTTTTTCGGGGTAACCAGCAGAACCAATACAAAATTCCGTGACATTTGCGTTGGTCAATTCCTCGTCTAAATAAATGCCACCATTCATATTTTTAATTTGGTGAATTAAATCCAAAGCATTTTGATTTCCGTTGGGTTCTGCCGCAAATCCATCATCGCCTTTTCTTGCATCGCCACGCAATCCCAAAATGTTATCTATCCCTAAGAAATGCAAATCAATCAATGCGTTTTCAGTATCTTCTTTAGAAAATCCACCGCAAATAATATGGGGTACAGCGTCAATTTTGTATTTATGCTGCAATGCCGCACAAATGGCAACTGTTCCTGGTCTTTTTTTGGTAGAAACTTTGTCTAAAGTTCCGTCTGGTCTTTTCTTAAAAACATAATCTTCGCGGTGGTAAGTAACGTCTATAAATGAAGGATTAAATTCAATAAGCGGGTCTATACCGTTCCATAAACTGTTAATTCCTGCCCCTTTTAAAGGGGGCAATATTTCAAATGAAAAAAGACATTTTCCATTGGCATTTTTAATGTGATCAATGATTTTCATTAGAGCAAAACCTCCACTGTTTTATTTTCTCCGTTGCGTGTATATTGCACTTGAATGGTCATTCCTTTGTCAAAAGTTTGTAAAGCTTTCATATAATCTTGTACGCTGTTTACTGGGTAATTTCCAATTTTTGTTAAAATATCACCCCTTTGCAAACCCGCTTTCATGGCTGGCTTGCCATCGCTAATACCATCGAGCCGCATGCCTGCGCCTATATATGTATAGTCTGGCATTACTCCCATGGTAACCTTGAAACTTTTTCTACCAGGCTGTACATCTTTGGTTTTGGTAAATTTTATTTTACCCGATTTGTTGGTATTACTTACCATTTGTTGGATAATGTTTAATGACAAATACATGCCGTGGTAGTTGATTTTATTTTCATCGTCACTGGGTTTATGGTAGTCGCTGTGCTGGCCTGAGAAAAAGTGCAATACAGGAATGCTGTCTAAATAAAAAGAAGCATGATCGCTGGGGCCTAGGCCACTTGCCGATGTCACAATGCGCAAAATATTGCTGTCGTTTTTGATTTTGGATAACGATTTATGCCATACTGGAGATGTTCCAGTGCCGCTTATTACCAATGTTTTGGATTGACTATCTAACCTTCCAAGCATATCGATATTGATAGCATAATTTATTTTATTATTAGAGATTATATTTTGTTGCAGAAAAAATTTTGACCCTAAAAGTCCCAATTCTTCACCACTAAAACCTATAAATAAATAATTATTTTTCTTGTATTTCTTGCCTTTTAAATTTTTTGCCAGTTGTAGCATTGCTGCCACACCACTGGCATTGTCATCTGCCCCATTGTGTATAGCTTCTGGGCCTGAATACAAACTGTTGTTAAATTCATTGTGCCCCAAATGATCGTGATGTGCACATATAATTACAGTGTTTTTTTTGTGGTTGTTTCTATATCCAAAAACATTGTACGCCTTATTTGTAGGTGCTCCAACGGATGTTACCATTTTTACATACATATTGTTCAATGGGTAAAATATTTTGTCCATATAAACGATGGGCATGGGGTAAGTTTTTGCATTTCTTTGCAATTCTCCTTTGGGTTTTTCTGCCATTGGCGAACCAGGTGTAAATACAATTCCAGCGGCACCATGGGCAATTGCAGCTTGAATTTTGGCACTAATTTCTGCAAAAGGAATCAAAGGGCTTTTTTTTGCGGTATCGTCGCCAGGAAATCCCAAACTGATGATAAAAATTTTACCTTTTATGTCGCCTAAACCTGTGTAACTATTCAATCCTAGGCTCGGTGCATCAATTCCAAATCCACAATGCACTGGCAAGGCAAAAATACTGTCGTTCATGCCACTTTCATTCAATGGGAAATATTCTTTAAAAAGGGTAAGTTTGGTAACATCGCTTGAATCGCCATTTTTAAAATGGAATTCAAATTTGGATTTGCTAGTGGCTATCCGAAATTGAACGATATCGAAAGTTTGAAACGCAAGTCCATTGTAAGGGGTTAAACCTGCTTTTTTAAACTGATCTGCGATATATTCCGCAGCTAATTTGTCCTCTGGTGAGCCAGCCAATCGGCCTTGCATAGCGTCGGTTGACAAATAGGTAATGTCGGTTTTTAAATTTTTGACAATTTCAGATTCTAATTTTTGTGCGTTGGCAAAGTTGCAAAGCGAGTATAATAAGGCAATGATGGAATATTTTAATTTCATGGATTTACAATTTCGTATATTGTTTTTATGAATACAAAGGTTGAAAGGGTTGCAAAGATAATCTTCAAAACCTTTACGGGGATAGCTTTGGCGGTTTTTAATCCTATACTTGCGAAAATGGCCACTGCCACTGCGATGGGCAAGACATATTGCCATACCAAATAGCCGGTTTGGGCTAAAGGTAAAGTTTGAACAGGAGAAGTACTTATATAGGATAGAAGGGGGGCTAAACTCAAAAATGGAATGATGCTCAATGACAGGGCAGTGGCTTTTCGCAAAGGCATTTTTAGAACAATGCTAAACAAGGGAACCATAACTACACCGCCACCAAGTCCGCTTAAAGCCACAACTGTGCCTGCCAAGAATGCAACCACTATTTGCAAGCCAAGGCGTTTGCCTTCCTGTGCGTTCAACCCTCCTTTTTCATCCTCTGGTTTTCCAAAAAGCATATTGCCGATGGAAATGAGAAGAAAGCATAAAAAAACAATTTGAAATCTGTCTTTTTCGTACCAATCGCCTTGACGGGAAAACCAATTTAGGGGATGATTTAATTGCGGAAAACCATGCGAAACTATAAGGCTCCAAATTAGGGAAACCAAAGACCCAGGTAAGCCAATCAGAAGCATTTTGCGCCAGTCTAAGGAACCCGATTTTAACTGACGGTAAATGCCTGAAAGACCAGAAATAAATACCAAAAAGATAGAATTTGCTAGGGTGTATTTTACAATTTCGGCATTGGAAAGTCCATAATTAGAAAACAACCAAGTGAGCAATGGAATAAAAATAATTCCACCGCCTACCCCGAGTATCCCAGCTAAAAAACCGCCCAATGCGCCTACTGCAGGCAATATTACCCAACTCAGCCAATCCATTTAAGGTTGTAGTATTTTTTGGTATTTTGCCCCATCATGCAACACATTGAGGGCAGTTTCCAAATCTGGATCTCCCACAAAACTGCTTTCATAAAGCGCGTCATCAAAATAAAAGCGTTGCAAAATTTCTTGCTGCAAACGATAGGTGATTGGTTTTTTAAACGCTTTCAATTTCTCTGAAATTTCGGTTTTTAAGGATGCATATAATCCAGCACGTTCTATAATGCTATTGGCCAAGGTTGTGTCACCTAAAGATTGGGACATATTCTTTTTGAGTTTTTCCAGAATGATTTTATTTAAAGCGGTTGAAGTTTCTTCAATAAATTGATCTATTTCATCCTTATTCAATTTAAAATCTTTGGCAGATGCAATAGATTCATGTGTATTTCTGTAATGGTTGGCATAATCAAATAACATAAGTTCATCGTTCATCACCTTTAATAGAGGCTGACCCGCAAATTCATCTACCATCAAATCGGGTCTAATGCCACCGCCATCAAATACTTTGCGTCCGTTATTGGTTTTAAAAGCTTTTTTAAGACTATCCGGCACTGAACCTACACTGCCATCTGCATTGCGGTGACTGTAATCCAACAGTTGAATACATCGACCTGAAGGGGTATAATATTTTGCCGTGGTAATTTTCATTTGGGTGCGGTATGGCAATTGGAAATAATTCTGAACCAAGCCTTTGCCAAAACTGTTTCTGCCTACAATTACCGCGCGGTCCATATCTTGCAAACTTCCACTTACCACTTCACTCGCCGAAGCGGAATGGTTGTTTACCAGCACGGCCAAAGGCAAGCCAGTAAAAGCACTTGCACTTGGCGTAATCCATTCTTTGTTGCTTCCTGGGGTTCTTCCTTTCATGTTCACTACCAATTTGCCTTGGCCTGTAAACAATCCCACAATACCCACTGCTTCATGCAACAATCCCCCACCATTTTCCCGTAAATCCAAAACTGCGTATTTCATTTTACCATCTTTATTGAGGCTTACCAGCGCATTTTGAATTTCTGAGGCACAGTTTTGGCCAAATGTTTCCAGTTTGATATAGCCGGTTTGCTCATCTGCCATGCCGAAAAAGGGCACATTTTTAGACCGCACTTGCAACCTTGTTACATTTTTATCCATCGAAATGCCTTCTCGCACAATGGTTACGGCTACATCTGTATTGGTTGCCCCACGCAAAAATAAGCTCACATCGGAAATGGTTTTGTTGCGCATGTCTTGCCCAGAAAGTATTTTTAAAATATCTCCAGGCCTAATATCTGCTTTTGAAAATGCATAGCCTCCAAAAACTTCAGAAACAACGGGGTAGTTTTTGCGTAGGATAACCCGGCAACCCATGCCGCTGTATTCACCTTGGCGGTCCATTAGAGCCTCTTCGGCTTGCGATTCAGAATAGTAGTTGGTATAAGGGTCTAACGACGCCAGCATGGCATCTAAACCTTTTCGCATCAATTTGCCTGGATCTTGCTCATCCACAAAGTTCTTACCCACCTCTTTATAAGCAGCTGAAAAGATTTCTAAATTTTTTGAGTATTCAAAAAGTTCATCATAAATGCGAAAACCTGAACTAAGAAGGAAAGCAGCGATGGCAATCACCAAGTGTTTGCGGATGCGAATTCGTATTTCCATAAGATTTTACAAAGGTAAGTGTGGGTTTCATTTTTAGAAAGCCCAAAACGCGCTTAACTTTGCAACCCGATTTTGGTCTCGTAGTACAACGGATAGTATAGAAGCCTCCGAAGCTTTTGATCTGCGTTCGATTCGCAGCGAGACCACTGATTTGATTTTCCTGACCAGTTTGGGGCAGTTTGCCAGGATTAAAATTGGGTCAGCTATTTTTCTGTAATTTTCCCATTATCCCCATTTTTTGGGTTTTTCTAGCAAACCATAATGTTCCCTTATAATTTTGTCCGACCAAAAATGCCCTTTTCCTTTGACTGAAAATAGATGAACAGACATGTGTAAATTGATTTTGGCCCAGTCAATGGATCCATAGTCAGTATAATTATAAGTAAGCGAATACGCTGCATTCAATTTAATGTTATTAATACTGCCTAAAATGGATTTATTAGAAGTGGGAGCATAAACAATTTTGTTTGCCGCAGTTAATTCATTTTCGATTTCCTCATTGGATATACCCCAATTTAGTAGGTGTAACTTTAATTGTTCCAAAAATGGGGGAATTGCTTTTTGCAAAGATTTACCTGGAATTGAAATGGGAAGTCTACTCATATCATGCATAAAAACAAGTGCCGATTTGCCTTTAAATCCTGTAGAAAAAATATCTACATACCAGTTGTTGAAATAGCAATTTGACTCAGTTTGGGGTTGAGCAACAACTTTTATTTTGTTAACATTTTGGACTTTTCTGGTGAGGTGGAGTATCATATGAGTATTTGATTTGTTTCAAACTTTGATGAACATTTAAACTTATTACAATAGGTTGAATTTAGGCAAGCATAATGATTTAATTAGATCTCCTAATATTTGCACTTTATCATTGTCAATGTAAGAATTGTATTTTATCATTTACATTATTTATTTTCTATGCAAGTTTTTTTAGTAAAAATTTTAGTTACTGTGTATTTTATTGAACAGCTGCTTTTATTTAATTACCAAATTTCAATTATTTTCTATATTACTTAATTGATCGTCTAAATCTCTAAATACTTTGGATAGTGTTTCGTCGACAAATTTATTGATTTCTTCATGTGTTAAATCCTGGTGATATAACTTTTTAATTAAAGGTAATCCGTTGTTTTCCCCTTGAATTGCCAATGCATAATTATATGGGTTTAGCCAATATTCAATGCGTATGGAGCTATCGAAAGGGTCAATTCCAGCCTTTTTAAACCCGAAGAATTGATACATAAAGTAGATTTCTTTATTATTTTTATGAAACGCCTCTTGTCCCCACAATTTTTTAAAACTCTCAAAATCATTTTGGGGTGTTCCTGTCCATATATACTTATGATTCATAAATAAAGGATTTATTTCTTGAAGCCGTTTAAGCAATTCAACGAATAAGGGTACAATTGAAGTTTCATGGATTCTTTGAATACTTTCTGCACTTACAGGTTTTTCTATTGGTTCTTTTTTCAGTTTTGCTATCCTCTCCTTCAAGTTTTCAAACTTTTTTTCTACTGGACTTTTTAATTCCTGAATTTCTTTTTCAATTTCAATTTCAATTTCCTCAATTGTAGGCATACCACTTTCCAGTTCTTTTGGCAGCGCGGCTGCTAATTGATATTCCGTCACCCCAACAGGTGTGTCAATACCTTGCAATGCAAATTTTACAACTGTTTCGTTAGGTGTGCGACATAGCAATACCCCTATCGTTGGATTGTGTCTCTGGTCTTTTGTTTTATCATTTATTGTATTTACATAAAAATTTAGTTTCCCCGCATATTCTGGTTTAAAGTCACCAATTTTCAATTCAAATATTACAAAACTCTTTAGAATTGTATTGGAAAATAGAAGGTCCAAGAAGAAGTCATCTCCGGCCACATCTAGGTGAAATTGATTTCCAACATAAGCAAACCCTTTGCCCAATTCGAGCATAAATTTTCAATAAGTCCTCTTTCCAAATCACGTTCTTTTAATTACGCTGTTAGTGCTAGAAAATCGAAATTGCAAGGGTTTTTTAAAGTTTCTCTTGCAAGGTCTGATAATGGTTCAGGTAGGTTTGTTCTAAAATTTGTAATTGCCTTTCCTTGGCGTTTATAGAGTGCCGTTTCTATTTGCGCCGTTAAAACCAGTCGACTCCAATTGTTCTGAATGCATGCTTTTAAATAGAAAATAGCCTCATCAAAACTACTAGTTTTAGTTACAATTGCTATATGATGTCCCCATGGAATGCGTTTAAGTAAGTTAATGTCAATTTGGTCAACAGCTTGTTGACCTTTTGAGTGGGCCGCGTTATCGTCAATTTTGTCAACGGCTTGTTGACCAATTGTAAAATGCTTATCATAAAAGAGATACCAGCGCTTAATATACTTCAAATTAGACTTAGAGAAACCTTTGATACCGGGGAAGTCTAACATTAAATCTTTAGACAGCGTTTCGATTAGTTTGTCACCCCAATTTGAAGTTAATTCCATAGAGGCAATTTCACTCTCCAATATCCAATAAAGCTCAATAAGTTCCTCATTAACCCTCAAAGCTGCCGTCATTTGAGATGCTTGAATACGTTGTTTTATAAAAACAAGCCAGTTTTGATAATCATTCGAATTGATATTTGCCATTGTTAAGCTAGTTGTGTTTTTTTAATAATGATCCCATGCTCATTTCCCAAAAATATTATCCTATTCCTAATACAAGTAAGTTTTTTTCTTAGAACACAATTATTTATAAAGCACTTAATTGGTTTTTGATTGACTCAAATATGTAATTATCGATTGACATCGGGATTAAAAAGCATGATTCCACTCTGGCAATATGGAGTTAACTTTAAGATATCGCGTTTAATAGGCCTAAAGCGCAATTTTGGTTCGTTGATTTTCCTAGTTATCATTGGGAGGTAGTTTTCAAAAATAAGCAATCCATGGTCCATATTAAGTGGTATATTGAGTATTTTATCAAAAAAAATAACTACAGGTAAGCTCTTTAACCTGGATTATTCAACCCTAAAACACCTCCTACTGCCTATTGATTTTGGTTCAAATATGCTGAATTTGCCCATTTTGGCCCTGAACGAATCCTTTTTGAAGTCCAATTTTGATTTTGGCACAGATATTGTTTTTTGACAACTACAATCATTAAAAAACAAAACGAATATGAAAAAGATTTTTACTTTGGGTGCGGCAGTTTTGGTAACATTTGCCCTTGCTACTGCGCAATTCGCAGGTTCAGCTTCTACTCAAGCTGCAGTTGCTGACCACCTTTCTCAACAAGCTGAAACCATCAAATGGTCTAAAGTGTCTCACAATTTTGGTACAGTGCCTGAAGGTCCTGCTGCTGAAATCGTGTTTAAATTCACAAACAACGGTACTACTCCAGTTGCAGTAAAAACAGCTCAACCTAGCTGCGGTTGCACAACCCCAACGTACACCAAAACCCCAATTATGCCTGGCGAAACTGGCGAAGTAAAAGCAAGTTTTGGTACACAAGGTCGCCCAGGTTATTTTAACAAAAATGTTACAGTAACTTTCGACAACGGTGCTACCCAAGTACTTACCATTGAAGGCACGGTTGCTACAGACACGGGAAATCCAAAAGGTGAAATTAAATAATTAACTTGCAAAGGGAACAAACTATGAGGAAAGTGTTTTTTTTCGGACTGGTATGTGTAAGCTTAGGCTTGGTTTGGGCTCAATCTGATACAAGTCAATCTACAAAACCATTTGTTGCTGCGCAGCAAGAGACTTCCACAATTAAATTTGAAGAGGTATCGCATAATTTTGGAAACGTAATCGAAGGTGAAATTGCCAAATATGATTTCAAATTCACCAATACAGGCACTGAACCTTTGGTTTTAACCAATGTTCAAGCAAGTTGCGGATGTACAACCCCAAAATGGCCCCGTGAACCTATTGCTGCTGGTGCCACTGCAATTATCACTGCAGAATACAATTCCAACGGGCGCCCAGGAAGCTTTACAAAAAATATTTTTGTAAAAAGCAATGGAGGAGATGTAACCCTTACCATTTCTGGTATGGTGGTGAAAGAGCCTGAAAAACCAAAATCACCGATCATTATCAGAGGATAATTTCTTAAAAAATAAAAATAAAAGGCTGCCTTTGGGTGGCCTTTTTTTTCATAGGCAACGCAAGTCAACCTTATTTGTGTCTGTAGAATGCAAATTAATAAATGGCACGAAATATGAAGTATACCCTTAAAGTGAAGTTAAAATCAATTCTATATTCCATCTTCACATTGGCTTTGGGTTCAAATTTGGATGCACAAACAGCAGGTGTTTCTCATGCAGAAGGCATCACTACCCTAGGTTCCGACACAATTCATTGCCCCGATATTGTGCAAGGTGATACCATATTTGCCGTTTTTTACATTCACAATTTTGGAAACCAACCTGTAAAAATTTACCAAGTGCACCCAGGTTGTCAATGCACAACGCCTGCATTTCACGATTCATTGTTCCCTGGGCAAACAGATTCAATAGTCCTGGTTTTTTATTCACGCAAGCACCATGAACCTGCTTTTCTTAAAGGCGCCATAGTGCTCAACAATGTTTTGGAACGCAATTATTATGTTGAAGGCAAAATGAAAATGTTGCCTGAAGGAACAAAGCATAAAAATAGAAGTTACCGTCATACCAATCAATATTTAGTCAAAAAACCAAGCAACTAATATTCACAATTAAACTGTAACGATATGAAAAAGCGCATTCTTACCATCCCTGTTTTAATTTCTTTTTTGGCAATTCTTTTTGCAGGATTGGCCAGCTTTACCAGCACTAAAAAATCAAAACCCATAAATAGGGCGGGTCTTGTATGGGCAGATACCCTGCATGATTTTGGTAAAATGAACATAGGTCCAGAATTGATTCATACTTTTAAATTTAAAAATAAAACATCAAAAGTGGTTGCCATAAAAACGGCCGAACCGGGCTGCAGTTGCACCGTTTCCGAGTTTACCCAAGATCCAATTTCAAAAGGGAAGTCTGGCACAATTACGGCCAAATACAATACCAAGGGCAGAATGGGTTTCTTTAAAAAATTCATTCATGTAACCTTTGCCGATGGCAAAACCCAGGAACTTGTAATTACTGGGGATGTGGTATCACCCTAAATGGGAGACCCTTTAAAAGCATCTTAAGCCAAGCGTATGATGTTGTATATAGGTATGGGAGTTTGTCCTCATTTTAGCAAAATGGCAAAAATACCGCCAAACCCATTTTGGTGTTTTAAGTCTTATTAAAAATGCTTGACTCCTCCGCTGCCGCGGCGTCATTAAATTAGCCATAAATTGTATGTTTTTCTTAATTTTTTATAAATACCGCACAAAAATGTTTAGCTCTTTTCCATGAAGTGCAATGCTCTATAAAACCTTTTCATATTTATAATGTTAGATGAATTAGTGTATATATTAATTCATTTAAAATCGGACATAAACTTGTCGGAAAAAATTCCCATCATGCCACCCGTATGCAAGAAAACAGTTTTTTTATCTTCGGATATTGTGCCATTGGAAATCATTTCTTTTAATGCAAACAAGGCTTTTCCTGTGTAAACAGGATCGATTATAATGCCGGTTTGGCGAATAAAATCCTTGCAAAACTGCAACAATTCTGGAGTAGTTTTGGCGTATCCACCGCATTCAAAACCTTCTATCAAGGAAATGTATTTTGTAAAAGATTTGTTTTCTATTTTTTCCAATTGTTCGGCTGCATTTTTCAACACAGCAACCGCAAATATTTTGGTTTGATTTTCTGATATGGAGTTTTCAAGCAAGCCTTTTGCAAGTCCCAAAGCTGTGGTTCCAGTAGCACTGGCATGAATAATATGGTCGGGGACAAAATCTAATTCTGCAATTATTTTCGCAACACCTTTTAAGCCTTCTTCACTTTCACCTCCTTCTGAAATAAAATAGGCTTTGGAATCTTCACCAAAAATTTCATCAAACAATTCATTTTTTAAACGGTATTTGTCCCGACTTACTGGAATTAATTCCATACCATACAATTTCGCTAGAAATAAATAATGGTTGTTTTTTTGGGACAATTCATCGCCTCGTAAAAAGCAAGATGTTTTTAATCCCAAAACTGCTCCAGCGCATGCAGCAGCCAACATGTGATTGCTATATGCTCCGCCAAAAGTTGCCAAATGATTTTTGCCTTCTGCCTTTGCTTTTTCAATGGCAAATTCTAATTTTCTCCATTTGTTTCCACTTACAATTGGGTGTATTAAATCGTCGCGTTTTATATAAATATTTTTAGTATTGCCCAGACAAGGAGCATTTAATTGTTGGAGTATGGAATTGGCAGGATTGAATTTTGGATTTAACACGGTGCAAAGGTCGGGGTTAATCGGCTACGAATTGCTTTAATAACCCACGAATTACACTAATTTTCACGAATTAGATTGGTTTGCAACTGAAACGGCTTCGAATTGCTTTAATCGGCCACTAATTGCACGAATTTTCACGAATTAGATTTGTTTGCAACTGAATCGGCTACGCATTGCTTTAATGGGCCACGAATTACACTAATTTTCACGAATTAGATTTATTTGCAACTGAATCTGCTGCGCATTGCTATAATAAGCCACGAATTGCATGAATTTTCACGAATTAGATTTGTTTGCAACTGAATCTGCTGCGCATTGCTATAATAAGCCACGAATTGCACGAATTTTCACGAATTAGATTGGTTTGCAACTGAATCTGCTAAAAGTTACATCCCCATCAGCTCACGAATGCTATTGGCTGCTACCGCATGGTAACTCGGCTCCGCTTCTTTGAAAATATCCATTGCAAAGTGTTTGCCTTTTTCGGTTTTTACCAATCCTTTATACAATGGCATTAAAAATTTGCGCCTTCCGACACTGCAAAGAAATATTTTCATCGCAGGAAAGGCAGATTCGTAATTGTATTTCACGCACAATTGATACCAATCGCATTGTATTTCAGCATTCCTGCTTTTTGTAAATCCGAATTTTTCATCCAACGATTTCATTTTATTGACATCCAATTCTGGCAAATTTCGCAGCAAATACAACCAATGGTGGGTGGTGTATTTTTCTGTGTGCATGGCTTTGGCATCCCAGTTGGTTTTATAGGCTGATATTGCGGAATCTACCTTTTGGAGTTCGACTGACTGAATGGACTCGCAGTTTTTAGGCAATCCCACTTCGTATATCCATTCTTTGTAATTTATTTTATTTTTCCAATCTGGATTTTGACTAATTAAATTGGTTTCTAGGTAATCAATAAATCTTGCCGTGGTATTTGTTTTAAATGCAAAGGTTTTAAAATAATTTACGATAAAAGCATCCCATTTTTCACGGCCCACAACATTTTCTATACTGCGTAAAAAGAATCGGCCTTTTTCATAAGCAATGTCAGTAACGCCATCGTCGGGGTTGCGTCCATCGAGGTTTAGAAACAATTTAGTATCCTCTTTTTGCTTTGGATCTGCCATCATATCATCCACAGTATGTTGCAATTCTCCGCGGGACAAAGCCGTTAACATTTCTGCATAATTATGGCCATAAATTTTTTCCATAATTCGTTGTTCGAAATAGACTGTAAATCCTTCATTTAGCCAGAAATCGTTCCACGTTTCGTTGGTTACCAAATTGCCACTCCAGCTATGTGCAAGTTCATGCGCTACAAGGCTTACCAAACTGCGATCACCGGCGATGATAGTAGGCGTGGCAAAGGTTAATACAGGGTTTTCCATGCCGCCAAAAGGAAATGAAGGTGGCAAAACCAATACATCGTATCTGCCCCAAGCATAGGGTCCATATAAGGCTTCTGCACTGTCTACCATGCTTTGCATAGATTCAAATTCCCAAACACTTTTATCCAGCATCCCAGGTTCGGCATAAACCCCGGTATTTCTTCCTAAATTTTTAAATTGAACATCCCCAACTGCTATGGCCATTAAATAACTGGGGATGGGTTTGTTTTGTGCAAATTTATAAACCCCTTCGGCATTCAGTTCAGTAGGGTTTTGGGCACTCATCATAGCCATTAAGTTTTTAGGAACATGGATGGTTGCTTCATAGGTAAACCGAATGGCGGGCGCATCCATCAATGGAATCCAAGTGCGGGCAAGTATTGCTTGGGATTGGCTAAATAAAAAGGGTTGTTTTTTGTCGTGCGTTTGCTCTGGACTTAACCATTGCAATGCTTCAGCATCTGGTAGCGTTTTGTATTGAACTGTAACTATTTTACTTTCTTGGGTAATAGGTATGGTCAAAGGAGCCCCTAAAACAGGGTCGGAATTGCCAATTTGAAAAGCTACATCTTTACCATCCACTGAGGTTTTTTCTATCACCATATTTTTATGGTCAAGAATAATTTCATTTACTTTCCCAACATTGTTGATGTTCAAGGAAACCTGACCAGCCAGTGTTTTGGATTTAAAATCTACGGTAAGGTTAAGCGCAATGTGAGAGATTACCACGTCGTGGTAATTGCCATAGGTATGGTTTTCTACTTTCATTTTAGGTTGTTTACAATTGGATAATATCATGCCGGCTGCACCAGCCAAGATCCATAATTTCATTTAGGCAAATAACGGGATTATTTTAGAATGTAGAAATGAAAATTTATTTATAGGTCCAACTGCGTAAATTCTATAATGGACTGGAATAGTGATTTAAAAGTAGTTTTGGGGGTTTGTCATCATTTTTACAAAAGGCAAAAACTTGCCAAACCCCTTATCGAGGATTAGTGTATATTAGAAACGTTTGACTCCTCCGCCACGGCGGAGGAGTCAAAAAAGCTATATGAAATTAAGTTTTGTCCATAATTTTCTGGCTATTCCTTTGTCATAAATTCCTATTGCAATATCCATTTAATTAAATCTAATTTAGCTTATGAATTATGAAATATTAGAAACAATAAGGGTCGATTTAATCGACCCTTATTTTGTTGTAATTATTTTTTTTATTGTCCTTCCAATGCTTGGCGCAAAGTAATTGAACTAAAAGGAATTCGATCAATAAATTCAACTTTCCCTTTGCTAAAATTGGTGTTGTTGGTAGAAATATGCACATTCCCTTCGTCGTCATAAACTACGGCTACGTAGCGAACTGGGGTGCCCGCTGGAATTTTGGTCATATAATAATCTCCATTTGCGCCATTGGGTGAAATCATTGCTCGCATATCTTTTATCACAATATAAATCATGGCGTCTGCACGGTCAAAATGAAAGGTTGCGGTATCTGTAGAAGCATATCCACTCAATCTATCACAATTTATTTTTTGCAATGTGGTGGAATTCATCGTAAATTCTTGCACGTTTTTATCCGTTGGTTTTTCATCCACTTTGTTTTCAGATTTGGCATTGACTGGAAAAGCAAGAGGGGCACTAAATTTTACTTGATTTCCTGTATAGTTTTTGGTGGTTGCGAAAATAATATCATAGGGCTTTCCTGCCATCAAACCGCCTTCAGTCATATCAAATGCAGGTGCATTTTTTAACAACGAAACGATCTGCGTGTTCATAGAAGAAATTAAAGTTTTATCGGTTAATTCTCGGTTTTTAGGCGCAACACTTTTAATTTTTCCAAGGGCATTAAATTCAATGGAATAAACAAATGGAATTCCATCTTTCAATATTTTTTTCTTTACGTCGTTTGATACTTTTAAACTGGCATTTACATATTCATCCAAGGCTTGTTGGTTTTTGTAAAATGTCATGGTAATGTTATCACCATGCACGTGGCCGCTGGGTTTAAGCATTTTTATGGTGTACCCATCGTAGGGCTCAGTGTCTGTTTTCGGGTCGTTTTGTTGCGGTGTGGTGCTCCATTTAATTTGATCCGTACCGCTGCCGTAATAGGTTTGAAAATCTTTGTTTGGATCTACATTTGGTACTGTGATTTTAATTTGTTTTCCATCGGCTAGTTTTATTTTTTTACCCCCACTTTGGGCTTCCAAATTGATCATGCCACCCGTTTCTAAAATTTCTCCATTGGTCGTCATGGTAGATAAACCGGCTGCTGCGAATTCAGAAAAAGATGTGTATTCTGTCATTTTAATTTGCACTTCACCCATCACAGGATTACCATCTTCGTCCACGAACGCAAATTCTGGGAATTGAATTTTAAAACCCTTTGTTCCTTTTACATGGAATGGTTTGGTTACATCCGTTATTTCAAAATTTTGGATATCGGCATTCAATTGGTAGAGTTCTTTAATTACCTCTATTCGGGCATTTTCGCGGTTCTCCTGCGCTATTTCTGCCTGTGTTTTTGCTGGAGCCACCCCCATATTGTTTTGCGGCATGGAGGGCGGATAAAAAATTGGGCCTGGCACCATAATGGGTTGAGGCATCTGAATTGGCGGCTGCGGCTGCGTGGGTTGCGAGCTTCCTTGTGGTTTAGTCTTCTGTTTTGGATTTTCCCCAGTTTGGGCGTTTAATGAAAAGGAAACCACGAAGAGTGCAATGACGGCAAGGATCCGCAAGCTGCATATTTGTTTTTTCATAAGAATACGAATGTCAGGTACAGGCAAAGTTACAATATCTGTACCATTTTGAAATATTTAATGAAAAGCCAAAATGAGAACTGGGTATTTTACAAAATGTATATTCTTAGTATTCAAAAATTTAATTTTTAAACCACTTACAATTGCACCTATATTTGCCTCAACATTCGGGGTGCTACTGGAAATACAGAAAGCTGAGATTACACCCGTTACCTGATCAGGATAATGCCTGCGAAGGGAAATGTGAAAGCCTTCACTGAGCTTCCCGCGTGTTGTAAAAATAAAAACACCATGAAAAAAGGAAGCTTATTCGCATCAATCTTGTTGGTTTGCACCACAATTTTTGCGCAAAAAACAGAATTTGTCATTTATTCATTCGACAAGCAATTGCCAGGTGAAATTCAAATCTACACTGGTAAAAAGTATATTGGAACTACGGACATAAGGGGCTATTTGCCTTTGGGTAAAGAAAAGGTTTGGTTCACAGACATTCAACTTTTTAGAGACAGCGTGCATTTGGATTATGAAATTCAAGACACCACGAATTTGGTAGGTGCATACAAGGGGAAAATTTATGAAATCACCATTTATCCGCATAAAATTGAGGCTATTTTGGTGCAGGCTACGCGCATTGGTGAAAACAATGCAATGGTGAAATCTGAAATTTCTAGGGAAGAGTTGCTCGCACAAAATTCAAGTAGGGATGTGCCCATACTATTGCAATTGCAGCCATCGGTGGTAACAACCAGCGACGCAGGAAATGGAGTGGGTTACACGGGCATCAGGGTGCGCGGTAGCGATGCAAGCAGAACCAATATCACGGTAAACGGAGTGCCTATAAACGATGCCGAAAGTCAAGGTACATTTTGGGTAAACATGCCAGACTTGGCGAGTTCGGCAGGAAGTGTACAATTGCAGCGGGGTGTGGGTAGCAGCACAAACGGAGCAGGTGCTTTCGGTGCAACGGTAAATATTCAAACTTTTTCGTCCAATAAACCCTATGGAATGTTAAACAATGCATTGGGCAGTTTTGGAACACGCAAAACCACCATTGCCGCGGGTACGGGTCTAATAAATTCTCATTGGAGTGCAGATATGCGTTTGTCTAAAATTAACAGCAATGGATATATAGATAGGGCCAGTTCAGATTTAAGTTCTTATTTGTTTTCTGTAGGTTATACATCTACAAAGTGGAGTTTAAAGTTTTTGAATTTTGCTGGCACTGAAAAAACCTACCAGGCTTGGTATGGCATTCCCGTTGAAAAAATCAAGGGCAATACAGCGGATTTAAACCAACAATATGCAAGAAATGATGTTCGGAATTATGGTTTTATTTATAGAAATGTTTCCGATTCTTTGAATTTGTTTAAGAGTGGCAATCGCACGTACAATTATTACACATATCAAAACGAAACCGACAATTACAAACAAGCCCACTACCACGCTTATTTTAATTACAATATATCTGCCCAAAGCAAAATAAATGTCACCCTCTACAAAACACATGGGGAGGGTTATTTCGAACAATTTAGACCCAATGATGAGGTGGTGAAATACAACATACAGCCCATAAATTTTGGAACAGATACACTCAGGAATTCTGATATCATAAGGCAACGTTGGTTGATAAATAACCTTGTGGGATTGAATGCGAATTATCAATTGGAAAGGGGTGGATTTAATTTAATTACAGGGGGCGGATTTAGTGCCTATACTGGCGATCATTTTGGCCAAATCGTATGGGCAAGAACGGCGCCAAATGCCAATTATAACCAACACTATTATGATGCAACGGGTGATAAAAACGACGCAAATGTATTTGTAAAAGTAACTAAAAAAATGGCGCGAAACTTATATGCAAATGGCGATATGCAATGGCGTCGGGTTCACCATGAGGGCGGGGGTAAAGACAACGACAGAAGACCCATTAATTTTAACAGAACCTATCATTTTTGGAACCCAAAAATTGGAATTACTTGGAACTATACTTACGGGTCTCAATTGTTTTTCTCTGCCAGTGTGGCAAACCATGAGCCCGCCAGGTCTGATTATACCGATCGAAAATCAAATGTATATGTTAAACCAGAAAGTATGGTAGATTATGAGTTGGGATGGAAAAAATATTCAAATATTTATGCTTTGGAAGCCAATTTGTACTTTATGGATTATCAAGACCAGTTGGTATTAACTGGTGCAGTAAATGATGTTGGAACCTCTCTGCGGACCAACGTTAAAAAGAGTTATCGCGCTGGAATAGAACTAGTGGGAAGGTTGAAAATGGGCAAACATTTTCATTTCATAGGCAACTTAACTTTAAGCGACAATCGAATCAAAAATATCCAAGCTATATCTGTAAATTACATCAACAATACCGACAGTGTTCGGCCGATGAAGAATGTGCCAATTTCCTATTCACCTGCGGTAGTATCGGCATTCACCGTGCAATATACATTCTTAAAAGGGTATACGGTTAGTTGGATACACAAATACATTTCTAGGCAGTATTTAGACAATACAGGGGACAAAACACGTTCTATAAATGCCTATTATTTTTCTGAGTTGTGGCTCAATAAAACGTGGAAATTTAAAAGTGGTTTGCAATTGGATGCGCAGTTTCAAATTTTAAATTTGTTCAATGCGTTGTACAATAACAATGGCTATACCTATGATTATATAGTTGGGACACAAGCAGCTCCCAAGCGGGTGCAAGAGGTTTATCTGTTCCCTTCGGCCACGCGAAATGTAATGGCTAGTTTGTCGTTGAAATTTTAAAAAGAGTATCCCTTAAAACGCTTAAAGGTGTTGTGTTTGTTTTTGAAGTATACAGAATTAACGTAATTTGCGGAGAACTTTATATTCTGCAAGTTGGTCCGATGGTTATGGACTATCTGGCAATTCGAAATGGTAGGTCTCACTTTGACAAAAAAAAATCTTCCAATAGACTAAAAATCTATTCGAGCAAACAAAAGACCAACCAAGTGAAAAACACCACCATTTTCGAAAAAACCTATCGCTTCAAACGCAAAAGGGTATCGGCCATCGGCTGTTTTATTTCCGGATTTGGCCAATTGTTTTGTTTCAAATCAAATTCTTTTAGAGGTTGCGAACTTATTTTTTCTGCAATGCTTTTGGCTATCATTTTGCGAAGTTCTGCGTTCAGGTGTTCGGTTGGATACCACTGGTCTGTGTATTGTGTGCTACGAGATTTTAAATAATTATCTATGATGGTTACGCCCATTTTTCGGTATCGAGTGGCCAAAAATAGTGCATTGTAATCCATATATTGCAGTAAGGTAGAATCGAACAAATACCTAGCGTAGTCCCTGCTTTCTGGTAGCAAATGAAAAACCAAATGGGTGTTTTTTTGGTTGCATATTTTTACAATTTGGTCTAAATCAATTACCCTGTCATTGTTGTCATTTAATATAAAAGCAAATTCTTTAATATATGCATCTGCAACTTGGCGAAATTGCTGTGTAAGTTGCGTATTTGCCTCATATTCTAACCATTTTTTTACGGTAGGGAAATTGTTTGTAAATCCTTTTTCGTTTAATGGTTTTAAGCGCCACCATTGAAATTTCAACCGTTCCATTTCATTCGAATTGCGGTTGTCGTAATTGTGCAAACTAAGGTAGATGCGTGTTAGAAGCGGCAAACGGTTTGAATAGAATAATGCCTCTTGTCTGTTGCTCGCCTCATTTCCACTAAACATGGCCGATGGTCCGCATGTGCGCATGTTCAATGTGATAACCAAAGTTCTGTTTTTCCCATCTTGCGGCAGTAAATTTAACATTTCGCGAAACAATCCTGGATGAAATCCTTCATGGGTTATGGCAGTTATTTTTTTGTTTGGCAAATACAATTGCAAAAAATCAGAAATGCTTTGGGATAGCGTATCTGTCCAAGGATTGAAACTGGTATTGCTGCTTTCCCCCATGTAAATAATTTCACCCAAATGAAATGCACTGTCGATTTGGTTTTTTACCCTTGAATATTTTACAACATCTTTTTCGTATTGAAATTTAGCATAAAAATAATTTGCGATAAAAAACAAAACAGTTGTAAAGGCAAGTCGTATAATTATATTTTTAAATATTTTCATACTTTAAAATTGAAAATATACAAATGGGTGATTTACAGAACCGCCTAGGAGCCAAATGCACAACAACATGGCAGCGTAAAATGACCAGCGCACAGGAAGTTTGAAACGATTGAGCCAAACGTCTGCGCGTTCTTTCATGATCCAATTGTCTAAAAGCCAAAAAATAAATAGAAAAAGTGGGATATGAATGGGAATATTTAGGTTTGATTTTCCTGCATTTTTAAACGCTGCGGATTGAAAAACTTCGGCACTTTGGGGAATGGATTGGGCCCTAAACCATACCAAAGTGAGCATAAAGAACAGAAAAGTTTTAAACTTTTTAAACTGTGCAAAAACAATTGAATCCCCTTTAATTCTAGAAAACACAAATCGATCGAACAAATACAAAATCCCTTGGGATAAGCCAAAAACAATCATGGTCATGCTTGCACCATGCCACAAACCGCTGGTAAAAAACACCAACATTACGGCCAAGGCCAATATGATGGAACCATGTTTATTTCCCCCAACCGGAATAAAAATATAATCTCTAAACCAAGTTGACAATGAAATGTGCCAACGATGCCAAAACTCAGGAATGGATTTCGCTATATACGGTTTTTTAAAATTATCCATTAAATGAATGCCAAATAGCAAAGCGCTTCCTTGGGCTAACAAGGAATATCCAAAAAAATCCGTATAGACTTGAAATGCAAAAAAGAACATGGCAATCCAAGCTGAATAACCCGAAAAAGATGCAGGCGCTGCATAATAAGTATCCACCACCGATGCCAAATTATCGGCTACGCAAACTTTTAAAAATAGGCCATATAAAATGATTCTAAAGCCATTCCGAATGTCTTCCCAGACAGGTGCATATTTTTGGTACAACTGCGTGTGGAGCCTACCGAACCTTTCAATGGGTCCGGCAACCAATTGCGGAAAGAAACTTACATAGAGCATAAAACGGAATAAATTGTGTTCGGCTTTTTCTTGCCCTCGGTAAACATCTATTATATAGCTGATACTTTGGAATGTATAGAACGAAATTCCTGCAGGTATGGTGTATTTGCCCAATTCTATAATCCAGGCAGTGAGGTTGCTGCTATACAACTGCTTGGCAAATTGTGAATTTCCTAGGGCAAAATGGAAGTACTTAAACATAAACAGCATGGCCACATTGGATAGTATGCTGCCCCACATCCAAAACTGTTTGGTTGTTTTTTGGTTTGACTTTTCAATGCGCATTCCAGAAAACCAGTCAATAAGACTTGTAAATGCCATTAATGCGGCAAATTCAGCTTTCCACCAGCCGTAAAAGACATAACTGGCAACCAATAAAAATACCCAGCGTACCTTTTGGGGCAAGCCAAAATAGATTAACCAAACCAAGGGTAGGAATATCCAATATGGGACGGAATTAAAAAGCAATGGGGCTGCAATTTTACAACCAGAAACGACCTTAAACAAAAAAAGTACGAAAAACGGGGTAGAATCTGTGAAATCGAATTAAAAATTCCGATAATTGCATATTCAGATGGAAGAGGAAAGTAGCAAAATAGGTTTTTCAGACTTAAAAAAATACCTTTTAACAAAGAATGCTTCTTGGTCGCATTTTTTCAAAAGTTGGGTTACAAATCCATCTTATGTTATTTTAATTTTTAGCAATTTGGCAATTTTTTTTCTGCCAGGAATGGATTTGAAAAAACAAGCCGTAACCATTGTTTGGATTTACATGATGCAAAGTATTTTAATTGGCATTGTGCATGTTTTTAAATTGTGGTTCTATAAATTTTCGAAACCTACACGTCCGACAGATTGGAAAAATCCCAAAGCTTTGGCCGTGTTTTTCTTATTTCACTATGGTTTTTTTCATTTCGTATATGCCTTTTTTATCAATCCTTATGATGCAAACTGGGATTTGGTAATGCAAGGTGCAGCCGTTTTTGGATTTGCATTAATTATCAATACATTTCGCCATTTTAAACAAGAAAATAGTGGAAAATATAATGCCAATGATTTTATGTTTTTACCCTATGTTCGAGTTTTGCCTATCCACATGGCTATAATATTGGGCATATTTTTTAGCGTATTTTCGGGCAATTTAGCACCCGTAGTATATGTATTGATGATATTGAAAACAGGTATGGAATTGTTTTTGGAGTATTTGCAACAATTGGGCATCAGTTTTGCGGATATTCAGGATATTAAAAAAATCGAAACCAATGAACCTAGCTAAAGGATGTTTATTAATTTCTGATCCTTTTTTACCCGATCCGCATTTTCATAGGTCGGTAATACTGATTACAGAGCATGGTGATGAAGGCACGCACGGGTTTGTATTAAACCACAAAACTGCGTTGTGCGTTCGCGATCTTTTTGATGATTTTGAATGCGAAGAAAATGTTTTGTTGGGCGGTCCCGTGGGTAAAAATACTTTTCATTTTATCCATACTCTTTCGCATTTAAATGGAGCTGCAGAAATATTGCCCGGTGTTTATTGGGGCGGCGATTTTGAAATGTTAAAATTCTTATTTAAAGAAGGATTAACTGTAGGAGAAAAATTTGTATTTATTGCAGGATACAGCGGCTGGAGTGATGGACAACTGGAAGAGGAAATAAAAGAACACTCTTGGATAGTAGCCCCCGGAAAAGCAGAATATGTTTTTTCCAACGACAAAATGTTGTGGAAACACATTCTTTCTGGTTTAGGCGGAGAATTTAAATGGCTAAGCAATGCACCAGAGGATTTGAGGTTGAATTGAGGGAGTGAATTGATTTTAAAAAAATACCTTTTTTTTTATTAAACAATGGACAATTTTGAAGTATCATAATTAATACAGGAGTATCAACTTTTTGCGTAATGGAAGTAGGATATTTATCAACAAAAATCAAATAATAGCATTTCGGATATCAATAATATAGAATTTTCATCTTCCCGTTAGCCATATCTGTGAAATAGAAAAATATGGTGTAGCGAGCTTTGCTTTAAGTGGCATGCAATTTGCCATTGTTTTAGATATGAAAAAAAAACTGTTTGTTTCTTTAGTCGTTTTTGCCTCGTTAGTATTTGGATGTAAACCCAATGAAAAGCAAATTGAACGCACATGGTCTATTGTTTCTGTGACCCAGGCTGGTACCAATTTAAGTGCAAATTATATTGCTACTGGATATAAAGAAATATATGGTAAAAATTCGGCATATTCTTACAGCGGCCAGCCAGGTTCGAATCCTACTGGTTCCGGGTCATATACTTGGGATAACAAAACAACATTTAAGAGAAATGGCACATCAAGCCAGCCTTCTGTAACATGTACTATTAAGATACTTGATAACAATGACTTTCAGTATACCTATGTGGATAAAGGTGATGAATGGATTTTTACTTTTAAAAAGTGATTAAGTTTTTTGCATTTTATGCGTTGTTGATTCTTTAAATTCCTTTGCTGCTGTTGATCGACAAGGTTAAAAAAAATAGATTCGTTGCATAAAAGTCATATTTTGATAAAACAAACCTATTTAAACGATTTACAATGCGCATGGGATCTTAGCTAATTTCACGGTCATTGTGGTTGTAAATTTCTAGATTTTATTTTTGATATTTTAGGTTTTTAAAAATTGATAAACTATAATTTTCTGCAAATCTTTTGGCACTTAAATAAACAATAGAAGCAACGGTTTTTGCTCATTCAGCCCTGACGATTCTGGAGCTACACTTTTGGTGTAGGGGTATGTCTGGGCACCATGGCTTTAACCAAAAATGCCCGTTTGCTAAAGCAAAAGGGCATTTTTTGAGAGCCATGGGTGGAGTTGGAGGGAATCGAACCCTCGTCCGGCGATGCGAAGCCTGGCGCTTTCTACATGTTTATTTCTGTTTGTTTTCGGGCGTTGGAAGGTACAGAACTAACCTTGCCAAAACCTTAACCGGCGTGTTAATAGCGCACTTGGCCGATGTGAGTGGCTATATCCGTACTTGTCGATTGCCCCTATTCGCCTGTAGCACAGACTAACCAGACGGGGACAACTTGCAGTGCTAATTACTCGAATTAAGCAGCAAGGGCGTAGTTATTTTCGCCTCTTAAAAATTTGAACATTGAGATTAAAGAGCCAACATCCAAAGCTCCACATGCTTACACCGGAATCAATCATCCCGTCAAATCCGGTCAACCCCATAATGAAAGAACTATGTATTAAAGTGCAAATATCGTGCTAAAAATTGTCGTTTGAGTATTTTTCAATAAATTGTTTTATTCGCGTTTTATTGAGTCTTTTAAGTTTGTTTTCAAGAATTCTGGCTTCCGACA
>JBBQBB010000048.1:0-27659 GCA_038317095.1 Bacteroidia bacterium | reverse complement strand
GCCGCCGCGGGGGCGGGGGAGTCTATAAATTGAATATCTATCAAATAGATTTCAAAATTAGTAAACAGCACTTAGCATTATAACCGGTTGTTTTTAAATTGCTTATGATAAACAATATGCGCATTGTATATTTATAGGGTTCCAAAACATATATTGCACTGCGAAATTTAAGCTTATGGAGTATTTAATAAAAACAAATAGATTGGGTTTAAGGCAATGGGAAGATTTAGATTTTGAGCCATTTGCGGAATTAAATGCTGATGCAGAAGTGCGTAAATATTTTCCAGGATTGCTTAGACGCGCAGAATCAGACAAAGTGATTCAAAGTATGCGAAAAAAAATAAATTTAAATGGTTTTGGATTTTGGGCGTTGGATGTTTTAAAAACTGGTAAATTTATTGGAATGGTAGGCATTACATTGACGGATTTGAATTTGAATTTTACGCCATGCATTGAAATTGGTTGGCACTTAAAAAAAAGTGCTTGGGGAAATGGCTATGCAACTGAAGCTGCTTTCGCCTCATTAGATTTTGCAATCAACGAATGTGGATTTGGAGAAATCTATTCTTGGACAGCAAAACAAAATGTACCGTCCGAAAATGTGATGAAAAAAATTGGGATGGAAAAGGTAGCAGAGTTTAACCATCCAAATATTGAGGATGGACATTGGCTAAGCCCCCACTTGCTTTACAAAATAAACCAAGCTCAGTTTCTACAAAATCAAATTTGACTTTGTATCCATTCAGACTTTAAAGCAGGACAGATTTTATACCGTTCATCTTTTGTGTCTTCGTAAATGGCATATAAGGTTTTATAGACATTGTCCAAACCAGCTTGTTTGCACCATTCGAATGGGCCTTTTGGGTAATTGGTGCCCAGTTTCATGGCAATGTCTATGTCTTCCTTAGCAGCAGTGCCTTCTTGAAAAGTATAGTAAGCTTCGTTTATGATCATGAAAACAATTCTTGGAGTAATCATACCAATGCGGCTGTTTACCTTTTCCAATTTATCCCAAATTAAGGGTTGAATGGCATTTTGCACAATCTCTTCATTCAATTGAAAAGGATTGCTGTATTCAATGGTTTTTCTTTCCAAAAAAGTGGGAATGGCATTGATGCCGAAGAAATTTTCGCCCTGATACTTCAATCCCGAATTTAACAATGCTTGCTCTGGCGTTGAGTTTACCGCAGATAATAGGAAAATGGTTTGGGTGTTTTTAGAATAATCTTGGATGTTTTCTGGATTGAAATCGAAATTAAGGTCAATAAATAAATCGAAAATTTTTGCAGATTTGCTATCTTGCACCCATGTCCAATTCGTATTTTCGCCGTTCAATAGCTTCCACGCGTTTAATCGGTCTTCTGATCCTGTTATCCCTATTTGCATGCGGTGGCAAAAGTAATACATCTATGAATAGAGAAACCATATATACGAAAAATGCACCTGAACCCATCGGCCCATATAGCCAAGGTGTTCGTGCTGGCAACACCTGGTATTTTTCAGGACAAATTGCACTAGACCCTGTTTCTGGCCAAATGGCAGACAGCACTATAGAAGGCCAGACCAAACAGGTTATGAAGAATATCCAGGCCTTGCTTCAGGCTTCGGGTCTTGAATTTTCCCATGTGGTTAAAACAACCATATTCCTCAAAAGTATGAATGATTTTTCCAAAGTGAATGAAATCTATGGCAGTTTTTTTACCGTTGATTTCCCCGCCCGCGAAACAGTAGAGGTTTCTAGACTCCCTAAAGATGCATTGGTGGAAATTAGCATCATTGCTGCCAATAAAAAGTAATTTATTCCTTTATAAATCGGCAGGAATAATTTTGTTTCGCAGTCCGCATTCTCAAAAAATACATTCCTTGGCTGAGGGCAGAAACATCAAACGATTGGAGTGTGTTTAAATCCTTAAAGGCAGTTATTTCTCTTCCATCTGTAGAGTAAACTCCTATAAATTCAATAGGCGACTGATCTGTGCCAAGATTCAACGTAATTTGCTCTCCTGCTGGATTCGGGTAAACTTTCGCAATGCCATTAAACGCAGATTTTATACTTGCAGTCACTTCCAATTTTTTCTGAGAACTGGTATCAATAATCACATTCTCGTCGCCAGCCTGATAGATCATATACCAAAAGTAAATCAACATCATTTCGTCCGTTGTTCTTTCACCTACGCTTACATTTTTAGGGGGGCTACTCGGGTTTTTGTCATTGTCGGCTGTATTGTCGTAAAATCCTTCGCCTTTTATTTTTGTGCCCACGGGTATTTTTTGAATTTTTGGAAAAACGTAGGTGCGCTGCCAATGAAAATCCCAATTTGGAATTTCTACATACGGGGTAGTGTCTGTGCCAAGCACTCCATAGGCTTTTATGCTTTTGCCAATAAGGTGCATGTGCGGAGCCACAGCAAAAACGGACACATTGGTTGGCACATTGTAATTGGAGTAGAATGTTTTGGTCGTGTTCGCTGGAATGTACAAAGGTCCATTGGTTAAAGTTGCGCCATGACTAATAGGTGCAGAAATAAATACTTCGCGCAAAGGACCAGGGGATAATTTCAAAAATACTTTAGAACTATCCAGTTGGGCCACCAATCCTTTGGGATAATGCACTTGAAAAATGATATATCCTTTCTTTTCTATTTTAATTCCTGCACCTGTAGGCATTACAAATGATTCTTGTCCCGGAACCCATACACCAATTAAAACACTCGTATTTGATCCAGTTCCACCAAAATTTAAATAGCCTGGGTTTGAGTCTGCTTTGTCCAAGTTGCTAGGAATGCTGCTGGTGTCGTGAAAAACCAAAACATGGTGAACTGCTTTAAGGTTGCCCGGAATTACTTCAATTTGGGTCAAGTATTGATCTGTGGTTAAACCTGTAGGCATAACAAAACAGCGGTATTCATCATCAGTTGTAGTTGCTGTGTAGTTCGGCATTTTTAGACTTAAACTGGGATTTACCATGGTAGATCCTTTTTGCAAAGTAGGCGCCATTGGAGCTTTTGATGTATCACCTGCGGGCATTCCGTTGTCAACCCAATCCGCAATCATTTTAATTTCATTGCCACTCAATATTTTCTCGTGGGCATATCTTTTGTATTCAGGATTTGCAGGCCAAGGCGGCATGCTGCGGTCTTGGGTTCTGTTCTTTATTTGAATGCCGTAGCTTTTGGTATTTGCAAAACCCACAAAGTTTGCAGAAGAAAGCGCCCCAGGAATATGACAGCCACCGCAGTTTGTGTAAATGATAGGTGCAATGTTTTGCGCCCAGTTGGGTGTTTGTCCATAAGCACTTATGCCGGTGCAAGAAAATAAGAGCCCAAGAGCCAATTGAGAAATTTTTGTCATTTTGTATTAGACACAAAGTTAAGCAAATAGTTTAATTTCAAAAGTCATAAATGTTTGGTAATTTTGCACCCAATATAATTATGTCAGATAATAACGAACCATTAGGCCAACAATTGGATATAGAATTGGGCGAAGATGTTGCAGAAGGCACCTATTCAAATCTTGCCATTATTACACACAGCAATGCAGAATTTATTTTGGATTTTGTGCGTTTGATGCCAGGAATACCCAAAGGCAGGGTAAAGAGCCGAATTATTTTAGCTCCGCAACATGCCAAAAGATTGTTGATGGCTTTGAATGAAAATATAGCAAAGTTTGAAGAAGTTTTCGGTGAAATTCCCATAGATGAAATGACCCATGGTGGATTTCCATTGAATTTTGGCGGTCAAACCGGCCAAGCTTAAAAAAAATGCCCAATCGTTTTGAACATAAAAGCGAACCCGTTTTATCTAAGAAGAAATTTACAAAACGGTTGGCCAAGTATTTTTTGTTCGGAGCAACCTTTATTTTTATTTCCTTGCTCATCGGCGCTGTTGGTTATAAACATTATGGCCATTTAGGTTGGATAGATTCATTTTACAACGCAAGCATGATTTGTGCGGGAATGGGCCCCGTGGCAGAGTTGTTAGACGATGATGCTAAAATTTTTGCAACACTGTATAGCATTTATAGTGGGGTAGCATTCCTTACCGCAGTAGGCGTTATTTTTGCACCTTTGGTGCATCGTTTGTTGCACCGATTACACGCACCTTTAGAAGAAAATTAAACATGACCATAAAATCTCAAGAACTTATTCAAAATGCCATTGCGGCACAAAAAAACCGTCAATTTTTTGCAGCATATCCCGAAAATCCAAAAGAATACGGAGAAGATGCAGGGAAAGAAGGATTGGAAGCTTTTCAGAAAAAACTAAATACAGATTATAATGAAGTGCAAGAAAATCCACATTCAAATAGGGTAGGCCAAGAAATTTCGCCCTACATGATGGTGGGTTTGGGGATTCGATACGCCCATTATACCGTTGCAGATTTGATTAAGTACGCCAAAGAAGCGGCACCTGCTTGGGCTGCAACCACAGCGGATCAACGGGCGGAAGTTTTGGTGGATGCTTTGGATCGAATTAGCAAACGCTTTTTTGAAATCGCTTATGCCACTATGCATACAACCGGACAAAGTTTTGTGATGAGTTTTCAAGCCAGTGGCCCTCACGCCAATGACCGTGCCTTGGAAGTTATTTCTCTTGCCTATGAAGAACTTACCCGTTTTGAAACCGATGTGGATTGGGTAAAACCAATGGGGAAATTTGAATTGAAATTGCGCAAAAATTACAAAACCATTCCACGCGGTATTGCATTGGTGGTTGGGTGTAGCACCTTTCCAACTTGGAACACAGTGCCTGGGTTGTTTGCCGATTTGATGGCGGGCAACACTGCCATTGTAAAGCCACATCCAAAAGCAGTTTTACCCATTGCCATTGTGGTTGCTGAAATCCAAAATGCTTTGGTTGCTGCAGGCTATGCTGCAAATACCGTTCAATTGGCCTCTGATACGCTGGAAAATCCAATTACCAAGCAATTGGCAGAGCATGCAGATGTGAAATTGATTGATTATACTGGAGGCTCTGCTTTTGGTGATTATTTAGAAGGTTTGCATGGTAAAATTACTTTTACCGAAAAAGCAGGTGTCAATTCTGTGATTTTGGAAAGTGCTGCGGATATAGATCCTGTGGTTGGAAATATTGCTTTTTCTGCGTGTTTGTATAGTGGACAAATGTGCACCGCACCGCAAAATATTTTTGTATCTAAAGACGGAATTGAAACTTCTGCCGGCCATTTATCGTTTGACGAAGTGGTGGCTAAAATTGCCAATGCAGTTCGCGGTTTGGTTGAGAACCCAAAAGCAGGTGCATTTACTTTGGGTGCCATTCAAAATGATTTAACCGCAAATAGGGTCGATGCCACGAAAGCTGGGGCGCATGTTGCCTTGGATAGTTTAACTGTAGTTCACCCTGAATTTCCCGATGCACGAATGAAAAGTCCACTGGTATTGGTTACAGATGCATCCAACGTGGATCAATGGCGCAAAGAATGTTTCGGACCCGTGGTTTTTGTGGTAAAAACCGAAAGCGCAGCACATAGTTTGGAATTGGCAGCAGCCTCTGCAACAGAATTGGGTGCCATTACTTGCTTGTGTTATTCTACAAACGAGGCTTTTAAATTGCAAGTGGAAAACACCATGAACAATTCGTTTACACCAGTTAGTTTTAACTTTACGGGTGCAGCTTTTGTAAACCAACATGCTGCCTATAGCGATTTTCACGTAACAGGCGGAAACCCAAGCGGAAATGCCGGTTTTACCAGCCCAGAATATGTAAACCGCAGGTTTGTGTGGGTTGGAAACCGATTCGCAAATTGAATTTAACTAAAATGAAAACCAATGAAAAGCCCAGTAAAAATATGCTGGGCTTTTTTTCGTTTATATAGGCGATTATTATTGATTCATTCAAAATAAAAATAAAAGAGAAAATGGTTGTTTTTTATATTCACAGCAATGGGTTTAGTCTCATTGTCCCTGCCACCAGGTTCTTCGCCAGTGAGGGTTCGCATGAAAATGAATTTAAGAAATGATTCAGTTTATTCTGCACTTGATACTTTTTTCTTGAATGATTTGTTGGTTTTTAAAGATACGCGGGCAATTGGCGCTTACCGCTGTGTTTGTTTTAATGCCACGGTAGTATTGAATAGAGCAACAGATGGAGGGTTTTTATACGCCGAAAATCATTTGTTTGGAAATAAAATCCCAAAAGATTGGATTCAAAATCTTGCCCTACAAGCAAAAGGTAGTTATCAAATTCATTTTAATTCAATTACCGTAGTTTCAAGCAACAATAGGGATACATTTGTTTCACCAAAAGGTATTTATTGCAAGGTGAACCCGAAAGAGTGAAACATACGAAAACAATTCATCGGTTAAAATATATCCAAGGGTGATTTTAAAATAAGAAACGGCCAAAGTAAAAAACCGCTATCTGCTTACATGGCGTAGTTAATGTTTGTCGTCTTCGTCCTTGTCAGTTTCGCAATCACAACCCTTATCATCATCGTCATGGTGCTCTCCATCTTGCTCCATCTCAGGCTCTTCTTTCACAAAAATGCCTTTGTTGTCAAACTGAGCAAGCTTTTTTGTGTTGTTATGGTTAAATAGCGCAACGTAGCCATTGTTGTCTTTGTTGAACCAAGTAATCACCGAATCGGCTGGGTATTCGGTTTTAAACCCAGTCATTACTTCAGCTGGTATTTTTTCTGATGCAACAATGGGACAGGGCCTATCCTTTTCATCTTCCATTTCGCATGAAGATAGGGCGAATGCGCTAAATAGTAGAATTAATACTTTGTTCATAGTATGTATATTTTAGTCAAACTTAAGTGAATTTTATAGTAAAGGTGCATTTGAGTGTAAGGATTTCAAAAATGTTTCAAAGCTTCCCTTTTGCTCAGTGGTTTAAAATTGTGGTTTTCTACAAATTCCAAAACCAAATTAGGTGCGGTTCTGGCATATTGGCGCAGTGCCCAACCGATGGCTTTTTGAATAAAAAATTCTTTGGATGTTTTTAGTTCATCGCAGAATGTAAAAAGCAATGCGTGGTCGGTTTTTTCTTTGTAGGTTAGTTGAAAAATAATACAAGTTCTTTGTAACCACAAGTTGTTGCTTCCCCACCATTTTTCAAGCCATTTGTCTTTTTCTTTTGGGTAAGATTCGAAATAGCCACCTACCATTTTAGCCGCAATCATATCCACCGTATCCCACCAACTTTTTTCGGTTAAAAAATATTCTAAAACTGGGATGGCATTTTTCATTTTCCAGGCTTTTCCTTTTACCATCATTTCCATAGCGAGGTATTGGTATTCTCTCTGCGAAAGCACCCATAGCTTTTTGCATAGCGTCATCAAATCTTCACAATCCGCGGTTTTTGCCCACAACAAAATGGGTTTAGAAATTTCTGCCCTACGGGGTTTTTGAATTCCCAAAAAATCAAATTGATTTTTCATATAGCTTTGCATTCCAACCGCTTTTTCTGGGTTTGACGAAGCTTCGTATATTTTTTGAATGGCTTGAATATTCACAGTAGGCGAAAATACAAAAAAAAAGGCCGCATTTCTGCAGCCTTTTGCCAAAAAACCCAAGGGGAATATACTAAAACTATAATTTAGTTTATTTATTCACTACCACACGGGTGGTAAGATTTGCACCGTTTCCGCTGATTACGAAAAGGTAAATTCCGTTTTGAATTCCAACCAAACTAGATTCGATTGAATTTGAACCGGCAACCATATTCACCGAACCGAAGTTGCAAATGGTTTTGCCACTTAAATCCATCATTTTTACGTTTGCAGTAAATGCGTTTGAAGCTATTAAATCCACGTTTAAATTGTCAACTGCTGGGTTAGGATAAACGTTGTAATCGCTAATTGCAGCAATTGTATTTACGCTGTTAATTCTACCATATTCATCCATGCGGCTGAAGGTGTAGTTTGTCATATTTAATGCAGGTGAAGCAGCTACTGGACGAAAATCTGGAGTGGTGGCGTTGTTAGGGTCAACCAACAATGTACCTGCTGCAAATGCTACTGGGTTAATTTTGTTTGAATTTGTTGCTGCCTTTACCCAAGTTTTGTAAGCAGACAGGCTAGAAGAATCTTTTACAGATACTTCTACCAAGCCATCCGCACTGCGCTTCCAAGGTGAAGATTGTACATAACCAGAATCGCTATTTACAACCACGTTGTTGCGGAAAAGAAAATCTGTAGGGAATGTTCCCGTATTTGCGCCTGAGAATTTCAAAACGCTATCACCATCCAACATTAAAGTATTGCGGTAACCTGTGAAAATAGAATTTACAATGCTTTGGCGAGAATTTCTGCGGATACGTGCACCACGACGGAATGCATTTTTAGCAGTTGAATTCATTTTATTCCAACTATATCCTACTGGAACGGGTCCCACCATAGTCATGTTGCTAAATACTGCCGTAGTGTATGGCAATTTGCCTGAACCTGCTGCGTCATTGTCGCTTTCAAAACCTTCTGAAGTAGAACCACCAGAGGGTGCTGCGTAAGTTAAATCGAAGTAGGCAGAATCGCGTGCTCCAATGCCAAATTGTACTGCACCGTGGTAACCGAAGTCTGTATCAAAATCATCATCGGTACCTTTGTAAGCAATAAGATATTTGCAGCGAACTGAACCACCAAACCACTCATAACTATCATCACCGGAATAACTTACTTGAACACCGTTTACAAGCGTACCAGATCCAACAGAACAAAATGTAAGGCCGTTGATTTCCTTGTTTGCTTCGAAGGCAGTACCTCCAAATTCAATGCGGGTAAAAGTAATGCTACCGCTGTTGTCGTTTTCAACCGCTGCATTGCTGCCTCTGCCATATTTTGTTAAAGTGTTGTCAAATGCAACGTTAGAAAAACCTTCCATTTGTACATCTGTACCTTGGTTGTTTTCTGCATACCCTGCAAGGAGGATGCCACCCCAATCGCCGCGATCGCGACCTGTATTTTTCCAGCTTGTAAATACAACTGGATTGCTAGATGTTCCATTCAAATGAATTTTGCCACCGCGTTCAACTACGATTGTAGCGTAGTTTTTTGGTGTAGCCAGCAAATCGCCTTTGCAACGAATCAGTGTTCCAGCAGGAACGATTAAATCGCCACCTGTTTTGATAACGATCATTCCTTTTAAAGAATAAACAGTAGAAGCATTTAATGTAACTGTGGTAGAAATAATCAATTCACCTGGAGTACCAGTGATCATTCCATTTAAAGTGGTGCTATCTGCAACTGCACCGTAGCTTGTGGCTTTGGGAGTCCAGTTGGTCCATCCTTTAGTCCAGTCTTCAACGCTGTTTGGGCTAAGTGCACCTGCATAATTTACCACTTCAAAGAATTGCGCTTTTGCAAAACCTGCAAATAAAAGCAAACTTGTTGTTAATAGAATTGTAATTTTTTTCATCTTTTTTTCTCAATTTTTATGTCGCAAAATTCAGTTTATAGATTTACCCAAAGTTGAAGCCAATGTTATTTTTGGGTTAATGTAAACTACCAATAGTTTTGTCAAATTAGTGAAGAATTCAACATAGCAAAGGTTTTGCTCTAATATAGCAATATGAATAAATTGTTTCCAATTGTGTTTAATGTGTTTCAAATAATTTATTCAGTAAACCTGATATTTATATTCTTTTATTATAAATAGCAAGTAATATTGTAGATTATTTGGAGCCCAATGAAAATATATACAAAAAAGGGAGATGACGGTAAAACTGCACTAATAGGGGGTGACAGGGTAAGCAAACACCATGCAAGGGTAGACGCATATGGCACAGTGGATGAGTTAAATAGCCATACAGGGTTGTTGCGGGCAGTATGTAAAAATGAAGTTGTAAAAATAGCATTGGCAGACATACAAGACCGGTTGTTTACTTTAGGCTCTTATTTGGCTTCTGCAGCAGGAAGCCGCATGATATTGCCGGATTTGTTTTCAAGCGATATTGAAACCCTGGAATTGGAAATAGATAAAATGACAGAAGGTTTACCCGAATTAAAGAATTTCGTTCTTCCTGGAGCATCTTTAGAAGGCTCTCAGGCACATGTAGCGCGTTGTGTATGCAGACGTGCTGAACGTTTGGTGGTAATGTTGAATGATATGGAAGAAACAGAACCTTTAATTATTCCCTATTTAAATCGTTTAAGTGATTATTTCTTTACACTTGCCCGTTTCTTAGATATGGAAAATGGTGGCAAAGAAATCGTTTGGTCTCCAAGAACTAGGTGATGCTAAAAAAATAAAACCCGCTGCATCGCTGCAACGGGTTCTTCTAAGAAAGCCTAATCTCTTAGAAATTATATGTGTAGCTCATTGTTACAGTGCTGCCGTTGGTGAATCTAAACAATGTGTTGTCACCTTTTAAATCGTACTTCTTGTTGTTGTTCAAATCCTGGTAGAATATTGTATTTTGGTGCAATAAATCTCCCATGGTAAGTTTAAAATTGCCAATTTTTTTGAAATTTTTACCTACCTGAATATCTATAATAGACCTACCATATTCGTAAATGTCCATTCCAAAGGGTTGAACATTTTTTGCAACACCGATGTAGGCAATACGTGGGCCAATTTTATTAAAACTTGCATTGAACTGAACTCCCTGTTTGCTTTCATAAAACAAGGAAATATTTGCAACATATGGGCTTTGACCTTGTAATGGTCTATTTACAGTAGAACTACTTTCATTTCTGAATTTTATCTGGCTGCGAATTAGAGAGAAGTTGCCATAAAGGGATAAATTTCTAAAAAAGCCATTCCATATTGAAGGGCTAATAAAGCCTAAGTTTTTACGCAACTCTAACTCTAAACCATAAATATCAGCAGCTTTCTCGTTTTGGTAGTTAAATGTGCGAATTGCTGGTTGGGTTACATCCAATGAAAATTCGATGGGATTGATGATGCGCTTTGCAAAACCTCCTATAGAGAATAGGTCTTCACGACCAGGGAATATTTCATAACGAATGTCAAAATTGTGCAAAATTGCCCGGGACAATTTTGTGTTTCCTAGTATTTCAGAATTTAGGTTAAAATTGTAAAAGGCGAAGGGAGCCATTTCCCTCATTTCAGGTCTATTTACGGTTTTGTAATAAGCCATGCGAACATTGGTTTTTCCGGTAGTTGGGATCACCAAATTGATGGAAGGTAGTAAGTCATTGGTAACGCCTGTGTTGGCCAAATCGCGTTTTAGAAATTTGTCGAAATAAGCGTTGTTTAATTTTTGAGAAAAACTCTCCAATCTTGCACCATAAATCACCCTTAAATTTTGCATCTTTCCGTTGGAAGAAAAAAGTGGGTAATTGTTTTCTATCATAGCATATGCTGCGTTTAGATTACTTGTGCCAGTATATTCATCTTTGTCGGAGCTGGTTTTCTCTATCAAATATAAATTGCTGGATGACAAAGCATTGGCACCAAAATCTTGCTCTGGCAGATTTTTGCTTACTACATATTTGATGGGTCCGTATACAAAGTTTCTACTGGTAAATGTGCGCATTCTTTGTTGGCGAAAAACACCATATTTAAAGTTGGTGAGCAGTTTTGGCAATGTCTTAAATTTGAAATTGTGCATCATATCTACGCTGCTGCTCAATGTGTTTTCATTCATTTTAGAGAAAAATCGACCAGATCCGTTGTTGAAAAAATCATTCAAGCTAAGAGATCTTTCTCCGTCGATAACTGCATATTGCGCAATGCGGAAATCAGGGATTTGTCTGCTTGTATTTCCATAATTAACCAACCAAGTTAGCGTAGTTTGGTTTTTTCCCAATAGGTGTGTACCATTTAACTGGGTACTTGCAAGTCTGTTAGAATTAATGAGATTGGAATAACCTTCTGAATAAACGCCATCATCGGCATTGGCTATGCCATTTCTAAGGGTGCTGCTAGTACCATAATTTAAGGTGTATAGATTCCTCCAATCAATGCGGCTGCGGTTGTTTATTTTGTAAGAAAGATTGGCAATGCCGCCATTTTGGGTGTTGCTTGTATATAGTTTGTCAGAAAATGAAGATGCCGTTCTATTGTCTCCTAAGTCAAATCGGTTTACCAAACCATCGGAATATTTTTGGGTCAGTGAATAATTAACACTGATCAATACGCCTAACTCTCTGCCATGTTTAAATTTAAACGGCATACCAATTGAATAACTCAACCTAGGCGTCAACATAGGTGTTGTGTTTTTTAGGGTCCAATCGTTGTTGAATTTTTTAGATTCGGCAACAAGAACTTCAGCAGGGCGGTTGCCTAATAAAGCGCCATCTAAATTGGGTAAATTGCGCTTAGGGGAAGGAATGCCAAAGTATTCACTTCCATAGCTTGGAAATTCTTGAACGGATTTGAAGGTGGTAATGGAATTGTATTGAAATCCGAGGTTGAAACTCTGGGTTAATTTGTCAGGTATGCTTTTGGTATTGATGCGGATAATCCCACCCCCAAAATCACCAATCATATCTGGTGTGCCACTTTTTATAATTACGATATTGTCTAATAGATTCGCGGGAATAATATCAAATGAAAATGCTTTTCGATCACTTTCAGTGCTGGGCAACGGTGCTCCATTTAAATAACCGGCGTTGTAGCGGTCATACATGCCTCTAATATTGGCAAATTTGCCTTCCATAATAGTAACCCCAGGCATCCTTTTAATTACATCGCCCGAAGTAGTTACAGTCGTCTTTTTAAATTCTTCAGAGGAAATGGCATCTACCATCCCTTGAGATACTTTTTTTGCTTGTACAGCCCATTCAACCGTGTTGGTTTTGGGTTTTCTACTCGCTGAAATAACAATGTCTTTTGTTTTCTTGAAATTGTCAATCACTACATTTAAAAAAGTTTCTTCACCAGCCTTTATTTGGATGGAATCTGAATAGTTTCCAAAATTGTCATGCTCAAAGAAAATTAAATATTTGCCACCTGGCAATGAAATAGAATATTTGCCGTCCATGTCAGATTTTGCAGTGTCTTTTCCTCCGACAAGGAAGATTTTTGCTTCAGCGATGTTTCTTGCGTCACTGGTTTGGATTTTACCAGAAACTGTGCCATTTTGCGCAACGAGTGAGGAGATACTTGCAAATAGTGTTAGTAAAGAAATCGTAATTTGTTTCATTGAATCAGGCTTTCAGGTGCAAAATAACCCTTGGCTTGTTACCCCTTTATTATCTCAATTTTATGAAAAAGTGCCTTTTAGTTAAAATATAGTTAACACAACCATAACACCAAGTCAATGAAAAATCAATTTTAACGCAATACAGGTGTTAGTTTATTTCAGAAACGAGTTTTCGAAATACGTGTTTAGAATTTTGATTGGCATAAATAACATCATAAACAGCTTGTATGATTGGCAATTGAATTCCCATTTCTTGAATAAGCAATACCACGCTTTCTGTGGCGTAATATCCTTCTGCGATCATATTCATTTCCAATTGGGCACTTTTTACACTATACCCTTTGCCAAGCATATTGCCAAATGTTCTATTTCGGCTAAATTGTGAGTAACAGGTGACCAGTAAGTCGCCCAAATAGGCTGCGTTTTTAACATCGCGGTGTGTTTCGTGCAAGGCATCTAAAAATACTTCCATTTCCCGCAGTGCGGCGCCTACATATACTGCTTGAAAATTGTCGCCATAGCCCAATCCATGTGCAATACCGGCACCAATAGCGTAAATGTTTTTTAATACAGCGGCATATTCTGCGCCATACAAGTCGTTGTTTACTCTAGTATTGATAAAACGACATTTGATGATGCTTTCAATTTTTGTGGTTACTTTATCATTTAAGGCTGAAATTGTTAAGTAACTTAATTTTTCCAAAGCAACTTCTTCAGCGTGGCATGGCCCTGTAATTAGCCCTATTTTTTCAGAATGGATTTGAAATTTTTCTTCCAAATAACGCGCAATTACCAATCTGCTGGCTGGGTCAATACCCTTTACGGCAGATACATAAATCTTGTCAGACGGCAGCGTGCAACCCTTTAAAGCGTCGTTTAAAAAGGCGGATGGAATGGCTATGATTACAATTTCACTTTCATTTATGGTCTTTTGTAAATCAAAGTTTGGTTTTACAATCTCGGACTTTATTTCAACCGACGATAAATATTTGGGGTTATGGTGAAATGTGTTTACGTATTCTACGTCTTCCGATTTTCGAATCCACCAATGAATTTCCACATCAGATTGCTCTGAAATGATTTTCACCAAGGCTGTTGCCCAACTACCACTGCCTAATATGCCTATTTTTTTCAAAGTTTTGAGGGTGAATGCAATGCAAATATGAGAAATAATTTACGAGTAGCCTACAATTCAGTAATTTAAATGAATTCTACTTGTGATATTTGATAAAGGCTGTATAAGACAATTGCAATATTCTTCCTTTTTTTGAAAGCAGTGTAAAGTAAAATTGTTCTTTTGATTTGGATAAATTTCCCAATCTCTTATTGACGCTAAAATTGTAATTTGTTTTTTCTGTGCCTACTAGCGTTTTGCTGAAAAGTACTGTGTCTTTATTCCCATTAACACCATGCGAAAATGAAAATTTATCCAATGGGTCGTTTGCCGAAAACTGGGACGCGGATATGCCTATTTTTATTGTAGAATTCATGAGAAACGAATCAGATATATATTGGTATCCTGTGTCGGAAATTATTTTCATAATTGGTTCATGCACCATTTCTTTAACGCAGGATGAATGGAAAGTTGCGCAAACAAAAAATGCGCAAAAAAGCAACAAAGTTTGAAATTTATTCAGGATTGGATCAATCATTTTAATATTTGTTCTGCATGGTTTTTGGTGTTTACTTTTTCTATAATTTCGTCGATGTTTCCGTTTTCATTGATGATAAATGTAGTGCGCAAAATGCCCATGTATTTTCTGCCATACATGCTTTTTTCTGCCCATGTGCCATACGCCTCTGCCATTGTATGCTCAGTATCGGCTAGCAAATCAAATGGCAATTCGTATTTTTCAATAAATTTTAGGTGTTTTTTCTCGTTATCCGGGCTCACACCCAATATGGAATATCCTTGTTGGATAAGTACTTTGTAATTGTCCCGCAGACTGCAAGCTTCTGCAGTGCAACCTGGGGTGTCGTCTTTTGGGTAGAAATAAAGCACTAGTTTTTTGTTTTTAAAATCATTTAAGGTTATGATTTCCTCATTTTGGTTCTTTGCTGAAAATGCAGGTGCGGTTTGGCCTATGGATAATGTCATTTTAGTATATTTTTAATGTATTCAAGATTTCAATTCCAAGTGTTTTGAATTTATTGTAATTTCCCTCAGAAGCGGTAAAAATAAGGGTATAGTAATGTTTTTTGTATAAAAAACCTTGTTGAATCCATTTCATTTGCTTTTTGCCTTGAATGCCAGAATAACAAAGACGGAATGATTCAATGCCGTTGCTTTTAACAATTTCACTGGATACAAATTGGTAATTTTCAATTGAAAATGGCAATTGTGCTTTGTTGATGCTGAGCAGTGAATCCACAGAAATGGAATCCCCAGATTCGGGCTGTACTGAAAGATTTACATACGTTCTTATGCCGGCAGAGTCTTTGGGTGAAAATAGAATAAATCTGGTTCCCAACAATCCAGTAAGGTCTGTTTTCCAGTTTTGAGGATATTGAATGGAATATTCGGCCGTTTTTAACATAAGCCATTCTTTCGGTGGCATAGCGGTAAAAGATGAAAACAGCGCCACCAATATGGTTGAAAAGTACAATCGCATTTTCATAATTATCAAAGGCTCCGCAAATTTAATGCCTTTGGTGCGAATTGATAATTTTTAGTTATAGGATTTTTTTTGGTTTCTTTGGCTTGACTTCTATTTTTTCTACGAATAGAATTGCTTTTAGCGTCCATTCTTGCCAATAATTCGCATATTCAAAACCTACCTGAATCCATCCATTCATGGGTCTGCCTTCCTTGGGTTCAAAAGTTTTTGACCCATCCATTGCGCGTATTTCTTTTGCGGTTTCGGCATCCACTTTTACCACGAGAAAATTTTTATACAAACAAACTGCTGCTTTCCCGTTGGGTGTTTTTAAACAGGGCGCGCCAAACATAACGCTGCGGGTCGCACCAATGGCATTCGTGCATATTTCGTCGAATTTGCTTATAGCGTCCATATTTGTTTTAGGTATTAAATAATCAATGCCATGCACCTATTATGGCGCCTTCTATTCCTAAAAATATTATTTGGTAGTTGGGATCGATAAAAAACAATTTAAGACTTTTCATCTGGTACAAATAGTTGATACCAATGGATGCTGCGCTTAAGAATATACCCATAAGTATTCCGCATTCCATGCCTGTTAGGGCTGTGACTTCTGGTGTTGCTATAGCTGGAATGCAAAAAGCCAAGCCCAAGGCCATAAAACACATGAGAACTAAACTTCCACCAAAAGTTTTTCCCATTTGCGCAGGTGTGGGTTTAATATCTGTAATGCCAACCTCTTCTCGCCACATTTTTCCAAATAGTACAGTGTACCAAATTGAGCCTAAAGCCCAAGCTGCAATTCCTGAAACAATGACAGCCAATTGGTTAATTGTAGATAAATCCATTTTGTTTGTTGTTGTTGAAATACGAAAATAGTGTTTTCCGTTAAAACACCAAATCATTTTAAAAAATAGTGCTATTTATAGTTGTATTTCAGATTTGGGACTTTACGTGATTCTAGTTAAATCAAAATACGAATTTGATTTTGAAACAGGATAGCGCCCCTTTGGAGTAAAACAAAAAATTTTAAATCCCCTGTATGTACATGCGACTTGAGATATTGAAAGAAAAAAGGGTAAACAACCTATCACAAAAAAAGATTTTACCAAATTATAAGCAGCCATGTAATGCGCAAAACTGCCATAACTACATTATTGTCTATGTGTGTGCCAGAAAATAAGGTGTGCGAATTTTCAGGTCACAGTGCTGGAAGCAAGGAATTTTACCGCTATTTTCAGTTTTCAGAGCAACCTGTGGACTTGCTACCTATATCGATACAAAAGTTACCAAAAATGAGGAGTATATTTATACAATTTACGTGGTTTCTAAAGATGGGTTAGAGAGTGAAGCCGAAGGGCCAATTGGAGTTAGGGTAAAATAAAATTTTATATATTGGGTAATTTAAATGATTTGCTTTTATTGTTTTCCAATACAACAAACAAAATAATAATACTTGAAACAGCCGAAAGGAAACACCAAACGGAAATTAAATAATGTACCAAAAAAACATAGGAAAAGATAAACATGATAATGTGCACGCTGCCCAGTATCCATAAAGATTTATTCCGTGTATAAAATGGCGGTAAAAGGACAGCAATTACGTACAAAATGTTAAAAAGATTAACATAATTTCTGTATTCATTCCAATGGTATGCAATGTGGTTTTCTTGTATTTCAGCCCTTGGAATAAATGCAATTAAAGTGTAGGTGTAAAATAGTGAAACCATAATTCCAAAAGCAAACAGAATGTTAAAAACCAAATTGTTTTTTTTGGGCGAATCTATTTTTCGAAATACCCAAGGAATATACATAGGCCAAACGATCCACGCAATAAATAAAAATGCAATCGTTAGCGGTTGGATGTATTGGCTGAATTCAGGGTGTTTTAACGCTTTCCACAAAAAACCTTCTGCCGCTTGTTGCAATCCGAAAATTATAGGAACCGTAGAAAGCCTTTGGTAAGCTTTGTTTTTGGTGAGAAAAATGCCGGTTGTTCCTGCGGCAATTAAAGTTGCTGCGGAAATGAAACTGGCTGTGGATGAAAAACACATTTTTTATAGAAGGATTCTTAAGTTTAATATTTTACCAATTTCTTTATTTCACGGTTGCCATTGTATTCAATCCAAATTTCATAAACACCCTGTGACAATGCTGAAATATCGGGATTTAAATTGTTTGTAAATTCTAGCACTTTTTGGCCCATTGCATTGTAAAAATGCAAATTAAAATTGCGGTTGTTTTGCGATGTTGCGAAGTGTAAATAAGCACTGGCCGGATTCGGATACATGTTGAATTCCGAAATAGAAGGGTCGTGCCACCCCAATATTTTAGTCACTGTTAATCTATAGGTTTTGAACTGCATTCCATTTTGAGAAAATACTTTGTATTCTTTTAGGCTTGTAAAATCGTTCACGGTTGTTCCTGAATATTGCGTGATATTTTGGATTTTGGTTAAAGCGGAATCGGATACGGTGAAAACCCCCACGAGTTGGGTAATGTCTGTATTCTCAGGTACTGAAATTGCAATTTTCCCACCTGTTGTGTCTCTGGTAAAACTGCCAACAACACTTGGACTTTTTATTTGATAGGAAAACATTTCACAAGCGGAATTGGGAATTGTTTTAACAATAATTTTGTAAGTTTTAAAATGCAGTCCATCCTGCGACGTAACTACCACTTTTACAGTATCCAAATAATTTTGAAAGGAAATATTTGTTTTTTGTTTGATACCACCTATTGTCATATTTGCGCTATCACTTAAAATAAAATTAGCAACCAAAGTAGTTTTGTTTGTGCCAAAAGGAACAGAAGCAGTCACAATTCCTCCCATTGTATCTTGGTTAGAAATGATTCCATTTGCTGCTGGATTTAATAAATTCCATGAAAGTAGATTGCAGGCCATATTTTTTAATACTTCTATATTTATTGTGTATGTTTTCCGATAATTGGTGTCTTCTGCAATTACAATGTATTCAACGGAATTTTCGAAATTGTGTAAACTTGTTCCACTGATTTCTAAAGCATTGTTCACCATTGTTTTGGCATTTTTACTTATGGTGGTGTGAGCAACACGCGATTTTAAATTGGTTTTATAAGGTACTTTTAAATTGACAATTCCACCAGTTGGGTTCTTCGCAATTGCGCCTATGGATGCTGGATTGCTAAATTCAAAAGTCAATAATTCACATGCCGTGTCTGGTAAATAAATAAGTTGTATGCTGTATTTTTTTACATAAGATCCATCGTTGTTTTTAACCAAAAAAAGCAATGGATTTGTGTAATTGTTTTTTGTAAAATTATTGACTTGAATTTGGTTTTTTACAAAAGCTTTTGTGCTGTCGGTAAGCGAGAAATTGGCCACCAAACTGTCTGCAATGGTGCCGTTATAAACAGAGCAATACACAATTCCACCTGTATCGTTTTGAACAATAGAATCGCGCTTGCTGTGACCTGGAAATGTAAATGAATACAACCCCATTTCAAACAATGTCGAATCTGCCAAAGCACTGTTGACATTGCCCACTGGATCAGTAAGTGAAGACGCGGTGATGTTTGCGTAAATTTTACCAGGTTTATTTGGGCTTAACACCAAATCGTACCATTGTGGATTGAGTTTTACGATGGAAGTTATTTTTGCATTTGTAAATTTGAGTTTGGAAGTATCAAAACTTGGCGTGTATTCACTCAGTTTTAAAGTGGCGTTGAATTTTCCATATACCTTTGGTTTGGGTAAATTTAGTGTCACCACGGGTCTGCGGTTGTCAATATACAATGCATAGTCTTCCGCTTGGCCATAAGCAAGGTTTCCACACGCACCAGCTATGGTGGTCCAGTCGCTGATAATCCTCATTCTTAAAAAAGTATTAAAAACAGTGGAGCTTGTCGGGATTTTTACAATTGCGCTTCGTCTTCCTTTGCCGCTGGCAAATGTTGTTGCCAATTCATTTGCATCCAAAAAATCACCATCGTTGTTATAATCTATATAAATGGCGCCTACTTCATTGTAAGAATTGCCATTGGTAATCCATGCAGTATAGCTGTTGCCCGGTTTTACAAATGCCACATCTGAGCAAGAATAATCTTCTACATTTGGATTGTTATACAACGAATAAGCACTTCTTCTATCTATGCCTGCCATCTCAAATCTGTAAATACCAATAGAATAGTTCCCTAAGTTGTTTGAATTTACAGTGCAAGTACTAGGTTTTCCTATATCCGAAACGACCACTATTTTGGTCTTACTAGAGCTACCATAACTATTGGTAACCGTCAAGGTAATTGTATAATTTCCTGAAGTGCTGAATAGAATTTCTGGCAACCGAGAAATGGAATCGGTGTTGTTTGTGTATTTATATCCCGTGTATGGAATGATGTTCCAAACCCTTGTGTATTTGCCACCTCCAGATAAATCATTCAGAATAAAGTTTTTAGCGCATGATGAAGATGAGGTGCTGTTAACGAAAAAATCAGATGTGGGTTTTTTGATTTGGTATTGGTATAAAGTGGTTTGCCATAAACCTCTGCCATAGGTGCTTATTCGCAGGCAGCTTTGCGGTGTGCCATCGTTGAAGATTTCCATATCAGTAATTCCTGCTATTGCAGGCAAATTTTTACTCACAGTAATCCATTTGGTCAAGGATTTGTTTTTATAAAAAACGCCAAAGTTGGTCGCTACATATACCCCAGAATCTGTGGCTCTGTCGTCTATCTGAAATGCAACCAAATAGTTTCCAGGCAAATTTTTCGTAAAATCCCACCAAGTATTTCCTTTGTCGCTGCTTTTGTAAATTTTACTGCCAATGGTTATATAAACTACATTGGAGTCTTTTGCATGGGTATGGATTTGTTGAATGGTTCCCATGGGTTTTGTGAGCACAACAAAGGTGGGACTTACCGAGTTTACATTGTCTACCCGGTATAAAACCCCGTTGTTTCTGGCCCAATACAGAAAATTGGGATTGGGTTTGCAATTAGCCATGGCGGTTGTAGACGCTTTGCCATTGTGCAGCAGGCTGTCACTCAATTGTGTCCATGCCACAGTTCCACTTTTTAAATTGGTGGTTCTGTAAAGCATGTGGTAAGCCATGTACATGAGATTGGTGTCTTTTCTGTGCAATTCGTAAACGCTATTCGCTTGTCCATTGATGCTGTAGCTGCCTAAATTGTTTAAATTGTATTTATTGCCGCCACCTTGGAAATATTGTGAATTGGTATCTTGGTAATCAAATAAAAATTCGCCGCTATAATCGCCGCCTCTTATGGTGTAAAAAATGCCATTCTTATAATAATTTAACCCGTTGTCTTGGAGCCCACCCAATGCTTTTTCTCGGTTTAGTGAACTCTGCCCCATTTTGTAGAATTCAGAGGCGGTAAGTCCGTCCGTTATGGTTTTCCATGTGTTGCCAGTATCCAAGCTGCGGTCCATTCCACCATCGTGGGTAAGGTAAAGTTTTTGGGCATTGTGTGGCGAAAATATGTAGTGGTGTTTGTCGGCGTGAACGCCAAAAGCCCAGGGTGATTTTAGTTTCCAGGTGATACCAGAATCGCGTGATTTCCATATGCAAATGCCCGCTACATAAACGGATGCTGGGTCTTTTGGATCTACTGTAATGGTTAAGTTATAAGCGCCTTGGCCATCGTTGGAGCTGCCATCGCTGCTGTAACCCAAAATTTGGGGTTTGTTGCTTTGCAATTTCCAGTTTTGTCCTCCGTTTTGGCTTTTAAATACGCCGCCAAAATACGTTTTTGTGCCCCAACTTTTGCTTCGCCAAGTTGCGCAATAAACCAAATTGGTATCTGCAGGCGTAACGCCAATATAAATGCCAGAAAAAGTGTCTGCTGGACTCATGTTTATTCGGTTCCAACTTTCACCAAAATTCATGCTCGAATAAAAGTACTGAAATGAAGTGGCATATAAGCCCAAATTGCTTCCAGGTTTTACCACCAAATCGTTGTATTGGTCTGTTGCCGAACTCTTTTTTACCCACAAATTACCGCCATTCGTGGTCTTGTAAATTCCAGCATTGGTAGTGGCTACAATTGTGTTTGTGTCTTTGGAATGCATGGCCATTTGCACAACAAGCACATTGCCCATTCCATTGTTCATTTGGCTCCAAGTTGCACCACCATCTGTGCTTTTCCAAACCCCCATGCCGCCGCCGTAATAATTTGCATCTCCTGTGCCTAAATAAATGGTGTTTGCGTTTTTGAAATTAAGGCAAACAGATGCACATGCAGTATTTGGCAGGTTGTCTGTGAGGGGTTTCCAAGTCTTTCCATCGTTGCTGCTTTTCCACAAACCGCCAGAAGCAGAAGCTGCAAACAAAATATTTGAATCTGTGGGATGAAAAGCCAAGTGACTTACACGCCCCATACCTGTGGTTTGCACACTCGGGTTTTGGGGGAATTTAACCATGCCCAAGTTGGTCCAAACGTCATTTTGTGCCTGCAATGCAATACAGGAAATAAATAAATATGCAGTTGTAATTAAATACCTTTTCATGCTATTGTGCCGTATCCTGTTGTTTCGATTTTTTCCATTGTTGTAAAATGTCATATTCCGTCATTATCCTGCCATCAGGCTTGATACGGTATTGGTTTTTTTGCTCCCAAGCAATAAATCGTTTGTATTCGAAAACATAGTCTAAATTGCCTTTGGCAGAATCTTCTTTTACTTCAGGATTGTAAATGTTTTTGCCCTCGTTGATGTCCTCCTCTATGGGTTTTTTTCGGTTTTGCCAGTACAAATCAAATGCGCTGATGGTTTGGGAATACAAATTGTTTGTGTCATCCATCATGGTTATCCAATATGGGTTTTGCATAGTATCCGCTTGCCGCTTTAACAGGTTTTTAACCAGCCGCTTCTGCTTCATGTTGGCACAAGAAATTATGGCAATGCAACAAAAAATGATTAAGGCGAGCCGCTGAAACATGAGGTTCAAAGATAGACAAGAAATTTAAAAGAATGGTTTTCTTCAACTACATCACTTCACAATGCGGATTGTGTCAACACCCTTGTCGGAGAAATGCGTTTTGACAAATACCTACGCAAAATAGAAATGGTAAAAAAGAAAGACAAGGTGGCTGTTATTTAAGTTCTGTAAATGATGGCTTAGCAGTAGCTATCGTGAAATATGAAATAGTAGATCAAAATGCAACAATTCAGAGTTTAGATAGATTTTATTTTAGGGAATTAGGCAATGTAATTATTCAAGAACTTACAATTGCAAAAGTGGAGAATAAAGACAAATGGACACATACCAATGGACAAGTTTTTGCAAACTATATTCAAATTATCGTTACAAAAGTTTCACTGCAATAAATAGATAAAATTGATATTCTATTAGATTCAATTGGTGTTTATGTGGAATCAAAATCAGGTACAATTGGTGTAAAAACATTACTTAATCCATTCGCAGTTAGTAATCCTGGTTTTCAAGCAGATTTGGGCGTTTTTAACAATCGTTTGAATAATTTTAAATTAATTTTGAAAAAAGAAAATTTAGCCAAAAGCCAAAAAACAACTGGAATACTGCTTGTTTATTTAAAAGAATGAGGCAAGCCACACGGAAAACCGTTTTCATTTAATATAAGTAAAAACAAAAGTAATAAAAAGAGGAGCTACATAACTCCTTTTTTTATTACTTTTGTTTTTGAAATAGCCACCACTGCCAATAAGCTTACAAATTGCAGTAGTTCGTAGTTCCTATGTTGAAGAAATTAACTATATTGTTTTTGCTTTTTGCCTGCCTAGATATTTTTGGGCAGCAGCCAGCTTATTTCAAACTTGGCGAAAATCAATTTACAGGATTAAAAGTATTTGATATTATTCAGGATTTTGACCATAATTATTACTTTGCTACCAATGAAGGGATTGTTAAGTATGATTTTATGAAATATACGAAAGTAGAAAATAATTTAGCCAAAAGTGTTGCTTATTTTAATTTAACAATAAATAAGTTTGGAACAATATATTTCAATAATTTAAACAATCAAATATTTGCCATAAAAGATGGAAAATGCAAGCTTTTTTACGAACTTAATGCTAAAGAAAGTTCAAATTTAGTGCATTTAACCAATGATGACAAAGGTAATTTATTGATTGGCTGCAAAGGTCTAGTAGTGTTAGATACCTTGGCAAAAGTGGTTGCACGGCAATACCTCAATTATCTATTGAATACAAGTTATCAAATTAATGCTAATTCATGGATTTATCCTTCTCCAAATGATACCGTTTTTTTTTATAGCAGTGGTAAAATTGGCTTTAAAAAAATTAGAATTGAAAATGAGAAAATGCCTTATTATAAAATGCTGCATATTTTTGATTATAGGGATTCTAGTTATGCGTTGGATTTATTGTCAAAAGCCTTATATACTTTTGATAAAACCACTTTGAAATTAAGTAAAATTAAATCAAATAACTTTTTTAATTCTCCGACAAATGCACGAATTTTTATCACAAAAAAAATGTTGTGGTCACCTTCGTCAATTTTAGGGATAAATTTTAGCGAAAATGGCATTAATGGACCATATCAAACATTTTTTCAGGATTGTTTTATTTCAGATGTGTATTTGGACCATGAGGGAAATGTACTTATAGGGACTTTTGATAAAGGTGTTTTGGTAATTCCAAATATGAGGAATCCTGATGTTGTCAATCCTTTTTTTATGGATCCAATGATTAGTTTGCTTGCTGATAAACAAGGGTTTGTTTATCTAGGGTCGAACAAAGGGAATTTTTATGTATATAATAAACAGAAATTAAAGACTATTCCCTCAGAAAGCAGAAAATCCATAGAAGGCATTTATGGTTCTGAAATAAGTGATTATGTATTGTTTGATGATGGAAAAACAAAATATTACAACAGAAAAACAGGTGAAATTTTCGGGTTTTATGGAGCATCGCTAAAAGATGTCGCTTTTATAAGCCCCAATGTAATGTATTTAGGTACAAATATTGGTATTTTTAAAATTAAAATATTGGCAAATGGGAAACAGGAAGTTGAGGCATTGAAAGGTATAAATATTAGAGTTTACTCCTTGGTTCTGCAAATGGAAAATGGCAATTTGTATACTTCTACCGCTAATGGATTGTATAAAATATACCCAAATGGTACTGTTGAAAAAATACAATATTTAGGTAAAGATATATTTTCTGAAAAAATTATTCAAAGCAACGGATCAGTATATGTTATTTCTAGGGAACAGGGAATTTTGGTCATTGATAAATCCAATAAAATATCAACAATTAAGCCCCAAATACCAAATAAGGATGAGTACCTTAAAAATATTTTAATGTACAAGAATACTATTGTTGGAAGTACTTCCAACGGCTTGTATCAGTTTGATTTAAATGGGCTAATGTTGTATCAATTTCATTCTTCTTATGGATTTAGTTCTAAGAAAATATACAATTTTACCTTATCTAATAATGATTTGTGGGTGAGCCATTCGGGAGGGGTGCAAAAAATTGACTTGCTTTTTAAAAATAATGAAACCGAATTGCCTAAAGTTGTTTTACATACTGTTAGTGTGAATAACCAAATAATTGATTTTAAAGCAGTATATAATTTTAATTATACCCACCGCAAATTTGAATTTACTATTTATTCACCTACACTAAAACATTCAGAAAACATAAAGTACCACTATAAGCTTGAAGGATACGATGAACTATGGCAAGTGCAGGGGGCTAGAAGCACAATGATTACCTATAATGCGTTGTTGCCAGGTAAATATAAGTTGCTAATTAAAGCTGAAAACTTGGGCAAATTTAGCCCTACACAATTTTATGCATTTACTATAAGCGGACCAATTTATGCTCAATTGTGGTTTATATTGTCTGCAATTGCCTTGTTTATTCTAGTGGTTTATTTGATTTACAAGAGACAGTTAAATGCGCATCAAAAAAAGCTAAAACAGATCAATGAATTAAATGAATCAAAGCTAACCGCGATTCAGTCTCAAATGAATCCACATTTCATATTTAATTCACTTAACTCTATTCAGGACTTGGTATTAAAAGGCGATATTGACAATTCTTATACTTTTATAACCAAATTTTCTAACCTTGTACGGAAAACTTTAAATTATTCAGATAAGGATTTTATTGAATTTGAACAAGAGGTAAATTTGATAGAGGTATATTTATCATTGGAAAAATTGAGGTTCAAGGAAGATTTAGAATACACTATAACCACCAATCAAATCGAAGGCATTTTAATGCCGCCAATGCTGGTTCAGCCATTTATAGAAAATGCTTTAGTACATGGTTTGTTGCACAAAGAAGGCAAAAAGAGTTTGACTATTGCCTTTGATATGCGCGAGTACCTGACATGTACTATCACCGACAATGGCGTGGGCCGTGTAAAATCAACAGAAATAAAGCAAAGGCAGCATACACAGTACGAATCATTTTCGAGCAAGGCTATTCATAAAAGATTTGAAATATTGAAGCAATCCTTAAAAGGTGATTTTGGCTATAAGTATATAGATTTGTATGAAAACAATTTGCCAACTGGCACGCAAGTAGTGATTACAATTCCTGTTAAGCGTGTGTTTTAAAATCTGTTAATGAAAAAAAATGGACTATTCATAAACCTTCTTTATAACTTTTGCTAGTAAACTGTACTTTTGAAAACATTGGATAAAATAAGCGCCATATTAGTAGATGATGAAGAAAGTGCAAGAGATGTGCTTGAAAATTTATTGAAAAGATTTTGCCCACAAATTGATCTTAAAGGTAAATATAAAAATATTGTTGAGGCTGTGGAGGCTATCAAAACAATTAAGCCTAATTTGGTGTTTTTAGATATTCAAATGCCAAATTATTCTGGACTTGAAATAGTTAAATTCTTTGAACAAATAGATTTTAATATAATTTTTATTACAGCTTACGATAAGTATGCTTTAAGAGCATTTGAAGTGTCGGCAACAGATTATTTATTAAAGCCAATTGATTTAGAAAGATTAAAGGAAGCAGTGCAAAAAGTTACGTCTAATTTGGGTTTAAAGCAACATGTAGAAAATCTGGCGATGCTTAGAAATACCATGGAAAGCAAGGAACTAAAAAAAATTGTAATAGTTGAAAAAGGATATCGACAATTGATTGATCTTGCAACCCTAGAAGCTATTGAAGCCCAAGAATCTTATTGCTATATTTATACTGCTGATAAAAAATATACAGTTAGTAAAAATTTAAAGCATTTTGAAACTTTGCTCGAGGAAAATGAAGATTTTATAAGAGTGCATAAATCTTGGATTGTCAATAAAAATCAAATTGAATCGTATTCAAAAACTGAATTAAATATAGTATTAAAAAATGGTGTATTGGCGAAGTTGTCCAAATATAAAAAAGCAGATTTTGAAGCATTAATAGGTTAGAAATTCGTGAAAATAGGGCCAATAATTTCCATTCATGAATAAAAAACGGCCATTGGTGAACAATATAATTATTGTAAATATTGTAGTTTTAAGTTTGTATTATGAAAAAAATAAATGCAATAATTCTCATCCAGCTTTTATGTATTTTTACTTTTGTATTAAAAGCCCAAACACCCTATTTTTATGGCTTAACCACCACAGGCGGAGGTGGCAATGGCTCTGTTTTTAGAACAGATACCACAGGCAATAATTTTGAGCTATTAGACTCGTTTGCATCAGCGGACAATGGCAGAAGACCTTTTCCTACAGAAATGGTAGAAGCAAACGGCAAATTATATGGCACTATTACAAGTGGAGGAAATAACCAAAGTGGCGTATTGTTTGAATACAACCCAACGAGTAATTCATATAATGTGAAATTTCATTTTGGCACAACAAATGGTGTAAATCCGGCAGGACATTTAATGCTTGCCTCTAATGGAAAAATATATGGAACCACCATGAGTGGAGGAACCGCAGATAGAGGCACCTTGTTTGAATACACGCCTGGTGCAAGCAGCATTACTGTAAAATATAATTTTCAGTTTGCTGCTGAAGGAAGACAACCA
>JBBQBB010000047.1:0-28392 GCA_038317095.1 Bacteroidia bacterium | reverse complement strand
AAATCGCCATTTAATCATTGGCTCAGTCGCAGAATTCTATTTGGGTTTATCAAATCGTTTGGTTTTACCTTATAAAAAGCACAAAAAAAAACACCCACCAGAATGGCGGGTGTTTTTTAAAGATTCGTTTGTTTATTTAGGTCCGAAAATACCATGACTGCCTAATGGACCGCCATTGTTTTCGCCTTCTGTTCCGTTTGCACCTGGTCCTACTGGACCAACGCCACCAGCCATTGGGTCTTCAGCACTAACCAAACTTGGCGCTTGAAATGGATCTACTGGAGCACCTTGCTCATCTCCACTTGAAAAACCGTCGGCAAAGCCACCGCCTTTTACATTTTTACCATCAACAGCGTGCTCGCTTAAGTTACTCAAGGATTTTTTGTTTTCGTTTGTCATAATTTTTAGGTTTTAGTTTGTTTTTGTTGAATCAAATTAACGCACGTTTCGCCAATATTGCAAGCCCTTTGGTTGATTTTATATGAAATTGCCTTATTTTTTATTGAAAATAGCCTTTCATTTCTTGGTTTGGTAAATGGCTTTTGTGTGGAGGGGGAAATACAGGCATGGGTTTACATTCTATACGGCACAAAAAAAACACCTACTTCTAGGTAGGTGTTTTTTAAAGATTGGTATGAATTATTTAGGACCGAAAATGCCATGACTGCCCAATGGACCGCCATTGTTTTCGCCTTCTGTTCCGTTTGCGCCTGGTCCTACTGGACCTACACCACCAGCCATTGGGTCTTCAGCACTAACCAGACTTGGCGCTTGAAATGGATCTACTGGAGCACCTTGCTCATCTCCACTTGAAAAACCGTCGGCAAAGCCACCGCCTTTTACATTTTTACCATCAACAGCTTGCTCGCTTAAGTTACTCAAGGATTTTTTGTTTTCGTTTGTCATGATTTTTAGGTTTTAGTTTGTTTTTATTGAATCAAATTAACGTACCATTCGCCAATCTTGCAAGCCTTTTTATTGATAATATATGAAATCGCCTTATTTTTTATTGAAAACTGCCATTCTTTCATTGGTTTCGTAATTTGGTTTTGAGGATGGAAGCAGATAGAAGCAAATTTGGATTCAATACTGCAGAAAAAAATACATACTTCTGGGAAGTGTTTTTTAAAGATTTGTATGAATTACTTTGGACCGAAGTGACCATTTTGGCCTAATGGATCGCAATCTTTGTGCTTGTTTCCATCAAAGTCATCGCTAGGATTATTCGGTCCTTTTGGTTTCCTTTTGTCGCGATAAATTTATTAGGTTATTAGGAAAACAAATTAAACGTGCAATTCATAGATAGGTAACATGTTCTCAAAATCCTATTCAAACCATTGCACTTGGTTAGCGCAAAACTTGAACGGTTCCGCGGTAATAGTGTGGTTTTGTTTTATAATCACGTATACTTATAAGCACGGAATAGGCTCCAGCCATAACTGTTTCTCCCATGTAAGTGCCATCCCAAGGCAAACTGGTTTCAGTTACATAGACTAGTGCTCCCCATCTGTTGTATATTCTCATTTCGTAGTTGGCAATACCTAATCCGCCTGGGCCAAAAGTTTCATTTTTGCCGTCCAAGTTGGGCGTAAATGCCGTAGGAACATGAAGTGTGTACATAAAATTAATGACCACGGATTCAACCGCTGAGTCTTTGCACCCAAATCTATTAGCAGTGAATTGCCATATTTTAAAACTACCACTGTCAGGAAAAGAATGTACAAAGTTTCGTTGATTGGTAAAAAACCCATCCGTGGTTCTGTACCACATAGTATCTGCACCAGAGCTTATGTCATTGATGGCAATATTTGGATTAACAACAGTTCCTATGTTCGGAAAAACCGTAAATGCTGGCACAGGCTTGACATTAATAACGGCTACACCATTGGCTGTATAAATGCAACTGGGCTTTGTCTCAATTTGCAACTGGATAGGCCATGAACCACTCTTTTTATAAGTATATGTTGGATTTTGTAGAGAACTTCCTTTGCCGTCCCCAAATGTCCAAGTGTATTTAGAAACGGGCTCTACACTAAATGATTTATCTTCAAATAAGGAAACTTCATCCAGACAGACATCCTTAACCCTAAAATTAGCAGTAACTGGAATTTGAATATTGCTGTTTGATTTGGCTGAATCCTTGCAAAACTTATCGGTAATTGCATAAAAAGTACCTCTTATGATTCCTGCAGGAAAGAAACGTTTGCCAAATTTTCTTTGTACACTAGCCGAACCGTCGGAAAACACCCAATTGTTGGAAGAAACAAATCCTTTTGAAACTGTTGCTGAGCCTATAAAAACTGCGCTATCGTCGTTACAAGGATTTACAGCCGATGCCGAAACTACTGGCAATTGGTTCACTTCAACATTTGCCAAAGTGTCTCCTATACAACCCTTATCCGTGGTAATTATGAAATGAATGGGATAAATGCCCACCGATTTATACTTATAATTAAAGGAGGGCACTGACATGGAATCTCCATTGCCAAGATACCATTTCAAACTATTTGGAACTCCACCACCCCATATTTTTGATGAAATGGCAACTTGCTCTCCAAAACAATGATCTACAGCAACAAAACTAGGTCTAGCTAGCGGAAAAACTATATTTGATTGAACCAATGAATCTTTACAACCTTGGTCGCTTTCGACAATAACCTTGGCAAACCAGGTTCCTGCAGATTTGTAGGTCCAACTTGGGTTGCTTGCGGTTGATGCGCCACCATCTCCAAAATTCCAGCGGTACAATGCCATATTACCTTGCGCAATTTTGCTAGAATTGGTAAAAGTAGAAGAGAATCCCAGACAAATATTTGTATCGGTGAAATTGGCAGAAGGAACCGCGAATACTTTAAGGGTATTCTGCGTGGAATCTACACACCCATGAATGGAATTAACCACTAGTTTAGCAGAATAGCTTCCAAAAAGCCTTACATATTTAATTGGATTGGTAAGTGTGGAAGTGCCCAATGTCCCCATTTTCCAATTGTAGCTCAATAAGGTATCAGAAAACAAATTTGTTTGGTTTACAAAACGCAAGGTATCTCTTTCACAGATATCTAAAATCGAAAATGCAGCTTTGGGTTTTGGAAATATCACAGCCAACTGCGAAATTGTATCTTTACATCCCCAGTTGGTTTCTGCGGCTAGGGTAACGTTGAAATTAGAAATAACGGTATATTTATGAACGGGGGCTTTAACCGTTGAAATATTTCCATCGCCAAAGTCCCAAATAAATTTAGAAAAATTGCCGCTATCTACAGTGCTTAATTGTTTAAAGAAACTAGAATCCCCTTTGCAAGCATATTTCACCTTAAAATTTGCAGCAGGATTTGCTTTTACATCTACGAATCTAGAGAACGTATCTATGCAACCAATGTCTGAAGTTGCAATTAACGTCACTTTTTGAAACGAATTGCCTGCCATATTAACTTTAAGGGTTTTATTGTTGAACGTATCCACCGAAGCGTACTTCCACTCTGTTGTTGCAATTTTACCGGAAGTTATTTTGGATGTGTCTGTAACGATGGGATCAGCCCCCTGACAAACTATTGGCCAAGAAAAACCAGCTTTGGGGAATGGAAATACTTTAATTCTAATTGAATCTTTGGCTTTACATCCTTTTTTATCTGTTGCGGTTAAAGTATAGACGGAATTTCCAGGAGGAATGATAATTGCTGAAGCTGATGTGGAAGGGTTTACACCTGCGGTCGGGCTCCATAGTGAAGAATAGGAACCGGCACCTCCAGAAATTTTCCCAACTACAAATACTTTGCTCTTTACACAAACTTGGGTATCAGAAATGGTTATTTTAACATTCGGTAAAGGATTTACAATTACTGTGACTGAATCTTTGGTTGTGCAAAATCCACGGTTGGTGGTTAGAATTAAGTTTACGGTATCAGCTACGGTTTTGTAATTCGTTGCAATAAAGGAAGGTTTGCCCAAAAGTCTGTCATCTAATACTTGAAAATTGTCCCAGAAATAATAGAAATTTTTCACAGCATAGGTACCCAAACCTAATTTGGAGCCGCTGCAAATTGCCGTGTCATTCCCTGCATTCAATATTCTAGGAACCCCAAATCGGCGTTGCCCAAATTTACAACTGCAAGCTGCAGAATCTATAACCTCTAATATAGCGCAACTTTGACCGGCTTTGACCCTTATTTTTTTGACAAAATTAGCTGTTGTTCCCATAGGAAATGTTTTCTTAAGGGTATCGGTTGCTATCAGATTATCTGTTTTATCCCACTTGCCGTTATTGTTTGCGTCGTAATGGTATCTTACAATCAACGGATCTGCCCCGTTCATGTATTTCCCATTGTTTTTTATCACACTGGTTAAGTATACTTCTTCTGAATCTGAGGAAATGAGTTTAGAAGTAATGGTGGTGGATACAATTGCCAAACTTCCTTTATCAACAATGGGTATCGCCAACTCACTGCCCGTTATAACCTTTATGTCGCAAGAAGTGCCCGTGGTTACACAAATTACAGGTTGTATTACTACACAGCGTGCCAAAACATCTATGGCTCCGCAATTTAGATTTTGCCCATATCCATTTACTTTGATATCAAACTCCAAAGAATCTCCTGGAGCAATATTTTTTGGCAAACTCCAACTTAAGAGAGTAGCCCCGTTGATATCGGTTACAACCAATGAATCTTTTTTAGGGGCATTTCTTACATTTACAAAATATGAAGTATCGCGGTTCATGCCCTTTGGCAGAAAAACCTCTACCCTATCTTTAGACCCAGACTTACCAGGCCCCAAAAAGATTACCCTGGCTTTAAAAATCATGGATTTTTCGCAGGGCAGCATAGAATCTGCCCAAGTTTTCATAATGGTATAATAAGGTCGTGTAACACCTAAAATATCTAAGGGATTGCTATATGCAGGTGAGGCTGGAACTGCATCACCACACTTAATATTGGATATGGCTCTAGCACTAATAAAACTTCCAGATGCATAATCGCAATCTGTTTGTACCCTGAATATGATACTCAATTTATTCTTGGATGTATCGCTAGTACCCACAAATCCTTTAGAAATGTTGGTAGATAAAGTTGCCAGATCCCATTCATAATTTGTACCACTAACCAAAACGGGCTGTCCTATATTAATTGCAGCGCTGGATAAAGGGTATTTTAAAATTGCTGAATTATTTACAACTTTCATACCTATGGGAAGTGAAACTCTTATTTTGGTTCCATAAACGGTTACCGATTGAATGTTCTCAACGAGCAAGGTCATTTTGTTGGTGGCACATAAACTCGTTTTAGAAATACTGTCTGTTAGCGTCAAATCCAACCGGGTGTTTTGGGGTTCTAAAAAAAGTGTTGTTCTATTTGCATTGCAAGGGTATGAGGCAAAATCGGAAGGGTAATCGGCACAATCGAAGGAGCCAAAAACCACCAAACTATCTGGTGAGCAACTGTTGTATACAGCCCTTATTTTAAAACGACGAATTATCCCGGACATCAAAACACCTGCTTGGTAAAGATCAGACTTAGCCCTTATAACAGTGTCCTTATCATAATCCCGAACTTCAACCACTTTGATATTGGCATTAGACCTGGGTGAAAGCCAAACATTGTAAGCGCTAAATGTTGCAGAGGGGTTGCTATAACTTACAATCCAATCTACGGTATCTTTGGATGCATAAACGGTTGAAATTTGAGGGGTAAGTTTCAAAGTAGGTGGTATAAAGGTAAAATAGTCAGCCCCGCCTAATTTTTTTGTTGAGATTGTATCATAACCTTTCCCCCAAACGCCCTGCCTTTCAAATATATAATCGTAATCAATTCGAATTGGCGTATTGGTAGGCATGTTGCACTTTGGCTGCACCGTGTAGTAAAAATAGCCTTGCACTCCGTCGTCGCTAACATTAAAAGGCCCGCCAGAATCTTTATACGATTTAGAGAAATCGTACACCAGTGGATTGGTACTACCTGCTTTGGGTTGTAAATTGTTGTTTTGTTCTAAAAGATAGTTGCTGGTTCCTGTTGTTCTATACTGACCAAACCAAGTTGTACTTTTCAACTTCAAGGTATTGGGCAAATAGACATGCAAGGCTTTAATTTTCATCCAGGTTCTATACTCATATGGAAAGAGATTATTTCCAGCATAAGACCATGCCCCTAGGGCATTGTACCAGCTTTGGCTGAGTGCGACTTCCGCGCAATTTGAGTAAATAACGTTATCTCCACAGCAGTTGTATAGGTAATTGCCATAAATCATCATGTTGCCAGAAAATGTATCACATTGGTACGTTTGACTCGGGGTAGGGTTGGCCGCGCTTCCAAAATAAAAACGATTGGTAAAATTAGCCAAAACACCTTGGGCCGATATATTGCTTGCAACTTTATAACGAACAACCAACCGCAAGCTATCATTTACAGTATAACGGTATATCGAAGACAAACATCCTTTGGGGTAAATGCTATCCACAGTAAAGTCGAATGAAAAAGTTGCGTTGCCTCCGCTAACTACCTTTTTAACCCGCACAGTATTGCAATTTCCTGTTACCACAGTGGAGCTTGCGCCTTTCATAGAAACCAATTTGGCATCCAATACATCCAAATAAGCACCATAAGTAACAAAACTTTCAGCATACGCATATCTCCAACTGTTAATGCCTGTGGCCGGTTTTGGTCTACCCACAAACACGGAGGTTATTGTGTCTCCATACATGGCCCTTTCTCTGCGAATTTTCGAAAAATCAAGTGCCCCTGTTTTATCAGGAAGGCCATCATTGTCTGCATCAGGCAGCCCATAACTACTGCGATACAATTCAAAATTCTGGAAACGAAGGCCACCATTACAAGCATTAGAACAATGTACTTTGGTATTAAATGTAATGCAAATTGGTCGAATCCATAAATAGGGATTGCATGCTGGAAAAGGATTGTAATACAATGACATAGCAACAGGCAAAGAAGCATTTCCATTGTATACAGAACAAATTCCTTTCAGCCTCACTGTCAATTCCGCATTTGCCAGCCCAAAAGCAAAATTGCTGCCCATAAAAGCCCTAAGTGTATCCTTGCGCCAAACTATGCTATCGGGGTACCAAGTGGAGGTTTGGTTATAGTTAACTATAAAAAAATCTGATTTATTTAGGTTATGCGTTAATGTTTTTGGAAGAATAAAATCGATTCTTATTTTACCTGTTTTGTCCATGGGAACATTGTAAAACTGGGTAAAAGTAAAACGAAAATCTTTGGTTTCGTCTCTTTGTAAATCCGTAGGTATCAAAGTAGATATCGTTCCCCATCCGGCCCCATAATACAAACCCCAAGCATTTCCAACTGCCGACAAGCTTTTGCACTGGTTTTTATATTCGTACGTATACATCCAACTGATATCGTTAAACGTAAAACCACATGCGTCTGATGCACAGCGAAACATATCCCAAGAAATAAAAATTGTATCTTTAGGTGCAATGTTTGGCAAACGCAATTGCATATAGGTAATGGCATTGCTAGGCATACAAGAAACAACATAGTACAATTGTTTGCAAGAGTCGGCGTATACTCGAAAAGGTGTGCCCTTATACCCTTTTTTTACCCAAATGCTTGTTGTATCCATTCTGCAATTGCTTGCTCCGTATGGGGTAAATATGGTGAATCGGGTTGATTTAGCATCTTTTTTACCAATATTCGTTACATATAACAATTGTTGGTTTGGTGTATTGCCAGTAAAGCAAAGTTTGTTATTAGAACTGGCCCAGGTTTTTAAAAAGGGATTGTCTGCACTGATGGTTGCGGAACCGTTGTTTTTAATTTTTTGGCACAATTTACCTCCACAACCCCATGCAATTTCAAAATAGGAATTTAAGGAATTGCAACCATTAATTGTAAAAGTATCTGTAATGATTAAGGTTTCATTTTGTTCGAAAAGCGTGTCATTGTCGCCCACTTTCTTAATATCTGTTGTATTAAAGTAGGTCCATACAGTATCCCCATTTACAACACGGGTAAATCCTTTTTGCGCAGTTTCTTTCAAATCACTGCCATTTATGGTCATCAACCTCAGTGAGGAAAGCGGACCTTTGCTGTAATTTGTAATGCTTATTTTTCGCACAAACACATCTCCTATATTGCCAGTAAAACTTAGATTGGTTATGGATGCAAAGCCAGGAGAAGGGATTAACGGAACAAAAGGTGACGAGGTTCCAACATCAAAATTACCAGTATAATCTGCCCTAATGCCAATATCTGGAGTATAAGAACCAGATAACAGTGCTACCAAATCGCAGTTTGCTGTGAGTTTAAGCCTAAAGGTGAAGTTTTGTCCAAGCAATAAATTGGATGCGGAGAAAATAGGTTTGTTTAAATTGGAAACATTGCTTTCTGCCACACCAGAGCCAGTTACCGTACCTTTTACATAGTTTATACCAGTAGGCAATGTAAGGGTAACTTTAATCCCTGAAATTACTGAGCCGCTGATGTTATATATGGTAATATTCGCAGTATCATCAAACCCACAAATGCTCATATTCTTAGGCCCTTTGCCCTGAATACTTAACTTGTTGCCTTGCCCCCAAAGTCCAGAGATCAGCAAACATGCCCCAAAAAGCAAGATACCTTTTTTGGTAAAGCAATATGTCCACAGCCCCTGCACGAAAAGCAAATTTAAGCATTCCACAACGAAATACAATAGATTACCTTATAAGATTGCAAATAAAAAAAAGACTTAAAACAGGTTCTTGTCTTTCAATTCTATATCTGTCGATTTTTCTTCTATTCTACTTTTTATGAACTCAATGTAGGCTCGAATTTCGGTCACTTCAGAAATTCTGCACATTGTTGCCAACTCGGTTTTTCTTACACTTAGCTCTGCCAATTTTTTTTTCAAATGTTCCAACTCTTCCATAAATGCAATTAATGAACAATACTACGGATAATTTGGTGGGTTTAATACCCGAAAATATGATTTCTATTTATGGCTTTGCTAAAGCTAGATACGAATTTACCAAAGCCAACTTTGAATTTATGCTACACGGAAACAAAAGATAAAATTGTACTGAAAATTCATCACTTATGGCACAAAATACTTAAGGAGCCATAGTTTTAGCCAATTTTATTGCTGAAAAAGCGTTTAAAACGCCCCCAGAAACTGATAGTTTAGAAAACTTGGCTTTGCCACCGCCTGGTTTTGGGACACTCTTTTTTACCTTTGTAGCGGATTGCATTAAAACAAATTTCAACTCTTCGGCGGTCAATTTTGGAAAATAGCTCCAAACGAGAGCTGCAACGCCAGATGTCACTGGTGCCGCCATACTTGTACCATCGAAAAAATCAAATTTCTCATCTGGTATGGTACTATAAATTTGATACCCGGGGGCAAATAAATCCACATTGTGCGCACCATAGTTGCTAAAGGTTGCAGGCAATTTTCTTTTCTGAAGTGCGCTGGCACCAACTTCAATCCAAGTTTTGGCAAATAGATTGTCCCCAAGAGAATCATTGGGATAGTTGGGAACATAATCTACGTCTTTATTATCGTTGCCTGCGGCATGTATGAGTAAAACGCCTTTTGATACGGCATAATTAACGGCAGAATCTACTACAGCTTTATTCCATTTAAATTCTTTGCCAAAACTCATATTGATAATTTTTGCACCATTGTCTACAGCATAACGAATGCCATTGGCTACGTCTTTGTCTCTCTCGTCTCCATTTGGCACCACTCTTACCACCATAATTTTAACATGATCGGCAATTCCATTCATTCCATAATTGTTATTTCTAACTGCGGCAATAATGCCAGCAACATGCGTTCCATGCGCTGCATCTGGCCCAGATACATTTGGATTGCCATAGTATTTTTCTCCTGAATTTAAATAATGGTCACCCACAATTTTACGACTGTCATAGTAAATATTGCAATGGTAATTCACAATTGCCTCAAGGTGTTCGACCCCGTTTTTAAACTCAAGATACACTGCATCAAATGTAGAACCGGCTTCGATCTGTGAAGTAATTATCGCCTTTATATTCGCATCGCGTTTTCCATTCACAGGAAAATTTTTAATACCCTCTTTGGATGGAATTACATCATTGTTTTTCTCCATCATATCGTCCATCATTTTTACCAAATATTTATAAACAGGAAGCAATTGTTCTGATTTTTCTTTTTCCTTATCTATTTCTTCTTTTAATTTTTGATACAATTTAAATTTTGCCATTTTGGCTGTTTCTTTTTCTAAATCCATTTCGTCAACGCCATCAAATTCGTCCATCATACTTTTCACAATCCTAGATTTTTCAAGATTGTCGTATTGCACCATTTCGCCATTGGCATTTCCAATAAAATTCCAACCGCAGGTGTCGTCCACATAACCGTTATGATCATCATCTATATTGTTAAATGGAATTTCACCTGGATTATGCCATATGTTGGCTTTTAAATCGGGATGGGTAATATCTGTGCCACCGTCAATCACGGCAACTACAATTTCCGAGGCAACTCTACCTTTTAAAAGGTCTGTATATGCCCTAAATAAATCGATACCCACAGTATCTTTCGTCGCCTTATTTTGGTACCAAGATTTGCCTGGTTTGTTTCCTTGGGTATATGCAGTGTTTGCATAAACTAAACCCATAATGATTGTAAATATTATTTTCACTTTTTTATTTTTTAATTGCTGTAACAAAAATGCTCACGCCTTTAAATGGCCAAATTGTAGTATCTTTTCCAAAAATAGTTTTTCTCAACAAGTTCCGCAATGGTGTCCATTTTATCACATCCATAGGTGCCATAATATATTCCATTTTTATTACTTCAAAACCATAATTTTCCAGTAGATTTTTTATTCTCTTTTTGGTATAGATTCGGGCATTTGCATATTTTTCGTGAAGAGAAGTAGGCAACCAGCTAAAAAAAGGAACCCTATTCCATGGCAACAATGGTAGTCGGGCCCCGTGGGTTTCAAAAATCCACCATTTATTTGGCACTGAAAACGCACAAATAGCTCCTTTGACAGCAGAATCTGCATAATTCTTTACGCCATCTTCCGATGGTAAATGTTCGATTACTTCAAAACTTAACAACCTATCGGCTTTGGGAGAATAAGAATTTTGCATGATATCCCAAATTTGAAAATTTGCATTTTGTGCGTTGTTTATATTTTTTAAATGATCAAATTCAACTTGGTGGGAATTTTCATATTCCAATCCGATGGCAGAGGTAAATTCTGCAGCAATCTTAACCAACGTATTTCCATTTCCACAACCAATTTCCAAAAGTGAAACATGCTTATTGAAATAGCCGGGTACAGTTTTTAATATATTAATTCGTCTGGTTATTAACAAATCATCTGCGTCCGCGGGCTTTCCGAGATAATGATCGCCTTCAAACAAGGCTTTGTCTACACGGGATGTATTGGTCAATGAACATTCCTCCAAATTCCCATATTGAACAACACACGTCTGAAAACAATAAAAACATGGTTCAACAAATTGGTTAAAACACCGTAATGATTGGATAAAACTTGGTATCTTTCTTTCCACGCTTTTTTCTCATTCTGCGAGCTGCTTCCACCTGTTTCAAAAGCGGAAATTATCAACCCAGAATTTACGTTAGTGGGATTCGATTCTAAGATATTTAATATCCAATCGATATCCGAAGCTTGGCGAAAAGTTGTATTATATTCGGGTGCAATTGCTTTTTTTGTAATAAAACTTTGATGACATATAGACATACCAAAACAAAATGAATTTGGATTTAATTTCTGGGACAATTTTTGGGGTTTTAATTTGCTAATTAATCCTAGCTCTATTCCTTTTGAATCAATGAACATTGTGTCCCCAAAAATCACATCAAAACCAGATTTGGCATATTTCAAAAGATTTGTTACTACTGAATTTCCATAAATCGCATCACCACTGTTCACAAACCACACGTATTCGCTAGTAGCGGCGTGCAATCCTTTGTTCATAGCATCATAAATACCTTTGTCTTTTTCAGATATAAGTATATCTATTTTATCACTTATTGTTTGTAAATATTGCAAACTTCCATCGGTACTTCCACCATCAACAACCACAAATTCAATGGATTCAAACCCCGTTTGAGAGCAGACTGAATCCACAGTTCTTTTCAACCCATTCAGGTTGTTATAATTTATGGTCACGACCGAGAAGGTCTTAGTCATTTTTTTGCTTAGGAATTTTTATACCCAATGCAGGGAATAACAAGGCACAGGCCAATAGCAGCAAAAGAATACCAGAACTTATTTTTTCTACACCTAAAAACCGGTTGCTTTTAAAATCTAAAACAAACTCAATTTTATGCTCGCCAGCTGGAACCTCAATGCCTCGGAGAATGTAATTTACACGCATAACATTTGCCGCTTTCCCATCAATTGTAGCTTTCCAAGACCCATTTTTTTGGTTGTAATAAATCTCGCTAAAAACAGCAAAACCTACGCTGCTATTTTTAGAAACATAATTAATTGTATCAGAACTGTATTTTACAATAATTATAGATGTATTGCTATCCTTTACATATTCCATTGATGCAGGTTTCAAGTCTGCTTTTTGTTCTATAACCACCACGTCTGCAATTATACAAGTATTTATGGTTTCTAATGCTGCCTTAGCTGTTGGCACAGAAACAACGCGTTTTACAAACCAAGCATTGCCCAAATTACTCTCTCTTGGAATGATTTGATCTGCACCTTTCCCATCTTGGGGTTTGGCTAATATGTATTTACAATTGAGCATGTCCAATGCATTGTTTTTCATTAAACCATCAAACGAAAGCTGTCCTCCATTGGGCGTAATACAATAACTAATCAAATCTTGATAACGACTTAGTTTGGCTGGATGATACCCTCCGATACCTCTATGCCAAGGTGCGCTGTGGGCATCATTGAATGGGCTGAATCGTAAATCAAAAACCCGGGAGTGATCTTTGTTAATTTTCATTAAAGCCTCATCAACTTGAGATGGCAAAATGGCTTCCTCCTCCTCTTTGTCCTGCCAATTGGTATCGTTTAAATATCGTTTAGAAACACCAATCATATCAAAAGAAACCAGCACAATAAGACCTACCCAAAGTACAGTTTGCTTCTTTTTCAAAACGGCAGTATAAAACACCAGACCAAAAGTAACTGCAATTAAAAAAACACTGCGCAACATATCCATCCAAGCTTCACTTCTTCTATAATCTTTCAACATTTTCATGGCTTCGGCTTGAATGCCCGATTTTTTCAATTCCGCATCTGCAGCGCCATTGAAGTCGGAAAAAAATAGCATCAACATTCCCAATCCCAAAAGTGAGCCAATACCAATGGCAACGGTTTTCATTATGGCTTTGTATTCTTCTTTGGTTAAATCTGCATTTACAAATACGCTTAAACCATACAATCCAAAAAACGGAACTACGACTTGCGCAATGGTAAATGCCATCATAGGTGTTCTAAATTTATTGTAATAGGGCAAATAATCGAAAAGCAAATCATTTATAGGGAAATACCTACCCCAAGCCAAAAACAAGGATACCAAAGTTGTAACAATAGAGAACCACAAAATTGTATTTCTAGTTTGGTTATCTGCATGGTATGGCCGCAATTTTTTTAATTTAAATAAGCCAATTGCTGCCAAAATATACAGGAAAATAAATATTGCACCTATATAAACTGGGCCGCTAGTAAACTGTAAATCTCCCCAATATAACCCTTGCAGAGGCTCTTCACCCGTAAGGTCATTTTCGCCTATATCTTCTCTGCTGCTGCCACCCATATAGCGCGGCACCAATAAAGTAAAACTCTCTTGTATGCCATAACTCCAACTAAATGCGTAGTCTTTTTCAAGTCCCTTTTTTGCGATTTGCTGTTTAGGGCCGCCTTTGGGCTGTTCGCTTGCCACTTCAGATCCACCCCGCATTGTAGCTTCTGCATATTGGGAAGTATCAATCAATTTGCCAATGTTTGACAACGCACCCATAGTAAGCATTGCCACACTATAAGCGGCCACATAAATACCATGCTTATAATCTTTTTGTCGCAAGGCTACTGTGATTTCTACAAGCACGTACAAACCCGCAATAATACCTGCGTAATATGCAATTTGATAGTGAAAATAGCCAATTAACAATGCGAAAAATATGCCCGTTAATGCGCCACCTAAGAGATATTTTCTTCTACTTATAAGTACTAACCCCCCAACAACACCGGGGATGACAGCCATAGCCAACACTTTTGTGATGTGTCCAGCCTCGTAACTGGTAATAGAAAATGTCATAAATGCATATCCTATAGCACCGGCAGCTGCAAACCATCTATTTACATCGGCGGCAAGCAGTAACACGAACATTGAAAGCATGGCTATGAATAAAAAATTAACAGGTCTGGTTACCAAATGAAACATTTCTAACAAACCAGAGGTATAAACAAAATTGCCCGTAGGTATGCCCACAATCAAATTGGAAGGCATGCCGCTAAACATACCATCCACCCAGCCAGGATTGGTATTGTGGGTCAATTTATATTGTTCTGCCGCATATTTCATCAACCGGGTTTGTTGCATGTCCCCTTGTGTCAATACTTTATCATCAAAAGAAGGTTTGAGATAAAGGGCAGAGATAGCCCAGAAACCGATAATAAATAGCAGAAAAATGCCTGCTTCTTTGAAAAACTGTTTGTTAATATTCATACTAAAAGGGCGAATTTCGGGGATTTGGGTGGGATTGCAAAAAAACGAACATAAAAGACATGGAACAAATTTAGCATTTCAGCTATAAATTGTTTAATAATCACGCTTTGCGCAAAGTAAAAACGCTAATTTCTGGAAAGATGCCAATTCTTCCAGGGAAGCCCAAATAACCAAATCCCCGGTTAACATAAAGGAGCTGATTGCCTTGGGAATATAAATCTATCCATTCTGGATAAATAAATTTCACAGGACTCCAACGGTAATGCGACGAATCGATACCAAACTGCATGCCGTGAGTGTGGCCGCTAAAAGTGGCATCTATATCAGGGTAATCTGTCAATACTTCTGCTTTCCAATGGCTGGGATCGTGACTAAGCAACAATTTTACATCTGCATTTTCCGCACCTTGGTATGCTTTGGATAAATCTCCATATTTCGGAAATCGAACTTTGGCACTCCAATTCTCTACACCAATGATTGCCATTTTAGAGCCATTTTTTTCTATGATTCTATGCTCGTCCAACAGCAAATCCCATCCCAAATCTTTGTGCGTGCCGATTAATTTTTGCAAATTTTCTTTTTGCTTTATAGACATATGGCTTTTGTCGGGTTGCGGCCCGATTTGTTGGTTTGGATTTTTATCATTCCACTGAAAATAATCGCCATAATCATGATTTCCTAAAATACTAAAAACACCCATTGGGGCTTTGATTGTTGAAAACATTGCCTTCCATGGCTCCATCTCACCTGCTACGTCGTTCACCAAATCGCCTGTAAAAAAGACCATATCTGCTTGTTGTTTGTTGAGCAATTCAACCCCTTTTTTAACCGCATCATGGTTCCAAAAACTACCACTGTGAACATCCGAAATCTGAACAATAGTCATGCCCTCAAATGCTTCAGGTAGACCTTTTATTTTTAAGGTTCGGCGTTTAACTTGGTAATTGTGCGCACCACGTGTAATTCCGTAAACGGCAGATGCCATGAAAGTAGCACCAATTCCCAGACCCATGTAATTTAAAAATTTCATGCGACTGATTCCTGAAACTTGTTCATTTGAACCTGGAGTTTGAGATTGAAATTTACCAACAATCCATTTTAACAGCCTAACCACATCATCAACCAATAAGAAAATGCACCAAATAATTTTTGCCAAAAATATCACAAATACAATGGTAAGTACAAACTTTTGTATACCAGGGGAAACCTGCATCCAGCCCATTCGCCAAGTAAGGAAAAATAAAAAACTTAAACCTGTATAACCCCAATAAATGTATTTGATGCCATCGCGCGATCTTTCTGTCAAACTAGTGGAAAGAAATTTGACGCCTTGCCAAGTATAAAAATCAATGGCCAAAAGGATTCCAGTGATAAAAAGGAAGAATTTGAGATTCTGACTCATATAGGCTTCAAAATTAGACCCACAATGTACGAAAACCATAATACTTCATCGGCTTTTTTGGTGTGATTGAAGAATGATTGCAACGCATTGCTTTTTTCAATAAGTGTTATCTGATTAAAATAAATTACACATCGGATTTGTGTTCATTTGTTTTCGCCACGCAACCTTTAAACACTTTTAATTGCATGGCTAAATGTTGGATGATTTTTTTACCCCGATAGACGAAGAAATTTGGGCTCCGTTTAAAGGCAAAGACCAAGTCGTTGGTGGCCGATTAAAGTTACATGGAATTTCATTCCCAAAATTAAAAAAGACCCAAGTTGTGCTTATAGGCATGGGAGAGATTGCGAATGAATGGCGAAAAAAATTTTACAACCTCACTTGGCGGTTCGACAATATGGAAATTGCGGATTTGGGTAATTTGGTGGAAGCCAAAAACGAAAAAGACCGTCAGTTTGCCTTAAGTGAAGCCACCAGTGAACTATTGGCTTCGGGCATTGTGGTATTAATTATTGGTAGCGATCCGGCCTATATTTACGGTCATTACAAAGGCTACCGCATGACCAAAGAGCAAGTGGAGGTGGTTAAAGTTTGTCCCTATATTGATTTGGAAGAAGGTTCATCACTTCGCCAGTTAATGGTAGAAAAACCATCCTATTTGTTCAACATCGATTTTATTGGCACACAATCTTATTATGTAACTACCCAAACGGCAGAGGTACTGGAAAAAATGTATTTCGAGAACCATAGATTGGGCGAAGTAAGGGCGAATATTGAAGAGTGCGAACCCATTTTGCGCAGTGCCCATTTAATGATGTTTGACATGAATTCCATTCGCACTGCCGATGCGCCTGGAACGATTCTCGACTCACCCAATGGATTGTATGCTGAAGAAGCGGCGCGAATTGCAAGGTACGCTGGTATTTCCAATAAACTTTCTTCTGCTTTTTTCTATGGCTTAGACGAAACCAAAAAAAATCCAGTATCCGCTTTGCTATTGGCCCAAATGACTTGGTATTTTATAGAAGGATTGACTGCTCGATTCAACGACCACCCAACTACAAATCATCCGGATTTCTTAATTTATAGGAATCGCTTACAAAGTACCGGCCATGAAATTGTTTTTTACAAAAGCCGCAAAAGCAACCGATGGTGGATGGAAATTCCCCACCCTTATGAGAAAAAATCATTCTTCATTGGTTGTTCGTATCGCGATTACGAAATGGTATGCGAAGACGAAATGCCTGATAGATGGTGGCGGGCCTACCAGAGATTGATGTAACAACTTTTGGCTTTAATTTCATTTTCTTGACGATTTTCTCCTTATTTTGGCTTGTTAAATCGAACGAAAAATTCAAAGATTTCAAAGTTAACTAACAAGCGTTAACTTATGCGTATATTTGCAGCCGTGGAGCATATATTTCATACGCTTAAAATAGCCAAAACAGTGGCTGAAACGGCCGACGCAAAGACTTTTTACTTTGAGATTCCGGCTGAATTAAAGGACCTATACAGTTACACTGCTGGGCAATATTTAACTTTTCGCATCCTTCAAAATGGCGAAGAGGTTCGTAGATCTTATTCACTCTGTACCTACGAAGGCACAGACTCAAATCCTGGTGTTACTGTAAAACGCGTGGAAATGGGTAGAATGAGCAACTATATGAATGACAACCTAAAAGAAGGCGAAACCTTAGAAGTTATGCCTCCTTTTGGCAAATTCACGGTTGTACCTGATATAGCAAGGAGCACAAGATATGTATTTTTTGCAGGCGGCAGTGGCATTACGCCTTGTTTGGGCATTTCCAAAGCGGTATTAAAGGATGAACCTAACAGCCAAGTTACTTTGATTTATGCCAACCGAAATCCTGAAAGTGTAATTTTCAGGGATATACTGATAGCATTGGAAAAACAACATGGCGATCGTTTCAAAGTAATCCACAATTACGATGCAGCACCCATGACTTGGTTTGGCATGAAAGGGTTTTTAACCGACGACAAAGTTGCCAATATTTTACACCAAAAAATTGGCAGCGGCTTCCCATCCTTTCAATATTATATATGTGGCCCTAGTCCTATGATGGACATTGTTAAAAAAGGCCTTGCTAAGGCAGGTGTTCAATCTGGTAACATCCACAGTGAATTTTTTGGAGCTCCAGTTGGCGACAAGATAATTGAAGAGCCTGTTGAAGAGGCTGCATTTGAAGGTACCGCCAAGGTAACGGTGAATGTATATGGCCGGAGTGCAACTTTTACGGTAGATAAAAACACCAATATATTAAAGGCCGCTATGAAAAATGGAGTAGATCCTCCGTATAGTTGCACCGTGGGTGTTTGTACAACTTGCAGGGCAAAATTGCACAAAGGAAAAGTGCATATGACAGAACGTGAAGGCTTAACAGACGATGAAATTGAAGATGGGTATGTTTTAACCTGCCAAGCATTTCCCCGCAGCGCAGAAATCGACCTGACTTACGAATAATCTTTTCGACGAATTGCACTTTTAGGATTTCCTAATCCACTAACTTTGTTTTTCTTATAAACCCTTTTAATTTACAAACAATGTCAGGCTTCCTCTTTACCGAATTTACTGAAGATAAAAACAAGTCTCCTTTTGACCAATTGCTAGAATTGTTTAAGGAACTGCTTTTGTATACCAATGGTGATGCTGGTGAGGCATTAAATTGGATGAATGATTTAGACCGAGAACACCATATTACCACCGGTGAATATGGCATGGGTGATTTCATTGAAGACCTCAAAGCCAAAGGATACTTGGCAGAAGACGACAGCGAAGGCGGCATATCTATCACCCCCAAAACCGAGCAAAGCATAAGAAAAACCGCCTTAGATCAAATTTTTGGCAAACTAAAAAAAGGCAAATCAGGCAACCACAAAACCACCCATACGGGGCAAGGAGACGAAATCAGCCCGGATATGCGAGAATATAGGTTTGGTGACGGATTGGATTCTATCAGCATGACCGAAAGTTTGCGAAACAGTCAAATCAACCACGGATTGGAAAGTGGTATGATGACCGAAAATGATTTGGTGGTGCGAGAAAGTGAACACAAAAGCCAAACAAGCACTGTTTTGATGATTGACATTAGCCACAGCATGATTTTGTATGGTGAAGACCGCATCACTCCGGCAAAACGAGTAGCTATGGGGCTCAGCGAATTGATTAAAAGCAAATACCCAAAAGATACCTTGGATATCTTAGTATTTGGCAACGATGCATGGCAAATAGAAATCAAAGATTTACCGTATTTGCAAGTTGGACCGTACCACACCAACACCGTTGCGGGATTAGAATTGGCGATGGATTTATTGCGCCGCAGGAAAAACCCCAACAAACAAATTTTTATGATTACCGATGGCAAACCTACTTGTTTAAAAGAAGGTGCACGTTATTATAAAAACAGCTATGGCCTCGATAAAAAAATATTGAATCGCACATTAAATATGGCGGCGGCTTGTCGTAGATTGCGCATACCCATTACCACTTTTATGATTGCCCGCGATCCATACCTGCAGCGGTTTGTTCATGAATTTACAGAAACCAATGGTGGCCGTGCTTTTTACACCAGCTTGGATGGTTTGGGAGAATACATTTTTGAAGATTTTGAAAAAGGAAAAAAACGGATGACAAGATGATTACAATTAAATCTTGGTTATTTTATTCAATAAAAATATTTGTTTTTAAATGTACCTAAACTTCTATTACAGGTGACGTTTATCACCTAAAATAAAATTTATATTTCTCAATTTTGCACTCCAAATATCCACCATGGAAACCATAGAAAATCAACGTAAAATAGAAAATTATATTTGGGAAGCCGGCATGAAATGGGCTGAATATGTAATTGTTTTGGAAGGCCTTTTGAAGGAAGGGAAAACTACTGGACCGCATCAAACGCCAGAAAGATTGGAACATGCACGCATTAATTTAATGCGCATGAAACGCATCAGCCAACAATTTGAACCCGATGTAGAAACCATGGAAATATTAAACGCAAAACCCAACGATATTCGCATTTTATTTATTGTCGAAGGCTGGTGTGGTGATGCGGCGCAAATTGTTCCCGCTTTGCAAAAAATGGTAGAACAAAGAGGCTGGAAATCTAAATTTATTTTGAGAGATGAATTCCCAACTATAATGGATATGTTTTTAACCAATGGTTCCAAAAGCATACCTGTGGCTGTTGCATTGGACAAAGATGGATATGTTTTGCAAAATCACTGGGGGCCGAGACCCGCACTTCTCTTAGACTTGGTAAACAATTGGAAACAAGCAATGGACAAAGACGATTGGCACAAACTCATGCACACATGGTATGCCGTAGACAAATCGCTAACCCTTCAGAAAGATTTTAGTGACTGGGTATCGCAACTTTGATCAATTCACTTTTACATATTTTCTGATTTTCTCCAATAAACTGGCAAAATCTGTTGGCAATTCTGCATTAAAAAACATTTCTTTTTTGGTCACTGGATGTACAAATCCAAGTTCTGCAGCATGCAAAGCTTGACGGGGCATCAAATCAAAACAATTTTCTATAAAGGGTTTAAATTTGGTTAAAGCGCTGCCCTTTCTTATTTCTCGTCCGCCATACATTTCATCGCTAAAAATTGGGTGGCCTATAGATAACAAATGCGCACGGATTTGATGGGTTCTGCCCGTTTCCAACCTACATTCCAACAACGAAGCAAAATAATACTTTTCTAGTGTTTTATAGTGTGTGATGGCTTCTTTGCCATCTTCGGGGTCTACAAAATTTTTGGATTTACGCCTGTCAGCAGGATCCCTATTTAAATAACCCGTAATAGTGCCATCTACGGGTTCTGGTTCGCCCCAAACTAGGGCCAAATACCTGCGGTGGGTTGTATGGTCAAAGAATTGTTTGGCAAGGTGCGTTAGCGAGAATTCTGTTTTGGCAATCACCAATAAGCCGCTTGTATCCTTGTCAATGCGGTGTACCAAACCCGGTCTGTGATATTCATCTTTGCTCGGAAGGTTTTTAATATGGTAAACCAATGCATTCACCAATGTGCCATTATAATTGTTGAAACCCGGATGCACAACCATGCCCGCTGGCTTGTTCACCACCATTACGTCATTGTCTTCGTATACAATGTTTAATGGAATATTCTCTGGATAAACTTCTGTATCCCTTGGTGCGGTGGGCAAAACAATGCGCACAAGATCCAAGGGTTTAATGCGGTAATTGCTTTTCACAGGCTTTTCATTTACCAAAACACTTTCCGCTTCAATGGCAACCTGAATCTTGGTACGGCTGGCATTGGCAATCTTGTGCATCAGCCACTTGTCTATGCGCATCAACTCCTGCCCAGGATCTGCTGTAAAAGCGTAGTGTTCAAATAACGCTGGTTCTTCCTGTAAAATATCTTCTTCCAAGGGGTGCAAAGATAGGTTAACCGCAAACCTTAAACCTGATATTTAATGCAGACCGTTAGAAATAACGCCAAAACGAAAAATTTTCAACCTACAGCCCCCACAATTCCATACTGTTTCACCCCTTTTTTAAATACAATTTTTACGGTGAGCAAAACATCTATTTTTGATTTCTTATCACTTACCCGCATCATGATGGCGACCTCGGATTCACCTTCGCCTTTTGAGGCTGTTTCTATATCCAAAACTTTGTCAAATTTGATGCATTTAAATCGGTCCTCGGTGGTCAATTTGCCACAAAACAATTCATTTAAAAAACGTTTTGTGTTGCCTTTGTGAAATTTATCGTGCTGCTCCATCCGGTATCCATCATCCATTAACCCCATTACCCTTTGGTAATTGTGCGCCTTCACCGCATTGCAAAACAAATTTAAAAAACTATCTATTCCAGGGTCGTTTTCTTGGGTTTTATTGGGCAAAGAATGTTGGCCAAAACCAAACAATACCATGGTAGAAAATACAATGAATAATGAACGCATATTTTTAATATCCTCCTAAATTTTTAAATACTTTGATTTGTTCTTTGTTGCTTTCCTCCTGAAAATCTTTCCATTTTCCGGCAAAAAATGCATTCACCCGTTGCAGTACTTTTTCTGTTTCTGTCTCTGCAATTTTTAATGCAGTTTCCGCATTTCCCGCTGGCAAAGAACTACTTTCAATATAGCCCGCAGCGGCACCTAGCTTCTCGTTGAGTCGCGGAGTTACATCATCATAATAGCGAACATCTGCAGCTGGCATGTACAATTCCTTTAATATTTTCAAACTGTCTCTTAGTGGTTTTGCCAGTGCTTCTAATCTTTTACCTGCAGAGTCATTGGCATATTTTAAACCCACTATGGTTGCAATGTTTTTTTCAGCTTCTTTCAATGCTTCAAATGCTTTTTGTGCACGGTCTACGGTTATTTTTAAACGTGCAAACATTTCCTGCTTTTTCTGTTCCGCAACTGCATCAAAATTCTCTTTCGGATTTACAAGTGCATTTACCCAAGTGCTGTCTGCATTTTTTCCTTCTTTGATCACCAATTTGTATTTGCCCGGCACCACAGTGCGACCCACTGGCAATGATTCCTCCAAATCTGGGGAGCTATGAGAAGGATAATAAAATCCATCCGCAATTAACCTCCATGGAAAACGGTAAACACCCCCACTGTCGAAACTGAATTTGTGGGTGCGAATTTTATTGCCTTTTTCGTCATAAACTTCACCAATAAATTTTGTCTTTTCCCATTTGTTCGTATTAGCATTTCTGTTGCCTTTTACAGCCAAAGAAATCATACTTCCATACATTTTATTTTCCCCTTCAAAAAACGCATCCGCCCCAAATCTTTCGCCATTGGGTCTCTGAAAACTGGCAATGTAAGCATCCGACGCATGCAAAATTATAACGGCATCTTGGTTGGCTTTAAATCCAGCAGCCAATTTTCTAAAAGGTGTGATATCATCGAAAATATACATACTGCGGCCAAATGTGGCAATTACCAAATCGTTTTCGCGTTCTTGCAAAACCATGTCCTGCACAGGGCAACTTGGCATACCATAAGTCCATTTTTCCCAACTATTGCCGCCGTTTAAACTCACCCACAATCCGTGGTCGGTTCCTAAAAAAACAAGGTTTTTTTCTACCGGATCTGGCATCACACTTAAACAGTGGCCTTTCACTTGATTCCCATCCGCCATCCGTTTCCAGGTTTGGCCATAATCTGTAGTTTTAAACAAATAAGGAGTCCAATCGTTTTGTCTGTAATTGTTCATTACCACCCAAGCTTCTCCGGCATTGGTTTTTGATACATGAATAAATGGAATCCAAGGATTTTTTGGCATTCCCGCAATTTTCGAATTTAGTAAAGTCCAAGTTTTACCGCCATCTTTTGTTAATTGCAAATTTCCATCATCGGTTCCTACCCAAATTACATTCGTATCAGAAATTGAAGGTTCTATGCAAATAATGCTGCAATAATTTTCTGCATTGGTGGCATCTATGGTAAGACCGCCACTTTTGGATTGGTGCAATTTTGCGGTATCGTGGGTGGTTAAATCTGGAGAAATTATGTTCCAGCTCAAACCATTGTTCCAACTTTTATGCAAATACTGGCTCCCAATGAAAACTGTATTCGGTTTGGCAGGTTGCACCGCAATGGCCGTATTCCAATTGAACCGCAGGTATTCACCGCTGGGATGAACGGGCTGTATTGCTTGGTTTCTACCCGTTTTCAAATCGTACAAATACACATTGCCGCCTTGCCACATGGCGTATCCTTTTTCGTCATTGTTGGGCAAGGGAACCACATCAAATCCATCGCCAAAAAGCAGTTCTTTCCAATCGCTATTGCGAATCCCGCCGTCAATCCATTGGTAACCCGGACCCCGCCAAGAGCCATTGTCTTGTAAACCACCATAAACATGGTACGGTACAGCATTGTCTGTGCGCACATGGTAAAACTGACCTACAGGCAAATTGGCAACATAGCGCCAGGTTTTTCCCCCGTCTTGGCTAATATTCAACCCTCCATCGTTTCCATTGATTTGAAAAAGTGGATTGTCGGGATGAATATAAAAGGCATGGTGATCGGGATGCACGTGCCCCCAATCTAAATAAACATCCCAGTGTTTCCCGCCGTCATCGCTTTTGCTTACCTGGCTCCACAAACTGTAAATGCGGTTTTCATTTTTTGGGTCGCTGTAAATTTCATTGTAATAAAAAGGCCTGTTGCCAATATTGGGAGACGAAGAAACTTTGTTCCATTTGTATCCTCCGTCTTCACTTTTATACAAATCCAAGGTTTTGCTTTCAACAATTGTATATACAACATTTGTATTAGAAGGGGCAATGGTGATGCCAATTCTTCCCAAATTTCCTTCTGGCATGCCATCTGCATTTCCAATTTTCTTCCAATTCTTTCCGCCATCAATGGTCATATACAAACCACTACCAGCGCCACCGCTGGTAAATGTATAGGGCTTTCTGCCGTACTCCCAGATGGCGGCAAACATTTTATCGGGGTTAGAAGGATCCATAACCAGTTCTGCACAGCCACTATTTTCATTCGTAAACAATATCTTTTGCCAAGTTTTACCCCCGTCTTCAGTTTTGTAAACACCCCTGTCTTGCGACGGTCCCCACGGACTGCCCATGGCCGCGGCAAACAATCGGTTTCCATTTTGGGGGTCGATGCAAATTCTGTGAATGGTTTTGGTATTTTCTAAACCCATGCAAACCCATGTTTTACCAGCATCCGGACTGCGATAAATGCCTTTTCCGCAATTGTTGCTGTTGCGCGGATTGCCTTCTCCAGTGCCAGCCCAAATGACAGACGGGTTGCTTTGTTGAATGGCTAGTGAACCAATGCTACCCACATCGGCAGCGTCAAAAACAGGAAGCCAAGCCACGCCGCCATTGTCGCTTTTCCAAATGCCCCCACTGGCTGTACCTGTATAGATTACATTGGGTTGGTTGCGCACCACTGCAATAGAAGTAACCCTGCCTGACATACCTGCTGGACCAATGGCACGGGGCTTTATATTTTGAAGTATGGATATATTGTTTTGGGCGAAAAGAGAGGAACTGGCAAGAAAAGCCAACGTTGTAAGCCTACGCATGTTTCAAAAGTAATGGGTTCACTTTAATTTTACTTAATCTTTCGGCGTAAACAACACAAATAAAGTCAAACTCAACCAATTTAAAAACCCTTATACAGCTACTGGTGCTTTAATTGCGGGCCATGGATCATAACTTTCCAAAGTAAAATCTTCAAACGCAAAATCAAACAAATCTTTCACATTTGGATTGAGTTTCATGGTAGGATATACTCTTTCCTTGCGTGACAATTGCTCTTTCACTTGATTGAAATGATTGGTGTAAATATGTGCATCTCCAAAAGTATGCACAAAATCCCCGCATTCGAGTCCACAAACTTGCGCCATCATCATGGTGAGCAAAGCATAGCTGGCAATATTGAAAGGCACCCCCAAAAACAAATCGGCGCTACGCTGGTAAAGTTGGCAACTCAGTTTTCCATTAGCCACATAAAACTGAAACATAGTATGGCAAGGCATCAGTGCCATTTGATCAATTTCACCTACATTCCAAGCATTCACCAAAATGCGGCGGCTATCCGGATTGGTTTTAAGCAAATGGATTGCTTCTGAAATTTGGTCAATGATTTTTCCATCTTTGGCCTCCCAACTGCGCCATTGTTTGCCGTAAACCGGACCCAAATCTCCATTTTCATCTTCCCATTCATTCCATATCGAAACGCCATGGTCTTTTAACCAAGCGGTATTGGTTTCACCGCGTAAAAACCATAGCAATTCGTAAATTATACTTTTTAAATGTACTTTTTTGGTCGTGACCAAAGGAAATCCCTGTTGCAAATCAAAACGCAATTGACCCCCAAATACACTGACGGTGCCAGTTCCTGTGCGGTCAGACTTGGGATTTCCATTTTCAAAAACATATTTCAGAAACGTCTCGTATTGGTTTGTGAGGGAAGCCATGGTGCAAAATTAAGCATGTTGAGGGATGAGAAATAAACAAATGATGCACGCGCTATCCTTGCGACTAATTTTACAAATTTTTTCCATTTTAGATGAAAACCCTTGGCTCCAATCTGCGCAAATTCTTGCAATTCTTGGCAAATTTTAATACTCTTTTATTAAACCAAATTTCTAAAATGGAACCTTTTACATCAGCCATCAATCCTATTTAATGCAAAGTAAAATACAGATTTCTATGAATATAATCACCGTATTCACTTTTTTTAGGTGAAAACTATAGATTAATTTGGACTATGACCGGGGTTTTCCATTCTTACAAACCAATAATGCAATGCGGCTTGTTGTTATTTATGGGCCGCAAAGGGTTAATACAATCAACCCAAATGAAGTAAAAATACATATGATGCAGAAAATGCAAGGGACCCAAAATACCCATAATGTGGTATTTCAAACAGGTATATATTGTCTACATTTGAAAAAATGAATTTTATGGCAAAAAAATACTTTAAAGCATCGGCAAGGCAAATTGTTTTTATTTTACTCATTGGATTTTCAAGCGCTGCATTCTCACAAAATACATTTCTTAAATTTGGTGTATTAAAAACCCAATTTAAATCTGAAACTGGTTGGAAAAACAATTACTGGCCCGGCTTTCAAATTTCTATTGCGGGCATCACTTTTACCCAATACAGCGGGGGCAATTTTCGGCTTTTGGAAGACACGAACAACCGCAGATACAGTGGCGGTGGGCGCTACTACAATTTCGGATATACATTCTCCACAAAAAAGAGAATTAAATTTCCAATTCTAAACCGAATGTCATTGTCAGTTACACCCTCCATTGGAGGATTCCGATTCCATGGAATTACCAATTTCCACGTTGGCATTACACCAGGCGCCACATTTCGCATTTATAGAAAACTCAGCGTTTATGGCGACCTTCAAATGGGTAAAAATTTTATGCAACATCCGATAGAACCCTATATGACGCCAGTTTATTCCGGCGCCGAAAAATATTTTAACCGCTTTTTCATGATCCCTTCGTTTGGCATAAAATGGTCAAGTTCTTTTAAAGACATGAAAGGTGAAACTATAGTATCTAAAGATAGATTAACCGCAAATGACGAATACATTAAAACCGAGGGCGGGTATAATTATTACAACCGCACCTATTTTCAAAGCCATTTTGAATTGCCTTCTTACAATGGTTTATTAAATATTGCAACAAAGGTTTATGCCCCGGGGGCTAATGACTATTCAAACAGAACAATGGCTGCCGGCTTGGGATTGGCGTTTCGCTATGGACTTTTTGCATTTGATATAGATTACGTCGCAGGCAGATTAGGCTACCGGGTTAACGACAAATACGGAAATCCACTTCAACTTCAAAACTATTGGAAATTTAATTATACCTCTTTTGGTCTCGGCATAAATTTATTGGGAATTATTCAACCTGCAGCACCCGCCAGTTTATATCGGGTTATTGTGGGTAGAAAATTTGGGGTTGGTTCATTTGTATCTAAATTCGACGGATGGACCGAAAAACATGCAGCATCATACAATATAACCAAACAAGACATTCATTTTAAAGGATTAAATATTTGGTATTTAGCATTCGAAATTGGCAGATTCGCGGTGAACATTGACTATTACAAAATGAAAGATCCACTATATCGGAGTCGGGTTTTTAGTGCCTCATATTTTATTCCGATTGTGAAGGCCGATTGATGAAATTTAATAAATAGGAAACCCATTGATTTTAAAAATTAAATTATGTCGTCGATTTTCCGTTTTGCACTTACCTGAATCTTCAAAAGTACCATAAAACTTATCGAATATTGTTGTTGCAAACTGAACAGTTCCAGCATAGCTAGTTCCAGCTAAATCAGCAGGAACCTCACATTTTGCTTCTTAATAGGCAGAAAAAGTTAGCCCTAAAGACATGCATAAAAATAAATACTTGTTTCTCATAGTGTTGCGCACATATGAACAATTTAATCAAAAGCAATTGTATTTTGCAATTAATAATTTTTGCTTCCAACAACTATAATGCAAATTAGTCATCTCATTTTTGGATTTTCTTAAACAAATCTACTCATTTCAACTCAGCTTCGTGATGATGACAGAATCTGATAGATTTAAGTGGTTATGTTGCAGAATTCGGTAATATTTGTTAAATTGGCTGGATGGAAATTGACAAAAATATTATCAAAATACTTAAAGAGCTAGATATAGAATCTCGTAAAATGTTGATAGACATATTGATGAGCTCTATGGTTGACGATTCAAGAAATGCTATTGAAGTTCGTAGATCTGTATTATCATCTCTGGGAATTGACTGCTGTTATTGCCAAAGC
>JBBQBB010000046.1:0-28510 GCA_038317095.1 Bacteroidia bacterium | reverse complement strand
ATTAGCTGCGCTGAACCTTTAGGGGGTGATCCGGGAGTAATATTTACGTTTATTTTTGCAGGATTAGCTGCGCTGAGCCTTTAGGGGGTGACCCAGGAGTAATAGTTTCGTTTATTTTTGCAGGATTAGCTGCGCTGATCCTTTAGGGGGTGGCCCAGGAGTAATAGTTTCGTTTATTTTTGCAGGATTAGCTGCGCTGATCCTTTAGGGGGTGGCCTCAACCAAAAGCCTTCATCTGCTGCGCAGATGTGGGCTTTTTTAATTTCCGCTTCGCTTAAGCCTCCTTCGTCGGCTTAGACTTGCGGCCATTAAAAAAGCCCTTTTTGTCTTCGACAAAAAAGGCTTTTCTTTGGTCGGGAAGACAGGATTCGAACCTGCGACCCTCTGGTCCCAAACCAGATGCGCTACCGGCCTGCGCTACTTCCCGAAATGTTTCCCACGTGAATGGGTTGTGACCCCGACAGGATTCGAACCTGTGACCTACTGCTTAGAAGGCAGTTGCTCTATCCAGCTGAGCTACGAGGTCGAACGGGGTGCAAAAGTAATACTTTTTTTTGAATTACATAATAGGGATTGTAAAAAAGAAGGAAGTGAATTGGGATTTTCTAATTTTTTTCGGGATTAGCTGCGCTGATCCCGAAGGAGGGAGCTACAAAGTAGTTAAAATTACAATTGCTAACGCAATTGATTTTTCATTTATGGGCCGCTGCACTTAACCCTCCCTTCGGGCGGGTTAGACTGGCTGCCCATAAATGAAAAATACCCAACTGTCGTTGGGCATTTTAACCACTTTGCGGTGAGGGCGGGATTCGAACCCGCGGTACGGTTTAACCCATACGTCAGTTTAGCAAACTGGTGGTTTCAGCCTCTCACCCACCTCACCGGCTGAATTTTTGGAAGGCAAGCCTTCCTTTATGGGGGTGCAAATATAGGATTCTGTTTTATTTTTTGCAATGTGATTTTAAAAATAGATGCATAGTTTTCAATTTGTCAGTTTTTTGTTAGTTTTTTGTTTACCAACGAAACATTTTGGGTATTCATGCATAAGACCTCCCAAAATCATTTTTTTATCTTAATATTGAACCGAAGTTATGAGCAACGAAAATTATAAATTCAAAGATATAAAAACTTATTGCAGCACAGAGTGGTTGGCAAATAATACGAAAAAGTACCGCAATGTGTTCGATGAACAAGAAGTGGCTTATCTCTATTGTGAGGTCTCTCTCAACAACAAACTTTTCGACAATAAGAATTGGAAATTAGCCATGCAATTGAAATGTTTTGATGAGCAAAACAACGAAATATGCGATTTGATCTGCGACAGAGAAGTGGATAAAAACGATGCCGTCGTCTTTATTCGAGAAGGATGGGGTGTTAAAACGCCCAATGCATATTGGAAAGCGGGTGTGTATCGCTGGGAGGCATGGATTGGCGAAGAGCAAGTTAAAACGCATACATTTTATATCGAAAATGTGGGCATCGTTAGGCCAGGCATGAATCCATATTTCAAAATAGAGACCGTAAAGCTCTATGAAGGCCCTGATGAAAATACGAGTACGGAAGACCGTAAATATTACTCCGTATTCAATGCCATGAATACACGCTACGTTTGGGTAGAGGTGAATAATAAAAATTTAACCCGAAAAAGCACAGATCTTCCCATAGAATTGATGTTCAACTTCAGAACATCAAGTGGTTACCTTAAAGGTTCCGTAACCAAATTGTTTTTTATCAAACCAAATGAAGACCATTTTACGGCTACCATCGGCTGGGGTTCAGACATCATTGGCACTTGGGCTAGGGGCGAATTTTATGCTGAAATCGTTTTTATGGATGAACTTTTGGCTTCTGTACCTTTTGAAATTGGCGACGATTATGTGGAAGCAACGGAAGAAGATTTTCTGCCCATGACCCAAATTGAATTTATTCATTTGGATGAAGATGACCTTGACGATGACGAGCCTGAAACCGAGAATTCTGCAAAGTTTGAAATTAAAAAAAACACGGCAAACGATCCACAAAGTTTTGAGGAAGTAATAAAAGAGCTAGACCAACTTATAGGTTTGCAAACAATAAAATCTAAGATTCACGAATATTCTGACTACTTGCGATTTATGGCTTTGCGCAGGGAAAAAGGCTTTGAAGAAAGCGATAAAATAAACCTGCATGCGGTATTCAAAGGAAATCCAGGAACTGGAAAAACCACCGTGGCAAGATTGCTGGGTAAAATATATAAGGAATTAGGATTGCTTAAAAAAGGGCATGTACATGAAGTAGATCGTGGCGATTTGGTGGCTGAATTTATTGGCCAAACAGCCCCAAAAACAAAAGAAGCCATTAAAAAAGCAAAAGACGGTATCTTGTTTATAGATGAAGCTTATTCTTTGGCTCGCAAAGACGAAGACAGCAAAGATTTTGGCAGAGAAGCCATTGAGGTTCTCCTGAAAGAACTCAGCGACAGCAGTGACATTGCTATTATTGTAGCTGGATACCCTGATGAAATGGATATATTTTTGGAGTCTAATCCTGGCCTTAAAAGTAGATTCAATATGTATTATGATTTTCCAGATTATGTTCCCCAAGAAATGGCAAAAATTGCAGAATTCGCAGCGAAATCTAGGGCCGTTACATTTAGTCCAGAAGCTTTCCAAATATTGAACAAGTATCTTTTGGACAAATATAGGGACAGGGATAAATTCTTCGGAAACGCCCGTTTGGTAAACAGCATGGTGGATGAAGCAAAAATGAACCTTGGTTTGAGGGTCATGAAATTGGACCATCCTGAGAATTTGACCAAAGAACAATTGTCAGCTATAGAACCGGCAGATTTAAATAAAATATTTGCCACCGCCAAAGGAATTTTGCCCGATATTCCAATTGATGAAGACTTGCTCAAAGAAAGTTTGAATAAGCTGAAAAGCATGATTGGACTTACCAAGGTAAAAGGGGATATCGACGAATTGGTGAAATTGGTCCGGTATTATAAAGATCAAGGAAAGGATGTGCGCAAAGCATTTTCACTTCACAGTGTTTTTAGTGGCAATCCAGGAACCGGAAAAACTACGGTTGCCCGCATTTTAGCCCAAATTTACAAGGCATTGGGCATTTTAGAAAGAGGTCATTTGGTTGAATGCGATCGCCAAAGCCTAGTGGGAGGATATGTGGGGCAAACAGCCATTAAAACCTCTGAACTCATAAACAAATCTATTGGTGGGGTACTTTTTGTAGACGAAGCATATTCTTTAAGTGACGGTGGCTCAAATGATTTCGGAAGAGAAGCCATTGAAACTTTACTCAAACGAATGGAAGATCGCCGCGGAGAATTCATTGTGATTGCAGCCGGTTATACCCAAAACATGGAAAGATTTATGGAGTCAAATCCCGGATTAAAAAGTCGCTTTGACCGCATGTTCTATTTTGAAGATTTTAATCCGGATGAATTGTACACAATTGCTATCAACCAATTGATGGAAAGCAATATTGAAGCGGATACAACTGCTGCAGAACATTTGAAGAAATATATTGACTTTATTTACAAAACCCGGGATAAGTTTTTTGGAAATGGCAGAAGTGTGCGAAAAATCATAGAAGAAGCGGTTAGAAATCAACATTTGCGGTTGAGTGAATTGCCTAAGGCAAAACAGACTAAAAAGGCAGTTTCCACGCTTGCGATAGAGGATGTAGATGAATTCACCACAGACAACAAGCCATCCACACCTGGAGGCGGAATTGGCTTTAGGGTATAAATCTCGTGCATAAATAGTGCACAGACCAATTGTCTTCCAAACTTACATTTGCAGGCGAGAATGATTTTTGGTTTTCAAATTCCCCTACCCCTTTTGGCAGATTACATATTTGCAGGCATTTGCTTCGTGAGTTTGGCCATTTCTTGGTATTATTATTTTACCTATTTCAACAAAGTAAAATACACAGCAATACCCGAAAACGTAAATTTACAACCTGTTTCTATCATTGTAGCTTCGCGCAATGAAATTGCGAACTTGCGGCAAAATATTCCGTTGTGGTTGGCACAAAATTACCCAGCCTTCGAATTAATTATTGCCGACGATGGTAGCACCGATGGCACTTCTGATTACGTGGCAGAATTGGCAGAAACAAATTCGCGCATAAAATTGGTATTCCTAGATCCAGAGTATGTGAAAATGCATGGTAAAAAAATTGCACTTACCCTGGCATTCAAAAGAGCAATGCACGCAAGATTTTTACTTACGGATGCGGATTGTTCTCCTGCTTCAGATTTATGGCTGAGAGACATGGCAAGTAATTTTACCCAAGATATCGAAATTGTACTAGGTTACTCACCATACAGCCATTTTCCAGGTATTTTAAATCGCATGATCCGGTTTGAAACAATTATGACGGCCTTGCATTATTTGGGTTTTGCATTTAAGAAAAAGGCTTACATGGGTGTTGGCAGAAATTTGGCTTATACCAGGCAAGTTTACGATAGAAACAATGGATTTGCTTCCCATTCACATGTACCAGCGGGCGATGATGATTTATTTGTGCAACAAGCCTCTAACCCCAAAAATACCACAGTTTGTTTGACCCCAGCAAGTTTTACAAACAGCAAACCCAAAACCAACATTTCCGAATGGCGTAGACAAAAGAAAAGGCATATGTGGGTTGGCAAATTCTATGCATCAAGGGTTAAAAACCAATTGGCTCCTTTTCCTATTTCCCAGTTTTTATTTATTACATCCTTTGTTATTTGGCTCTTTGCTGGTGTGTGGTTTGTTTATCCCCTCGCAATATTAATTATAAAATGGACCCCTGAATGGATAATATTTGGCAGTCGGAGTAAAAAACTAGGGAGCAAAGATTTAATACCTTGGTATCCTATATTCAACATTATGCATAGTCTTTGGTACCTAGTTGCTGGACTTCGTGCTTTTTTTGCAAAAAAACCAAAATGGTAAAAACCGAAATCATACTCAAATATTTCCCTGATATTGACAAAAAAACAATTCATTTGTTTGATAAGTTGGCAGATATTTACAGCACTGAAAATGAGAAAGTAAATTTAATTTCTAGAAAGGATTTAGAAAATTTATATACCAACCATATTTTACATTCACTGACACTTGCCAAATTTTGCAGTTTTAAACCTGGCCAAACTGTAATAGACATTGGCACCGGTGGCGGATTTCCCGGCATTCCTTTGGCCATAATGTTCCCAGAAACTTCTTTCTTTTTGTGTGACAGTATTGGAAAAAAAATTAGGGCTGTGCAATCCATTGTGGATGCCTTAGAAATTCAAAATGCCCACGCCATAAACAACAGGACAGAACTTTTACCTGGTCCATTTGACATTGCAGTTGTTAGAGCAGTTGCACCTATGGCTACCTTATACAGTTGGATGGAAGGAAAATGGAAAAACAACATTCAATTTTATATGCTTAAAGGTGGTGATTTATCCGAAGAAATGAATTCACTTTTGGAGATTCATCCAGGCCTGCAAATCAAACAATTTCCTATATCCGATGTATACACTGAGCCTTTTTACGAAACAAAAAAGGTTGTGCATATTTTATCCTAAAAAAAGCCCAAATTGGGCTTTTCAAAAATGATTTAGAACTCCTAAAATCTAGCAATTAAGGTGCGTATAAAATCTTTATACCGCCATTAAACTTTGCAGAACCATAGCCTCCCACATAAAAACTTAAAGGGAATGCATCTACCGCAATTTTTATATTCTTGGTTACCTTAAATTGTCCGGATAATCCAAAATCCATCATAAAAAAAGACTCATCTCCCAGAAATCCGATGGTAAAATTATTTGCCAATTGTATTTGAAATTTGCTTAAATAATCAGAAGCTATGCAACCAAACAATCCCAAACTTGCCGTAATTCCGTTGTACGTATTCTCATTTTTTATCAACCCATCTGTGGATTGGAATTTTGTTTTCAAAGATGCCAAAGGATTGATTCCCAAATTATATCCCCGCCTTGCACTGACATAGTGCGAATAAAAAATACCAGGATAAATTAAACTTCCAGTTCTACTGCCTTCCGCAAATTGACCATTCGTAGCCAATGAAGAAGCCATCCCCTTAACACCAAATCCAAGGCCAACCCAATTGCGTTGTCCATAAGTTTCGCCCATCCATCCTAAAATGATGAACGTAAATATGATTTTATACATTGTTGTTTTCATTTCTTAATTTGTTTTTTCTAGTAACAAGCGTTTTTGAAACATTTTAGCCGCAGCATCCATTGGTTCAGTCATTTTATTCCATTCAGAAAAGGCCGCATGTACCTTCTTGTATTTTTTAATGCAATGAAAAATCACCACTCCATTTTCTTCTTTAATTGTAGAGACAAAACTGGCAACATCATTTTCAATATTGGCTTCGAAATCCGTCAAATTTGCTGCTTTAAAACCCGCAGGTAAAGTAAGCGAAACCGTATAATCGTAGGACTTTGAATAATTCACATCAATTGCATTAATTCGGGTTCTGTCTTCCAATCCCTTAAATTCAATTTGTTCACTCATCAGGCGTCCTAAATCCATTACAATCGCACCATTGCCAACATTATTTACGGCGCCTTCCATGCCAAAATCAATTGTAAAACCTATTTCTTCTGGATTCTTAGACTTCAACGTAGTTAGGCCTTTTGAATCCACATCCACTTTTCCATACTTGGTTTCCTTGCCGTATTGGCCCGATAAATAATCTTCATATTTATTTGCAATTCTCTCGTTAAAATTTTTTTCAATTTCTCCATTAAGTCTATCTTCTTCAAGCTCCTGTTTCTCTTTTGCTTTGAAGTCTGATGAATAATAATACAAATCCAGGTATTTCACTTCATCATCTGTGGATTCAGCACCCAATAAAGTTTCATATTGCTTGTAAAAATCTGCTCGATTGGCCACCAAATAATAATTAGAATTCTTCAATTCACCTTCTATGGTATATTTACTTTTTAGCTTTAATCCAGTTCCTTCCTCATTTAAAGTAGCGGTTGTATTCACAATTAAATTGTTTCTGTCATTTTCTGGTTCAAAAACATCAGACCGAACAGCGTATTCATTATTAGGATCTACATAATAAACTTCACTGCCATACATGTTTTGGTGTGGTATTCCGTATTCAGACAAAGCATCAAAATCCGTTAAATAAACATCTTTTCCATCAGGATGCGCCAAAATACCCCAGCGCAACTTATCTCCACTTGTTATATTTTTAGTTTCACCAATTCCTCGTGGCGACCACATAACTACTTCGTATGGAATGCCGTAACGGGTGCAAAACAATTGAAAAAATTTCGCAGATGCCATACTTGGCTCTAATATCAATTCTTCGCCTTTGCTCAGCAAATACACACTTAGTGCAAAGTTCTTTTTATAATAATAATAAAAATATTTCAGCTTATCTTCATCCGTTTTCTTACGAATTTTTCTTCCTTCCTCTTTGTCAAAATTAAACATTTTGGTAATGGCGTTGGCTTTCCATTTTCCGGTAACTAACTTTTTGGCCAGTGTTTCTGCAGCAGCATCATTAAAACCTTTGCCATTTACATTGTTAAAATGCATATTAAACTTCTCAAAACTCTTTAGGTTAAAAGTATATTTAACGGCAGGATTATTGTTGTTTTGGTAATAAAAATACTCATCGGGCATTGCATTGTTCGTATCAGATTCTATGCGCATGCTTTGGGTTAATTCATCCGGATTTTTCATTTCCGGCGCTGTTGCATTGTTCAACAAAGAATATTCCAATGGCAATGCTTTAGAAGGCGTTTCAACTTCGTAAACTTGACGAACAACCGGATACTTCTTGTCTAAATGAATTGTATATTCTGGCACTGAAACCCCTTCCGATCTTTTGAATGTTGGATTCTTCACAGAAAGAAAGTGTGGGTAAAAAACCACCGTTGAAACCACTGCTAGTAAAAATCCAGTACCTACACCTGAGCCGTTTAAACTTGTATAGATTCCATAATCTTGCTGTGCCAAAAATTGTTGGGCTCCACTTGTGCTATGGCTAACTTTCTTAGAAGCGTTTTGTGTATTAATCGCCACAAAAATATCATGCCCTGCAAATTCAATCATGTCGCCAACTTCCAATCCTGCTATGGCTATCTTTTTGTATTTAGAATAACTAAGTTCGAAAACACCGCTGGAGAATGACTCCTTTACTTTGATGGCTTTACTCAAATCCACGGCGATTACTTCGCCAGACTTTTTTATTACCCTAATTTGTTTGTCTCCATTTTCAGATTCAGAAAAATAATAAGTGGCAAATTTTTCAACCGCATTTATGTCCTGCATTAAATAGCGGGTTATGTGCTTCGAATCCATTAAATAATGCGGAGAAGTTTGTTCTTCCGTTTTCCCTGGAAACTTAAACCTAACACCCGGTGCAATTATTTTCATCTTTTCATAATGGCCCATAATAACTACGCTGGCTTTTTTAAATTTGTCTGGCATAGGGATACTATCTATATAAGTATAAATAGATTCTGTTTCCGCTTTTTTCTTGGTTGTGGGCTTATTCTTCTTTGTAGTTTGGGCATACCCAGTTGCAAAAAAGGATCCGGCAATCATTAAAAATACAATATTTTTAAACCTCATATTTGTTATTTTAGTATTACGTAGTCGTTATAAAATACATTCATTTTTTTCTGGATTGCATTCCAGTTCTTCAATTCAGAAACTGGCAAATAGGCTTGTTTTGCGATATACTCTCGTTTGTAAATAAGTACATTTCCTTGTTGCCTAATGTTTAGAATTATTTTATAAAATTCATTGTCCACCATTACAGTTTCAGGTATATATTCTGGCTTTAAATTGCCTAATTCCAACTTTGTTTCAGAACGCATACAAAGTTTCGTATCGAAGTCGAAATCAGACCGTCGGCCTGTATCAAATTCAAGATCTTCAAACATTCTTTCCCAATCTAAATTCACATACTTTTTCCCATTTGACTCAATGACATGGTTTTCCAATTCAAGGTCATAAGAAATATTTGCTTTGCCTTCTCTATTGGAGATATCCGATGTAACAATGTTGGAAGGCTTGATACTTATGTTGCCATCGGATACAAAATTGTATAACGCCTTTTCTCTGTTTTGCAATTCTAAAGAATTCATACTTCTAATAAAATCCAATCTGCTTTCTCCTGTAAATGTTTTTTCCGATTTAGCCAATAGTTTTTTTCCATCCATTTTGCATGACACGTTGATGGTTTCCAAATTATATTCTGGCGCAAATTCAGGAATTTTAACCAATTCAAAAGTATCCCCATTTTCAACCATCACCTGCCGGCCTTGAATTCTATTTGCATATTGTTTTAACGCACACCAAGATTCCGTGCCATCTAAAAACAAATAATTGGTATCCTTTTTTATGGCAGCTATCATATGGTTGTTCACTGCCAAACTTGGAGTGCTGTAATCGTAATTTAAATGGCGTGTGCCTATCCATACCCTGCGAGCATCAAAACCTGCAATGTGCAGCATGTTCACCAATAGATTAGCCATGCCTTTACAATCTCCATACCTATTTGAATATACATCTTTACATTCTTCAGGTTTAAAACCTGCAATGCCATCTTCAAATGCCAAATAATGAATATTATCTTCTACCCAATAATAAATGCTCTTGATCTTTTCATCGTCCGTATTTTTATTTTCAATCAATTTTCGGGTAAAATTACCCAAAGCCGCAGTATCATTTTCTAACCCTTTAACCAGTTCGTTGTACCACTTGTATAAACCTACGGTTGTTCCTGTCAAGGGTTTCTGCGATGTTCCCTCTGTAACAAAATTATACTGAATGAGAAAATGAGGGTAATTGTAACTTGCCCCTCGGGATGATCTGCTGCTCTTATAATCCATTGCTGGCACATTTTTAAATTCGTAAGTAACGTATTTAACCCCAGATTTGGCTTTTGCTTTTGATGCTGGTTTTCCGCCTTTTTTTGCTGGCTTACTTGGCAAAGTTTCATCCGCTGCCGATACCGCTGCAGTTTCACCATTGTCACTCACATTTTTTACAACTTTTTTCTTGATGGGCTTAACCGCTGATGCTGTTTTTGTGAAAGTTAAACCTTCAAAATTTTTCTCGACAAGGGTAATATCTAACCAAGTAGGTATGGCGAATGAAACCACTTTCTTTTCTTGGAAATAAGGTTCGGCTATATAAACGCTGGTGTTGTATTTTAGATCGCCATATTCTTGGCTGTAATCCACATAAGCGCGGCTACCCAAAACCGGCATATAAACGCTGGAACCGTATATATCCAAATCTTGGTTAAAAATTCCATTTTGTTCATACGGCGATATAGAATGACTTGGTTCAAAGGTTCCTCTTCCATAATCTACCGTTAATCCAGTTATTTTTTCCCCTCCTGAAAACGGAATCGAAATATCATAAGAATTAAAATCTTGCAGAGAAGTGACCTCAAAACTGTTTTTTACATTACTCAAATATTGACCTGGAGGGGTTGTATTGCGGCCTCGCTTGATTTCTTCTACTTGCTCATCTATATCATCTGTATTTACTTTTCCATAACTGTAGTAACCGAAATATTGCTTTTCGTACCACTCTTTTAATTTTACAATTTCACTTTCACTAAACTCATCGTTTAATTCTATGGTCAAATTTTTATTATTTTTAATCCATTTTAATTTGGTGAATTTTCTCTTTTTCTCTTTACTTTTTTGCAGCCATTCTTCGTATTCTTTGTTTTTTTCGAAACCTACTTCAATAATATAATTGTTATAAACAAATTCATCATCTTTATGTTCCTTTTTCAATTTTTCTCCCGATTTTATATCCGAGGCTTGGACAAAATTCGATTTTTTGTTGCCATAATCCCTCCAATTGCTAAATTGAGGATTGCACCCATAAATTAAAAGCAAAGCAAAGCCCGAAATGATTAAATACCTTTTCATTTTAAAAACATAAGTTAGAGTGCGAACCTAAATAACAGGTGTTAGAAAACCAAATTATTAAAAAAAAATACTCGATTATTATATTTACAGGGAGGATTTAAGCAATAAAAACCATTCCTTTAATACCCCGATGCTTTGGCTATCACACGATTAAGCCCCGACAAATCTTTTCCACCCGCAGTAGCAAAAAACTTTTGTCCACCACCTCCTCCTTGGATTTCTTTGCCCAACTCTCGCACTATCTTAGAAGCATCCAATCCTTGAGATTCCACCAAGCTATCTGAAATGATTACCGCAATTCCAGGTTTTTCTTCGGCTTTAAAGGCCAAAACGCAGAACAAATTGTCAATTTCCTGTTTCAGTTGGAAACACAAATCCTTGGCCGATTCGATGGAAGGCAATTCAAGCTGAACAAATAAATCATTCCTCGATCCGTTGGCTTTTATTTTATTCAATAATTCTGCTTTAATATTGCTTATTTTTTCAATCGTAAAAGATTCTATTTTTTTATTTAAAGCATCATTTTCCTTAATCAATTTATCCAGCGCCACAGGCACATCTTTAGCATGATTCAACATACCAGAAACAATTTCATATTGTGCGTACAAATGGTTTAAAAATTTAACAGTTTCCAAAGAAGTAATAGCTTCAATTCTTCTCACTCCAGCGGCTACACTTCCTTCAAATCGTATTTTAAACAATCCAATGCGGGAAGTATTGGTTGTGTGAGTGCCTCCACACAATTCTGTCGAATAATTTTTATCAAAGGTAATTACACGTACAAAATCTCCATATTTTTCGCCAAACAATGCCGTTGCTCCATGCGCTATTGCATCGTTAAATGGCACATTCCTTTTCTCTATTAAAGGAATTGCTTCTGCTATTTTTTGATTGACGATAGTCTCTACTTTTTGTATTTCTTCGGTCGTCAATTTGCTAAAATGTGAAAAATCAAAACGCAAATATTCTGCATTGACCAAACTGCCCTTTTGTGATACATGGTTTCCCAAAACTTTTCTCAATGCTGAATGAAGCAAATGCGTTGCAGAATGGTTTGCTTCAATGAGAATGCGATTTTGTACATTCACCATCGCCCGCATATTTTCACTTAAATTTTGCGGCAGTTTATTTACAATATGTATGTGTAGTTTGTTTTCTTTTTGACAATCCAATACCTGTATTATTTCGCCCGAATTCGATTTCAATACGCCAATATCACCAACCTGGCCGCCACTTTCTGCATAGAAAGGAGTATGGTTTAAAACAATTTGATATTCGGGTTTTCCCTTAACCGTAACCGTTCTATATCTGCTTATCAGCGAATCCACTTCAGTATGGTCATAGCCTACAAAACCTTCTTCGCTGTCATTTAGCAGTACATTCCAATCACCGGTTTCTTTTTGGGCATCTGCCCTGCTTCTGGTTTTTTGCGCTAACAGCGCCTTTTCGTAGCCAACCATATCCACTTCAATGTGCTTTTCGCGGCAAATTAATTGCGTTAAATCCACCGGAAAACCAAAAGTATCGTTCAAAACAAAGGCTGTATTTCCATCCAAAATTTTGCCTTCATTTTCTAGAAAAAATTGATTCAAAATTTGCATTCCGTTGCTTAAAGTTCTAAAAAAGGATGCCTCTTCTTCTTTGATTACCCTAGCAACAAATTCAGCCTGTTTTTGCAATTCTGGAAATACATCTGCAAAATAATTGCCCACTGATGCTACCAATTTGTATAAAAAGGGTTCATTCAAATCCAAATAACTAAAACCATAGCGCACCGCGCGTCTTAGTATTCTACGAATAACATATCCAGCCCCATTGTTTGCCGGCAATTGTCCATCAGAAATGCACAATGCTACAGCCCTAATATGATCTGCAATCACCCTAAACGCGATATCCTGCGCTTCATTTTCACCGTATTTTTTATGGCAAATTGCTCCCGTTTCTTGAATAATATATTGAAAAACATCGGTATCATAGTTGCTATTTTTACCCTGGATAATGCGGGTAAGCCTTTCAAACCCCATGCCTGTATCTACATGTTGGGCTGGCAATTTTTCCAAACTTCCATCGGCCTTCCTATTGAATTCCATAAATACATTGTTCCAAATTTCAATCACATCTGCATGGTCTGCATTGACCAAATTTGCACCTGAAATTGCACTTATTTCGTCCATTGTTCTGCCATCAAAATGAATTTCAGTGCATGGACCACAAGGACCTGTGTCCCCCATTTCCCAAAAATTATCTTTCTTGTTCCCTTTTAAAATTCTCTCCTCCGGAATAAATTGCTTCCAGATTTCGAATGATTCTTGGTCGAAGGCTAGATTCTCTTTTTCATCCCCTTCAAAAACCGTAACATATAGTCGATCTTTAGGCAATTTATATACGTCTGTCAATAATTCCCAAGCCCAGCTAATTGCTTCTTTTTTAAAATAATCACCAAAACTCCAATTCCCCAACATTTCAAACATAGTATGGTGGTAATGGTCGTGGCCTACTTCTTCCAAATCATTGTGCTTTCCACTCACCCGCAAACACTTTTGGGTATCTGAAACGCGTTTATCCAAAGCCTGGGAATTACCAAGAAAGTAATCCTTAAACTGGTTCATACCGGCATTCGTGAACATCAGCGTAGGATCGCCCTTTACCACAATGGGAGCTGATGGTACTATTCGGTGTCCTTTGGACGCAAAGAAATTGAGAAATTGCTGTTTTATTTCGAGACTGGTTAACATAAGGCGGCACAAAGATACAAAAGCAAACTTATGCTATAGAATGATACTATTTGTATCTATATTTTTTACAGGGAACTCATTTCAATAAGACCTATGTACGAATCCCTTTCGGAGTCGAATCAATTGGCCGTTTTCAACAAAATACTTTCTTTTTTTATTAAGTATTACACCCAAAACAATACCAGCCGCAGATGCAATTACTATTGCTAAAACTGGGGTTCCAAATCCATTGGCTAAACCTGCCACTGCCGCCAGCGGTAAAGTAAACGAAAATAAGCCTAAGGGTAACTCTGCCAAAAAATCCGATCGGATTTTCCAAAAGGAGATAATTTTAATTTCAGAAAGTGGAATCATGAAAATACTTTTACCCAAGGAAGTATCCGAGTGATTGGCAATTTCTGGGCCACTTACTACATTCTTTGGCTTTACACCCGTATGGTAGTTTACTATACATTTTGAAGAATCCAAATACAACAGTTTACATCTAAATTTTACCATTGAATTTAAGGTAATTTCCACGTCTCTGGAAAGTTTAAAACTATTGGACAATGGGTCTTTTTTCAAGTCTATAGTATCTCCCGCGAAAGAACAACCAAAACAAAATACCATCCAAAGAAAAACAACTATTTTCGAATTAAACCTCATGTAGTAACCGGATAAAGCTAGGCTCGGTAAAAAATATTTTCAACCGCTATTTGCAGTTGCGGAAACAAAGGACTTTCGACCACCATGCCTTCACCAAAAGGGCGCAAACCCACAAATTTTGAGTTTTGCAATGTGTAAACAAAAACAATTCGCATGGATGGATCTACAATCCAATACTCGGAAACACCTGAAGATTCGTAAATTTCAAATTTGCGGTTTAAATCATGGCTTTGGTTGCTGGCTGAAAGAATTTCTACAATTAAATCCGGGGAGCCATTGCAGCCTTTAGAATCTATTTTTGTTTCATCGCAAATGATGCATAAATCGGGTTGAACCACGGTTGTATCTTTGGGTGCATTGGGAATAGAAAGGCGCACATCAAAAGGGGCAGAAAACACCCGGCAAGGCTGACGCTTAAACATGGTAGCAATTTCTAGGGTAAGATTTAAGGATACTGTTTGATGGCCAGAACTAGGGGCTGGAGCCATTTTAAATATTTTCCCTTTGATGAGTTCAACACGTTCTTCAAATTGCCATTTTAAATAATCCCAATAGGTATAGAGCAAATTACTATCTGACGAATGGTATAAAGAAATAGGTTCTTCAAGTGTATAGACCCCTTCACTTCTTTGGGCAATTATTTCCAATGCCATGCGAATGGCTTCCATTTTTTTTGGACTGGAAGTGTCATTTTCTCTTATTGCCTTGTAAATCACGGGCTTTGTGATGCCTGTGCGTATATGGATTTCTTGCTGTAAACCTTGGTAGTATCCGGAATTAATTACTGGGTTTTTAGACCTTATTTTTTTCACCTTTTCCACCCAACAAAGTAAATAAAAAGTAAACAGAAAACAAAATAAAATAACCAATTTTCAAAAAAAAACACTTCGACAGAAGTGTTTTTTTCATTTTATACGGTTATTTTTTAATTCGCTGCAACGGATGCTTTTGGAGCCGCTTCGTTGATTTCTGCGGTTGTACCATCGGCAAATTTGGCAAAATTGTCATTGAACAAATGTGCCAACTTATCACATTGGGCATCATAGGCATTGCTATCACTCCACGTGTTTCTTGGGTGCAACAGTTCTGAAGGCACATTGGGACAAGTATTAGGCATTGCCATTCCAAAAATAGGATGGTTTGTATACCCAACATCGTTCAATTCACCTTCCAAAGCAGCAGTAATCATAGCGCGTGTATATGCCAACTTCATGCGATTGCCTACTCCGTAAGGGCCACCAGACCAACCTGTATTGATTAACCATACATTCACATTGGGATTTGCATTCAATTTTTCACCCAACATTTTAGCATATTTGGTGGGATGCAAAGGCAAAAACGCTTGGCCAAAACATGCACTAAAAGTTGCTTGAGGTTCGGTAACGCCAGCTTCAGTACCCGCCACTTTTGCAGTATATCCGCTAATAAAATGATACATTGCCTGACCAGCAGTAAGTTTGCTTATTGGTGGCAAAACGCCAAAAGCGTCTGCCGTTAAAAAGAAAATATTTTGTGGGGGTAATCCAACAGACGGCACAGCAACATTGTCAATATAATCGATTGGGTATGCTGCACGGGTATTTTCGGTGACACTGATATCCGTGTAATCTACCGCAGCAGAGCCCGTTTTAAAACGCACATTCTCTACCAAAGCACCGTGTTTAATAGCACTCCAGATTTGGGGTTCTTTTTCTGCCGTCAAATCTACACATTTTGCATAGCAACCACCTTCAAAATTAAACACAGCATCATCTGCCCATCCATGTTCATCGTCGCCTATCAATTTGCGGTTTGGATCTGCACTTAAGGTGGTTTTACCTGTGCCACTTAAACCAAAGAAAATGGCAGTGTCGCCACTTGCACCAATATTTGCAGAGCAATGCATGCTCAATACTCCACGTTCGTGAGGCAAAATGTAATTTAATACACCAAAAATTCCTTTTTTAATTTCACCAGTATATCCGCTACCGCCAATCAAAATCATTTTACGTTTCATACTTACAATTGTAAAATTGGATTGACGCGTTCCATCTACTTCAGGATTCGCTTCAAAACTTGGGGCTGCAACAATCAACCACTCGGTAGGAGCATCCGCAATTTCACTCTCGGTTGGACGCAAAAACAGGTGCTTAGCAAATAAGTTTTGATATGCACTTTCAGTAATTACCTGAATATTCAATCTATATCTTGGGTCCGCACATGCCATGGCATGTCTAGCAAACAATTCCTTGCCTTTCAAATGAACAAGCACCTTAGAAAGTAAAGATTCGAAATTTTCTGGACTAAAGGCCTGGTTTACATTACCCCACCATGCGGTGTTTTCAGTTACATCGTCTTTTACCAAGAACTTATCTTTGGGACTGCGACCTGTAAATTTTCCGGTATCGGCGGCCAAGGCTCCCGTATCGGCCAAAACGCCTTCATTGCGTGCAATAGCTCTGCTAACCAACTCTTCCGTTGTAAGGTTTTCAAATACGGAGGAAGCACTTGCTTTAATCTGTGAGATTATTTCTGCGTTATTCATATATGAATATTTCTAATTTTTGGGGCGCAAAATTACCCAAATTATATGGGCAAACCAATCAAATTGCCTAAACTTGTGCATCTTTTATTCACGATTATGGTCAAAATTCATTCGAATACAATTCGGTATCCACACATGAGAAACGCTTTTTACAGCGCAGTCTTTACGCTTTCTTTCTTCATAACCGCCCACTTCGGCCAATCACAAAACGCAACAAATCAGCCTTCCGTGCAGCTAATAAAACCCAGAGAAATATCCATACTGGCTTTCAATTCTGTGTGGACTGGTGTAAATTATTTCGCCTTTAGAAATGCCCCCATTATACCCAAAAACCCAATCTATAACAAAATTCCTGGCTTGGATAATTTTCACAGATATTCACTCAATAAGAATGTTTCTTTGGTATCAGATGCGACTGGAATTCTTACTTGTCTTGCTGGAGCATTTATGGTAATGAAACAGCCTAAGAATGAAATTTTGGCAAAAGGCATGATTATGGGCCAAAGTTTATGGATGAGTGTCAATATGGCACAAACTGTAAAACAGTTGACATTGCGAGCAAGGCCTTATACCCGCGCGCCAGGGGTAATACCCACAAAAAAAGACGATTTTTATTCATTTTACAGTGGACATAGCGCTGCCGTTGCTTCTATCGCCACTTCTGCCTGGCTTATGCGCAACAAAGGAAACGGAAGTTTGTCAGTGAATGGTCAAAAAACGATACCCATTGTTTGCACAATACTAGGCATAAGTACAGCCCTGTTAAGGATTTACGCTGGTAAACACTACCCATCGGATGTTTTGTGTGGCATTACCACAGGCATAGGAATTGCGTATATCAATTACCGCATCCATGAAAAATAAAATCTTATATACGTTTCTATTGCTAAGCACTGCTTTTAGCAATGCATGTCAAACTTCCACAAACACCAATACAACAACCAACAAAAAGACAGATAGTATGACACAAACCGATCCAACAAAACTAGATACCGCCATTCTTGCAGGAGGCTGCTTTTGGTGCCTAGATGCCGTATACCGCCAAATGAAAGGCGTTGAAAATGTAATTAGTGGCTATGCCAATGGCAGTGTAAAAAATCCAACTTACAAAGACGTTTGCACAGGTTCTACAGGACATACAGAAGCGGTTGAAATTATTTTTGATACAACCAAAACCTCCTTCGAAGAAATTCTCACGGTCTTTTGGCGCATCCACAACCCTACCACCCTCAATAGGCAAGGCAATGATATGGGCACCCAATACCGCAGTGGCATTTACTTTAGAACTCCAGAACAAGCCGAAATTGCCCGCAAAAGCTATTCGGCTGCCCAAGAATCAAAAATTTGGGAAGGCAAATTTGTAACGGAACTCGAAGCCCTAAAATGTTTTTACCCAGCCGAAGACTACCACCAAGACTATTATACAAACAACAAAGACAACAGTTATTGCGTGTATGTTGTAGGTGAAAAAGTAGAGAAATTTAAGAAATTATTTAAGGAGAAGTTGAAGTAAAATTTCAACCGTATTCTTCAAAGAAATATTGCCTTCGATTGTATCCCATGGCTTTCAATCTTTGGCGGGCTTCGGTGCACATGGCTTGCCAGCCGCAAACGTAAAAACGTGCATCACGCTTGTCGGAAAAAATGTTTTCATACACTTCGTGCACATATCCTTTTTCTCCATCCCAATTTTCTTGCCTACTTAATACAGGAATAAAATAAAAATTGGGGAACTCTTTTGCCAAGGCTTCAAATTCCTGCTCATACAAAATATCCTTCTTCGTTCGGTTGCCAAATATCAAATACAATTTTTGGGCATATTTTTGGTTGTACAATAAATAATGCAGCATGCTGCGAAAAGGGGCTACACCTGTTCCTGTGCAAATAAATGCAATTTCAGTATCGCACTTTTCAGGCAAACAAAACGTCCCTTTGGCTTCGCTAATTTCAAGCGTATCCCCTACGCTTTTGTTCCACAACAAGGGGGTTAATGCACCACCAGGATTTAAAACCACACAAATTTCAATGCGATTTGAATGCTCCGGCGCCGAAGAAATAGAATAACTTCTTTCGTTGTTTCCCTCTGGCAATTCACCAAAACGAATTACCACAAATTGGCCCGCTTGAAATTCAAAAATAGTCAGATCAGAAAACACCAACTCTAACCTTCTAACGGATGGCGTTTCTTGGATGATATTGCGAATTACTGCCTGCATTGCGGCAAAGTTACATGGAAATACGCAATTGATAAAGGCAACGAAAAAGGCTCCTTTCATACACTTCCCAATCTGCCATAAATTTCTATCGTCGGCTTTGTACCCCTTTATGAACCTTTGTGGGCTATAGAGATCAAGTGTGTTTTTGATATTTCGGTGAATTGAACAATGTAGAAAATCGCATAATGCGTTTCCCCTATTGCAAAAAGTGATGACAACGCAGAACGTTCCCTTTATCCAATTCCAAATCTACCTTATATTTGCGGCATGTCTTGGCGATTTGCACTATGGGTGACTTTAGGCGGAAGCATTGGTTCTTTGCTTCGCTTTTGGATTGGCACCCGATTGCCTTTTCAGCCTTCAGAATTTGCTTGGGCGACTTTTTTGGTGAATATGGCAGGCTGTTTTGCCATTGGCTGCTGCTATCCTTGGATTTCTGACGATGGTATCCGTGCGTTTTTTGTAGTTGGTATTTTGGGTGGTTTTACTACGTTTTCGGGTTTTGGACTTGAAATTTTTCGCTACGTGGAATCAAGTGCACATCGCATGGCAATAATTTATGGAAGCCTTTCGTTAATTTTGGGAACGATTTTGGTATGGTTAGGTTTTAAAATAGGCTTGTGGCTCAAATGAAAAATGTATTCTTAATTGTCATGCTATTGATTGGAGCCCAGATGCACGCTGCACGCATCCTAATTCCTATGGATGAAAACCAAAAAAACCACCTCAAAAGCTATGGGCTTGCATTTTGGGCATTGGGTGAACAAAAACTAGAAGTCGATTGGCTTTTAAATTACAAAGGTGGTTCCTTTATGGTAGGCCAAACTTTAGATATTGAAAACGAATGCAAAATCAGAGGCATTTCTTATGATGTAATTACGGAAGCAGAAGCCAATTCCATTTTGTCTACCATCAGCAACCCAGAGGTGAATATGGAAGTGGTGAAATTGCTTACTGCTCCTAAAATTGCCGTTTATAGCCCTAAGTCTAAACAACCTTGGGATGACGCAGTAACGCTTGTTTTAAAATATGCAGAAATTCCTTACACCGTTATTTTTGACGATGAAGTTTTGGATGGAAAATTGCCCGAATACGATTGGCTGCATTTACACCACGAAGATTTTACAGGCCAATATGGCAAGTTTTGGTCATCATACGCCAATGCGCCATGGTACCAAGAGGAAGTGAAAGAAGCGGAAGAAATGGCCACCAAACACAATATTAAAACCGTGCGTGAGCTCAAACTTTCTGTGGTTCAAAAAATTAGAGATTTTACATTGGGCGGTGGTTTCCTTTTTGCTATGTGCAGCGCCACCGATACGTATGACATAGCCCTGGCCGCCGAATCTACAGATATATGTGCAGAAATGTTTGACGGGAGTCCGATGGATCCCAATTGCCAATCAAAATTAAAGTTTGAAAATTGCTTTGCATTTAAAGATTTCGAGTTGGAAAACAACCCCTATATTTATGAATTTAGTGACATTGATGTGAATCCCCAAACCCGCCCTGTGGATGAAGAAACGGACTTGTTTACCTTATTTGATTATTCAGCCAAATGGGACATTGTACCCACAATACTTTGTCAAAATCACACCAAAACCATTAAGGGTTTTATGGGGCAAACCACAGCATTTCATAAAAACAAAATCAAGAGTGGTGTATTAATTATGGGTGAAAATACCGCTTTGGGTGAAGCCAAATACATACATGGCGAAATGGGAAAAGGCACTTGGACATTTTTTGGCGGCCACGACCCAGAAGACTACCAGCACCATGTGGGTGAGCCACCTACGGATTTAAATTTGCACCCAAATTCTCCAGGGTATCGATTGATTTTAAACAATATTCTTTTCCCGTCCGCTAAAAAAAGCAAATTAAAAACCTGATTTATTTTATACTTTGAAAACCCCAAAACAGGAAAATATTTGGATATTATTCATCTTAGGGGTTGCCGGATTCTTGCGGTTCTTCAACATTCAAAATGCAGAATTTGGCTATGATGAACTTTCTGCCATTTTTAGGGCACAAAATGCGCACAATTGGGCCGAGCATTTGCAAAATGGCGTAATGCCAGATGGGCATCCCGCAGGTTTACAAACTTTTATTTGGCTTTGGATTAAATACTTTGGGCTTACCCTGCTAGGATTAAAAACGGCAATGGGTTTGTGCAGCATTGCATCTGTATATTTCATTTATAAAATAGGCAAAAACACCCTCAACGCATATACCGGCATTTCTGCTGCGGTGCTATTGTCCATACTTTTTATTCCCCTAGAATGGAGCACCCAACTTCGCCCATATTCTCCAGGGTTGATGGTAGTTTTATTGAGCATTTGGATGCTTACAGAAATCGTGTTTAACCACAAAACCCGTGTAACCTATTTTATTCTTTTAGAGATAGGAATTTCACTTTCCTTTTACCTCCATTACTTTGCTGCACTTACCGTATGCACCGCCTTTGTAGGGTTTTGGTTAATGGCAGATAAAAAACAAAAATGGAAGTTTTTAGCTTTATTGTTTGTAAGTTTCTTTTGTTTTTTCCCCCATTTGCAAATCACCTTACACCAGTTTTCAAACAAAGGATTAAATTGGCTAGGCAAGCCACAATCGTCATTTTTTAACCAACATATTGTAAATGTATTCAGTGGCTCCCCCTTTTTATTGGCCATCGTATTTATCCTTTCTATAGCAGGTTTCATCTCCGCGTATAAAAACAATTTATTTACCAAAACTGTTTTAAAAAGGATAATGCTTTTTTGGACTATATTTTTTATCCCCCTCGCCACAGGCTATTTCTACTCTGTATGCAGGGCGCCAGTTTTGCAACACAGCGTATTGCTATTTTCTATTTCTGGTTTTTTAATATTCCTATCTATTTTCCTAGGTTTTATCCCCTTTGCATTGCAAAAAATACAATGGGTTTTAATTCTATTTATTGGAATTTCAGTATTGGTTGAAGGACGAAAATATTACAGCGAAGCCAATGAGAATGCCTACAAACAAGAACTTTTATATTGCAATGCTTACAGCAACTCCCTCGGCAAAGATTCAGTTACCGTTTGGATCGACGGCGCCAACGATGTTTTGGAATATTATATTCAAAAATATTTCGTGGCTGGTATTTCTTACAATCGCGTTTCGCATTATTCACCTCAAGATATCATTCATTTTATTCAAAAAAATAGCAGACAGAGAAAGTACCTGGCCGTTGGGTTGCAAGCGGGAACCGATGCGAATTTCAGAACGCAATTAGAGGATTATTTTGGCACAGCTTTGCACACAGTGAATTTTAATGCAGGCGAATTTCTTTTGTTTAATACCGAAAATTCCACGCGTGTAAAATACCATTTCTTGTCAGATAAAAAAGATGCACAATTGGATTTTAAAAACACGAACGCTTTCTGGACAGATTTTATCGTGATTCGGACAAAATCAACCGGGATTTCTGGCGAAATACAAACCGCTATTTTTTCGGACGACAAGCAAATAGACTGGCGCAGTTCAAAGTTAAAGAAGTGGCATTTTGTTCCTTGGGATAATGAATTTAGCGAAAATTTTCATGTCCTAAAATTGGCAGATATTCCAGGATGGAACCCTGGCTGTAAAATGCGAGTTCAGGTTGTATCCGACACAACACAAAATAAAATGATTGTTTCTGAATTTAAAGGAATTGAATACCGTGTGGCAAAAGGAAATCCTTATATCTACGGAATAAAAATCAATACGAATTATTAGGGAAGCGCGATGGGTCTACTAGGGTAAAAACCCTACTGATGTTGAAACCAAAACGTATAGATCCGCTTTGCCAAGTATTGTCGTTTCTGCCAATAAACTGTGGCTCCACCATGCCATTGCTGTTGGTCAAATGCAATTGAAATACATGTCCACCAGTCTCGATATCGCAACCCAATGATAAACTATTTTTGTATACACCATTTGCACCCAACAAGGGAATATATTCTAAATTCACACTCAGCCTATTCGTAATCTTTTGTCGCAGCCCTATGCCCAAAGCATATTGGTCATTGGAAACCCCGAAAGGAGCCAAATTGTAGTGCACATATGACGGTGCAAGCTCTAAGGAAAACGATTCGCTGAATTTACGGCCCAAAATAAGTTGCGCACAATACGCCAATCTTTGACTTTGGCTAACCAAAAAAGGAAACTTTATCCGCCTTGAATTTACATCCCCAAATAGCAACAAGGAGAAAGGCTTCTTGTTGTCAGAAGTTTGGTGCATAATCCTGTATTTAAAATATCCATCCAAGGTTTTATCCACGGATGTGCGTCCAATGCCCAACATCAAATTTGGGATTGCACCATATTCAAAACCAATTCGTATAAAAGCCTGATCCAAACCAAAGGCGTTATTTGCCCCTGTATTTAAAGCACCAAATCTATGATTGATTTTGAAATCTAAAACACCTGCATCCGTTACTTCTGTGCTTTGCAAATTAATTACTTTGGTGGTTTTAAATGCATTCTGTACTTTTTCTACAATTTCTGGTTCGTTTCCTAACAAGGAACTATCTCCTTGCCCAGAAACCTGAACCATGCAGCAAATCATTGCCGCTGCCGTAAAATATTTTCGAATGTTAGAATTAAAATTTCTCACTTTTTAATGAGTGCGCAATTTACAGTAATATTTATATCTTCGGAAACATTGGCTGCATTTTGAGCAGGAACTTTAATGCCATAATCTTTTAATTTCACCCTAAAATCCTTACCTGTATTTTGCAAGGTTGCCTTGGCACCTGCAATGATAATCTTGCCAGGTATGGTTATATCTTTTGCAACGCCATGCATGGTAAAAGTTCCTTTTACTTTAACAGCATAAGTACCATCCTTGGCGTAGTCTACTTTGGCATTTTCTAAAATTGTGCCTTTGAATGTGGCTTTCGGGTATTTGCCGCTTTCCATATAGTTTTCCTGAAAATGCTTTTGCATCAGTGCTTTTTTAAACTTAAAGGAATTAACATTCACCGAAAATTCTACCGCGCCTTTGTCTGAAGATAATGCTGCCGCCACCAAATTGTTGGTAGCATCAATATCCTCCATATTGGTATGACTAAAAAATTTAATTTCCCCTGCACTGGTTTTATAAACCGAACCTGCTTTAAATGCAGTTGATATTAAACCAACAAATGCCAAACTTAAAATTATTTTTTTCATAATTTACCTGCCTTCTATTTTTATTTTTTACCTGAATCTATATTAGGGTTTTCAATATCTGTGCCAATACTTGGCTTCAATGTGATTTGTTGCAAAAGATTGCAGCTATTCAATTCTAAGTACTTTTCAGACAACAAAGATCCTGCATCTTTTGGTTTTGTAAAACCACCGCAACTGCATAACACGACAACACTATCTCCTTCAATTATTGCAGCAATTTTGTCCTTTTGGCTTTTGTCAAATCCACAATTGATTGTAACGCCTTCAATCCCACCGGCTAGTTTTAATAGGATGGATGAATCTCCTGTAATTTCAACTACATGAGATGCCAATTTAATTTTTTTGTTCAAATATTTCAGGTTTGCTACAGAATCGTTTTTCTCAAATTCCGCTAAAATTTTACCCGCAGTAACTTCAAAATCTGGTCGCCCAGAAACGACGGCTTCAGTGGTTTGCGAAAAAAGAAAAAAAACAGAGCCGGCTACCAATATAATTGGGAATATCATCACCCAGAAAAAATCAAAAAAATTGGCATGTTCGTGCCTTAAATGTTCATTTTTAATGAGATAATGGAGTGTATAGGTATAATACATTATCAAAATGCCCAATACCAAAATCATCTCTGCTTCTATAATAGAACCTATGGAAGTAAAGAAATCCTTTTGGGTAAACAACAGGAAAAAAGTATACCCAATCATGGCAACACCTATGGCATAAACCAAAAGTCTACCCATTGGATAAAATCCGCGGTCATGCAATTCATGAATTTTATGAATATCCCTTCTTGCATATCGAATAGAGATAACAATGAAAACAAAAACCACTAAAAAAGCGAGACTTGGTATGATTAACGCATCGGTACTCAACATTTTTAAACTAATAAGCAAAACTGAAACGGTTACAGTTAAAAGCAAACTTAAAATTCCAGTAATTTCTAGAAATAACAAGCGTTTCAGTAATCCTTTTTTTATTGGTTCTTGGGTCATAATTGATTTTAGTTAAGTTCGGGGTTGATGTATCACAAAAGTACGAAAATTGCGCGCACAATTGTAATATTTCCGCTTTTCTGACGATAATTAGACTGAATCTGATTTAATTTGCCCAACTTTGTTGCAAAATTAGACTTCTTAAATTTCTTTGAACGTGATAAACATTACTAAAACAACCGTATTATGGGTTATTTGCTCTGCATTTTCCTTGGTAGCAAAGGCACAAGAAATAACCATTTATAAAGCCAAAAAAATATATCTGTGCGACACAAACTTTGCTGTGGTAGAGGCTATGGCAGTATCTGGAAATAAAATTGTTTTAACTGGAACTTATGATAGTGCCATTCATAAATACCCCAATGCCAGAACAATTCATTTTAAAAATAAATTTATCTATCCGGGACTGATAGATGCCCATTGCCACTTTTATGCAACGGCCAATGGCATGTCAGAATGCAACTTGGTAGGTTCTAAATCGGAAGCGGATGTAATTTCCAAATTGAAAAAATTCAAAAAGACAAATAAAAGAACTTGGATTGTTGGGCGAGGCTGGGATCAAAATGAATGGAAAGGTGGGCAATACCCAACATTGGAAGCCTTAGACAAAGCTTTCCCGAATACGCCAGTTTTTTTAAAACGCATAGACGGCCATGCGGCTTGGATCAACACGGCGGCGATTCAAGAAGCGGCAATTGACATTACACTGCCTGTTGACGGGGGCGAAATATTGAAACGCGATGGCAAATTCACTGGAATTCTGGTAGACAATGCAGTTGACCTAGTGGCAATTAAAGTTCCCGATAATTCTACCCAACAAAAAATAGAAAATCTAAATAAACTGCAAAAACAATGCTTTGCCAATGGTTTAACAACAATAGATGATGCCGGACTTACGGTGCAAGAAATGCAGTTTTTAGATAGTTTGCAAAACGAAAAAATCCTGAATATGCGCATTTATGCTATGCTCAGTTCTAGCCCTGCAACCTATTCTTGGATAGCCACCAATGGAATTTACCAAACGGATTATATGCACGTTGCTTCGGTTAAATTTTACTTAGATGGTGCAATGGGTTCAAGAGGCGCCTTAATGAAAAATGATTATTGCGACCGCCCGGGTCATAGAGGTTTGTTGTTAACAAAACCCGATGATTTTCTCAGTAGCATTCACTACCTATACACCGCTGGCTATCAGGTTTGTGTGCATGCCATTGGAGACAGTGCCAACAGTATGGCCTTGCAAAACTTTCGCAAAATTATGCCTCCGCGTATGGATTTACGGTGGAGAATAGAACATGCACAAATAACCGATCCTGCCGATTTTAAGCTGTACAAAAACTACAGCATTATTCCCAGCATACAGCCTACACATGCAACCAGTGATGCTAATTGGGTAGGAAACCGCTATTGTAAAAACGGCATGGACGGAGCTTATGCTTACCATTCATTATTAGGCAATGCCGGAATTGTTGCTTTAGGCACTGATTTTCCGGTTGAAGACATTTCTCCTTTTAAAACATTTTACAGCGCAGTAACACGATTGGACGCTGCAGGTAAATTAAAAACCCCATTCTTACCCGCCGAAGCCCTTACAAGACAAGAAGCCATTCTGGGAATGACCATTTGGGCAGCCATAGCCAATTTGGAAGAGAAGGTAAAAGGTTCTTTGGAAACTGGAAAACTTGCCGATTTTGTGGTATTAAACCAGGATTTAATGACAGTTGCCAACAATAAAATCATGAAAACAAAACCAGTAGCCACATTTTTAGGCAATCAACAAGTATATAAAAAATGAAATTGCGCTTATTTGTTGGATTCCTTGTGTTCGTATTTTCTGTGAATGCCCAAGTTGGCGTTTTAACATCCGTAAAAGGTATCCCGGAAATAAGCGGTATGGTTCGGATTCAAGGAAAATATTGGGCACTAAATGACGGAGGAAATCCGGCGGTTTTGTATCAATTCGACACCATAAATGGCAACATTATTGACAGCACCAAATTCTCCAACGCTTCCAACATCGATTGGGAAGAATTGCAAGCGAATGACAGCTTTGTATTTATAGGCGATTTTGGGAACAACAATGGAACCCGAAAAGATTTGCGCATCTTTCGATTTCCAATTGCCCATTTGGGAATGCAAAATGTAACCGTGGACACCCTTTCTTTCCTATATAAAAATCAAAAAACATTCGACACTGATATTTTTACAATTTACGACGCAGAAGCCATGCTTGCGAGCAAGGATACGATTTGGTTGCTAAGCAAAAGTAAAGCCGATGCCAAATTGCGCATCTACCCTTTGCCGGCGAAGCCTGGAAACTATTCGCTAAAAGCCATAGATTCATTGGATCTCAATTTTTGGGTTTGCGGTGTTTCCAAATTAAATCATTCTATTTTATTGGTTGGGTATCAATACAACGTCACCTCAGGCGTGTTGCCTTGGTTAGCCACCTTTGATGCTGATTTTAAATCGAATCTAAAACAACAACCCATCACTCTCTCCCTTGCCAAGCAATTGGAATCTGCGATTTATTTGAACAGCACCACGTATTTATTGGCCTCCGAAAAATCGAATGGAGATGAAGCGACCGTTTACGCATATAAAAAACCAAATTCTACAAATAAAAATATTGCAATAAATACAATAAAATTGTTTCCAAATCCGTCGAGAAAATATATAGATATTTCCATAGGAAAGAAGAAGAATGTAGAATTGGAAATTACAGATAGTTCTGGAAAATGGTTGAAATCCATTCAACTTAATGCGCCAAATACACGCATTGATTTGCACGAATTCAAATCGGGTGTTTATTATTTTCAGTTCAATGAAAAAGATCCAAATTCGGTTTGGATAAGCCCAATAATTCTTGAAAAAGTTGTGATAGAATGACAAAGGATTAATTCGATTCTTCCAATATAAAAAGTTTTTACTATTAAGACCCTCAAATGAAGGTAAAGTAGCAAATAGCAGGTTTTTCAAAAACAAGTTGACTAGAGAAGCTAAATTTTCCTATATTTGCACCCGACATTAAGAAATTGGCCGCGCGCAATAAAAGGCGGTGGCTAGTGTTCACAATCGCGCCACCTTTCAACAGGTGTAGCAAAAAAAAAATAGGGTCGGATGGCCGAGTGGCTAGGCACAGGTCTGCAAAACCTTTTACAGCGGTTCGAATCCGCTTCCGACCTCAACACAATTTAAAGTACCCCGCGCAGCGGGGTACTTTTGTTTTAGCCTAAACATTCACCGCTTGCGAGTGAATGCAAAGGCTAAAATAAAAACGGACTTCGCAGAAGTCCGCTTTAAAT
>JBBQBB010000045.1:0-28839 GCA_038317095.1 Bacteroidia bacterium | reverse complement strand
AAATTAAACGAAACTATTACTCCTGGTTCACCCCCTAAAGGATCTGCGCAGCTAATCCTGCAAAAATAAACGAAACTATTACTCCCGGATCACCCCCTAAAGGATCAGCGCAGCTAATCCTGCAAAAATAAAAAAAACTATTACTCCTGGGTCACCCCATTATAGGATTAGCGAAGCTAGTCCTGTTCAAAAAAATTGAACTGACCCCTAATCCGCTATAAAGCTTTGGCTAAGACCCACAAAAAGCAGGGCACTCAATTCTACATTTCAAGAAATTCTTTTTGCAATCACAGTAATCTCTTGGTGATTCTCATGGGGATGATTCCATTGCTTATACATATTTATTATTGGCAATGGCGTAATTTCTTTTAAGAATTTCTTTAACTGGGAGGCACTGTGCCTGAGGTGAATATCTACCAATTTTTTATCTACCCAGCCCAGATTTCGAATGTACGAAAAATCATTATATTCAGCCAAAACCCATTCACCATTCAATATTTTTTCATTTATTTTTTCGTGAGGTTGGCAATTTTTGTACACAGGAACCGCTAATTCAGACCAAGCACTAGGCAATTCGTTGTCTTGCCATACATATTGTGTATTTACTGGTATACGATATACTTCTTGTATAGTGAAACCGTGCATTTCTAAAATGACTTCTAAATACTTCAGATTCATTCTGTGTTCCAATTGATTCACCGCACCGCAATACTCGAGCAAAGGTTTGTCTGTAGGGCTAAGCAAAAAAGTATCTTTGATTATCAAGGTTTCGCTGCATGCTTCAATAATATTTCTCAATCCAAGTTTTGTATCTTCTATCCAAGAAAGCACATCGCTGCAAAGCACCATGTCCCATTTATAATTTAAGGATGACAGTTGGTAAATGCTTAAATCTTCGATTTCAATTGTGGAACTTAAATAGGCTTTTGCCAAATCTATGCCTGTTCTGTTCCATCCATCTTTGTTATTGCTAGAGTCGCCGTGATAAATGTCAATGGCACGCACTAAGTCCGCACCTCTTTGTTCCGCTTCGAAACTAAAAAAACCATCATTGGCTCCAACATCTAGGAATGTTTTTCCCCTTATTTCCTTAGGAAAATGGTAAAATTCCCAGTCATTGGGCATATTATTATACCCTTGTGTAAAGAAACCTTTGCCCAGTGGGATTCTATGTCGCCACATTTGGTAAGATAAGATTTTATCAAAGACCACTTGTTTGAAGTTTTTCATGCAGTTTGGTTAATAAGAGTGTCAAAGTGATTAACGAAGTTAACAATTAGACTTGACAAAGTCAAAAAAGTTGCATGGTCGTTGTAATAAGTTTTGAAGATTGACTGTTGATAACTAGGTATTTCGTTTTTTTTAGTGATTTTAACTCTTCCGGCGCCATCCGTAAGAATTATTAATTGCCTCAGATTTTGAAATAGGACTTTAAATTTCTGAATAATACATTAAATTATGTGCAATAAATGTTGTTTTTCCGAACTAAACTTGCAATCTTAATTCAAATTCATGTTCGATCTTTCCCTTGCCAAATTAGAAACCTGCATTGTGCATTTTGTAGGCAACAAACACTTAGATGAAAGTTTACAGCTTTCCCAGGATATAATCAACCAGAAAGACGGTCGCATGATGGCGGTTTTGCAAAAGTATTTTTTATCTTCACTTAAAGGAGAAGAGACTTTTCGTTTTAAACACGCAGAGTCTTTGGCCCAAAATGAAATATACCATACCACATATAGTATATTTCAGAATCCGGATGATATGGTGGATCAATCTGCTGCGATAGCCCGGCATTTGTTTGACAAAACAGATCAACCTAATTTAAAAGGGGGGTATTTATTTGTTTGCTATTTTACATCCTGTTATTCAGAAAGCAAGGAAATGGATGCTGTGGGGATTTTTAAATGTGAAAATGCTGAAAAATTTGTAAAAACAATCAATGAGATGAAACAAATTGATTTACAGTTGGATGAAGGATTTCCATTGCAAAAGCCCGATAAATCTTGTCTAGTTTTGAATACAGAAGCCGAAGATGGATTTTGGGTCAGTATTCTCGACGGGAATAAGGCGCATGAAAGTATAAATTGGCGCGATCACTTTTTAGCGATAAAACCTGCAGAAGATTCGTATCATTTTACATCCAACGTATTAAAGGTTACAAAAGAGTTTGTTACCAAGGAAATGCCAGATGAATTTCCGCTAAGTAAAACGGATACTATAGAAATATTAAACCGCAGTTTAACTTATTTTAAAGAAAACGATTCATTTAACAAAGAGGCTTTTGCAGAATCTGTTTTTGTAGATGAAAGGGTTATTGATTCGTTTAAAAAGTACGATGAAGATTATTGCAAATACAACGAAATACCTACTGCAGACAACTTTGAAATTGACTCGAAGGCGGTTAAAAAACAGGCAAAAATTTTCAAATCGGTTTTGAAATTGGATAAAGATTTTCATATTTATATCCACGGCAACCGAGAAAAAATTGAAAGGGGCACCGATCCGGATGGCAGGAAATATTATAAAATATATTTCGAGGAAGAGCAGTAAAATTATCGGTTCTAAAAAATAAGAAATTCCGTAAAAAGTAATATAAGTTTACGGTCGAAATTGTTGTTTAAATTTTGCATTAATTGGCCATGCATCTTTTATAAACTTCCAAACATCGATTTCTGGCGAAAGCATGATCCACAATAGGATTTGGATATTTTAGGGTATTCAATTCTGGCACCCATTTGCGTATGTATTTTAATTCCGGATCAAATTTTTGGGTTTGTAAAGTGGGATTAAATATACGAAAATATGGAGCAGCATCTACTCCGCATCCTGCAGCCCATTGCCAACCTCCGTTGTTACTGCTTAGTTCGTAATCGAGTAATTTTTCTGCGAAATAAGCTTCTCCCCATCGCCAATCTATCAACAAATGTTTGGTTAAAAAACTGCTCACAATCATCCGCACACGGTTGTGCATAAATCCCGTTTCATTGAGTTCTCGCATACCCGCATCTACAATGGGATAGCCTGTTTTTCCCTCACACCAAGTTTCAAATTCAAGGGCATTGTTTCGCCACTCTATTTTGTCATATTGGGTTTTAAATGCGCCCGTTACCACATGCGGAAAAAAGAATAGAATGTGCATATAAAACTCGCGCCAAACCAATTCGTTTGTCCATTTTTCACTCACAGGCAAGCCAATGCGGAATAATTCGCGCACAGAAACGGTCCCAAACCGAAGGTGAATACTTAAATGTGTAGTGCCGTTTGCAGATGGTATATCTCGTTTATCCGCATAATGGCTAATTTTTTCAATATCAACAAACGGCTCCGGTAAGGTAATTTCGGATTTTGTGAAACCCAATGTTTTCAATGAGGGAATCGTTTCGTTGATTAAGGGATAAAAATTGCCCATCAAATGGGTTGTAGTAAATGGGTTTAAATCTTCATCATTTAAAACAGATTTCCATTTTTTCAAGAAGGGCGTAAAAACTGTATATGGCGTGCCATCGTCTTTCAATACTTGCCCCGGTTCCATGATGACTTGATTTTTAAATGTGAGGAAACTGCAACCGTGTTTTTTTGCAATTTCGCCTACCATATTGTCACGTTTAATTGCATACGGCTCGTAATCTGCATTTGTAAAAATGGCCGCTGCTGGTTTTTTTAAAAGCAGTTCTTCCCAAGCTTTTTGAGGTTTTTCGTGTAGAATGATTATGTCCGTACCTGCGTTGTTTAATTCTTTTTTTAATTGAGAAACAGCCGCATGAATAAATGAAACACGTGCGTCTTTTTTATCTTTTAAATCCTCCAATATTTCTGTGTCGAAGATAAATACAGGAATTATTTTAAATCCAGATTTTAATGCATGGTAAAGCCCACAATTGTCTTTCATTCTCAGGTCTCTTCGAAACCAAAAGTAAGCAATTTTATCCGCCATGGACTAACGATTGAACGGCGGATTCAACATCTACATATTTAAATTGAAAACCAGTATTCATGATTTTTTGGGCACTTACATTTTGGTCTGTTAATGCGATGTCTGCTTTTTCTCCCAAAACCATTCTTATTAAAAATGCGGGAACTGTGGGAAAAAAACAGAACTTATGATAAGCATGGGCAATGGCTTTTGCCAGCATTATTTGTTCACAAGGTTTTGGCGATACAGCATTGTAAATACCTTCTAATTTTTGAGCAATTACGTGTAAAAACATTTGGCATAAATCCTCGATATGAATCCAACTAAAAATATGATTTGCATTTCCAACGGTGGGGATAATTCGTAAAAAATGCGTTGCAGAAAAAGCGGGTAAAAGGCCTTTATTACTGTCTAATATGGGTCCTGTTCTTAATATGGTTGTTTGGGTGTCGTATTCAGAAAATTGCAATACAGATTTCTCCCATGCTGCGCATACTTCAGCCAAAAAATGCTTGCCATTGTTGCTGTTTTCAGTCAGAATTTCGCTGCTTGGGTCTTCATAATAGCCAATGCCGCCTGCGGAAATAATTGCCTTTGGAAAGTTGTTTGTTTTTTTGAAAGATTGAAATAACAATTCCGCACCTTTTACCCGGCTCTCTAATATTTCTTTTTTGTAAGATTTTGTCCATCTTTTGCTGCCCACATTGGCTCCGGCTAGGTGTATAACAATGTCAATTTGGTGCAATGCTTGCGTATCAATTACGCCTTTTGCAGGATCCCAGTGGTAGATAGATTTGGAGGGGTTTGCACTATTCCCGTTTGTGGTTAAAGTTAAGATATTGTATCCATTGCTTTTTAGCAGCGGAATCAAATGTTGGCCAACCATTCCGGTTGCGCCGGTTACTAAAATATTCGCCATTTTAAAATTTCAACTTCTGAATGTTTACTTCATCCGGAAGTTCACTTTTATCCACCAAAAATCTTGCCATTGTGGGTGCAAGCCAAACATTCAAACTGCTTCCTTTGGTTCCCAATCCGTTGTATATAAACAATCCCTTTTCTGCAGGATGTTCACCTAGAAAGGGTCTTCGGTCTTTTACCGTGGGTCTAATTGCTTTTTGATGTTGAATTAACGCTACATCTTTGTTTAACCATTTTTTTATTTTTTTTACCAATTCCGCGGCATCGGTTTTATTGGGTGTTGTATCCAATGAATTTTGATGGAAAGTACTACCTGCCAAAAATAAATCTCCTTCCAATGGTACCAACCATGTGCTTTGCTTAAACATGCGTTTTTCGCCCATCATACCCGGTATTTTTATAGTCACAATATCGCCGCCCGATGGAATAAAAGGCAAATAGGAAAACCAAGGGTTGTTTAATGCATTTATACCTTCGCAAAAAATAATGTTTTTTGCCCGCACGGTTTGATATTCGAAAATCCCATCTTCTCCTTTTCTCAATTCATTGTATTTAAAATATTTTGCAAATAAATTTTGTGTTTTTAGTAAATAGGCAATTCCCGCTTCGCAAAACTTAGCCACATCCAATCTACCGCAAAATTTTACAGAACTGCTGCCAAAAGGGGTTTGGATGAATTCCGGCAATTGTACTTCAGATTCTTGTAAAAATGGTTGAAGACTTTCATATTTGGTACTCCAGGAATTTGAGTCTTGCGCCGTGGCATGTATTTGAATCATTTCTAATGGGTAGTAAAAAGAGGTCTCTAAAATTTTTTCCCAATGTTTGTAGTAATTTTCAATGGTAGGAAAAACTTCATCGGCCATCCACGTTTTGGTAACTCTTTTGGGAACAATTGGATTTACAATGCCCGCTGCTATTTTGGAAGATGTATTTTTTTCACCGGAATCAAACATGGCAATACGCTGCCCTTTGGCTTGTAATTCTAAGGCTAAACTCACTCCGGCAATACCCGTTCCTACTACAATATAATCAACTTCCATTTAGATTCTTTATTATTGTGCAAAATACGATGAATCGAAGTAAAAAATATTTTTTAAAATCTTGGCTTTTGTTTTGGCTTTTTTATTTTACGGCGAATTCAAATGCTGCGGATGTGCCCAAAGGCGCATTTTTTTCATTTGCGCATATTTCTGCCAATTTTTGCCAAATAGATGGTGACCAAGCTTCGGGGTTTAATAAATTTGGCTATTCATTTGGTTTTCAGGTTGGGCAAGGCATAGGCAAAGGTTGGGTTTACGAAACGGGCATTGCCTATAGCATTCGCGGGGCTAGAAGACCTCTGGACTTAGATAAACCTGGTTTGGAAACCTTTAATTTGGATTATCGAATGCTAGATATTCCCATAAAATTAATGAAATATATGAACAAATATTCCTTGGGAGCCGGGTTGATTACAACGTATACACTCAATGCGACAGATTTGGACAATTACATCCTAAATTTGAAGAATGATACAAAAACAGTGAATATGTTGGGCGTAATCAATGCGGCCTACAATGTTTCCCCAAAAATTAGAATTACAGCAGACTACCAATACAGTTTAAATAGCATTCGTATTTCCAACAATTCCAACAATCCATTTTTTCGCACCGGCGTTTATCACAATTTGGTTAGCGTTGGCATCGATTACATAATTTCCTCAAATACAAAATGAAAATGAATAAATTGGCTTTACTTGGGTTGCTATTGCTCGGTGGTTGCTCCACTTCAAATCCAGAAGTACCAGAACAAATTACTGCCATTAAATCTATGTTAGATGCCCAAGTGAAATCATGGAACCAAGGTGATATACCCGGTTTCATGAAAGGGTATTTGAACGACAGCAATATGCAATTTATTAGCAAGCGGGGCTCAAGAAAAGGCTGGCAGCAAACTTTAGATGCCTACAAAAAGCATTATCCTACAAAAGATTCTATGGGAAAGCTATATTTTGCCATTGATACGGTTGAATTTCTAGACAATCAGGCTTCTTTTGGGCATATCACTGGAAAGTGGAAATTGATTCGCAGTTCCGATACACCATCAGGTTATTTTTCGCTTATCACCAAGAAAACCCTCGAGGGCCCAAAAATAATTATAGACCATACTTGGTGAACAAATTCTTAGCGCACACCCGTTCAATTTTCGATACCAAGGCAAGTTTATTCTTGCCGGTTTTGCTGCTCATCTACTTGTGCAGTCATTTGCCTTATATGCAAGTGCCAGCTTCTGGAAACCATGTTTGGAGGCAATGCAACACGCTTGCTGTAGCGCGAAATTATTATGAAGAGGATATGCGTATTTTGTATCCGAGGGTAGATAAAAGGTACAATAAATCTGGAATTACAGGTCCTCAGTTTACGGCATACGATTGGACTTTGGCGGCAATATATAAAGTTTTCGGGTTCTCAGAAACCGCACACAGATGGTTGTCTTTGTTCATAATGATGGCCGCAATTTGGGCTATGTATCTGCTCGCTTTTCAATACTCGGGCAATAGAATGATTTCTGGGGTTGCAGCTAGTTTTCTGGCTTTTGTTCCGGAGTTGTACTACCATTCCATCAACGCAGTTCCCGATATCTTGTCCTTGGCAGCCATGCTTTGGGCTTGGTTTTTGGGTCGCAAGTGGGTGCAAACTGGCAACAATTGGGCATGCATAGCGTCTGCAATTTTGTTTGCATTGGCAGGTATGGTAAAAATGCAGTTTTTGGTGGCTGGAATTGCTGTGGGCGTTGAGTTTTTATCGGCCCGCAAGTTTGGTTTAAAACGTATGTTTCAAGCAACAGTGCTGATTCTTATCGCCGTAATTCCAACGATTTGGTGGTACAGCTACGCGGCAAATTTGGTTAAGATATACGGATTACACGAATTTGTGCATGCCATGCGCCATGCTAGAAACATGCTTGAGTTTTTTACCATTCTAGGCCAAACCTTATTTTTAGATCTGCCTGAAACCCTTGTGGGGTATGGGTTTTTGGTGTTTTTTGTTTTTGGTATTTGGATTTCGAAAAAATATTGGATGCAATTTCCTGGCTTGTTGGCTTATGCCATAGGTTGTGCCTTGTTCTACTTCTTGGTTCAATATCAGTTTATCCACCATGGCTATTATGCCATTATCTTTTTCCCATTATTCGCTTTAACGGTGGGTGTGGGATTTTATAAAATCAGCCAAACCCGTTATGCATTGTTGTTGGCGTTTATTTGGATTGCCCCATTTTGGGCGTGGATGCGAATGCACCAAAACTGGGAAATTCAACACAGTCGTTACCCTGCAGCTTTTGTTAGGCAATCTTTTAGAGACAGTGCTTCAAAATTATCCGATTCCGCCACCCGTTGGGTAGTAGGACCAGATGAAACAGGTTGTGTGTATTTCTATTTTTTGCATGCCAAGGGATATCCATGGGACACTCCAAATATCGCGACAGACGCACTGGCCAAATACCATGAGCAGGGTGCTGGTGGGTTCATAACAAACGACACCGTAAGTTTACACAAAGCCGCTGGGAATCTAAAACTTGTAAAAGTGGGAGAGGTGGACGGTTTTATTTGGTACCGAATTCCATAAAAAAATCCCCGGTAAACCGAGGATTTTAAAATATTTTTTATTAAAAAGATTAAGATCTTTTTTCTTTGATACGGCTAGCTTTACCCACAGTTTTGCGAAGATAAAAAATACGGGCACGGCGAACCTTACCGCGGCGATTCACTTCAATTTTATCAATGTTTGGGCTGTTCACAGGGAAAATTCTTTCAACACCTACGCCATTCGAAATTTTGCGCACAGTGAAAGTTTCTTCGATGCCTGCATTGCGGCGCTGAATTACATCGCCTTGATATAGCTGAATACGTTCTTTTGCACCTTCTTTAATCTTATAATGCACAGTAACACGGTCACCTGCCTTAAATTCTGGAAGATCGCTTTTTAAGTATTCGTCGGTGATGGTTTTAAGGATCGGGTTCATGATTTTAATGAATTGGGCTGCAAAATTAGGTTTTTTTCTTAACATTTCAAGCCCTTATTAAGAAATTATTGTGATTTTGTGGTTTTAAAGGGTGAAAACCAGCCTAAAAATAGGGTATTTTTGCGCTGTAATTATGCGCAGAAATCTCTCTTACCTGCTTAGTCTATGCCCGGCAATAGTAACAATTTGGGGCAATTTTCATGGCGGTTGGTGGACTTTGGGGAATCTCCTGTTTAGTTTTGGTTTATTGGGTATTGCGGAAATTATTTTGCCCTCAAATACAAAGAATGAACATACAAAATCGGGCGATGCGTTTCCTGAATTTGTGGTTTACTTGCATGTGATAGCGCATACTTTGGTTTGGATGAGCCTGTTTTATGGTATTTATCATGGTATTCTAAGAGATAAATTTATCTTTTTCGCTGCACTAAGCAGCGGAGCTGAAGCAGGTTCAGGGGGTATCATTGTGGCACACGAATTGGTGCATAAGGCTTCTAGCATAAAACAGTTTTTTGGAAAATATCTTTTGGCTACCAGTGGCAATATCTATTTTTTCGTGCACCACTTGCGCATTCACCATAGATATGTAGGGACTCATAAAGACGCAGCGACAGCTAGAGAAAATGAAACCCTTTACCATTTTGTAATGCGCACCATGCGCGGTCAAACCAAAGAAGCTTGGGAATCGGAATCTGTTCGTTTGCGAAAAATAAACCTACCTACGTTCCACTTTAAAAATATAATCTTGCAAAACGTGTTGCTACAATTGGTTTTCTTTGGCATTTGTGGTTTTTTCTTTTCGTGGACTGGCATTGCGGTTTGGCTCATTTACATTGCTATGGGCAATATTCTGCTCGAATACGTGAATTATATAGAGCATTATGGTCTCCTTAGGGACGAAAATGTGCGGGTAAATGAAACCCATAGTTGGAACAGCGACAAGGTGGTTTCGCGCTTTTTTTTGGTGGAGTTGAGCCGGCATTCCGATCACCATCATTTCGCGTCAAAACCATACCATACTTTAGAATCAAACGCCAATAGCCCAATGCTACCTGGGGGTTATGCCAGTATGGTTTTGCCCGCATTGATTCCTCCTTTGTGGCGTGCCATTGTGCATCCCAAATTGGCAGAGCACAAAAGATCAAATACTCCCAAGGGTTTTTCTCCCGGTTGATCCGATAGCGATCGGATTTAGCTAGCCGAAATTTCAGCATTAGATTGGATTTTTGCGGAGACCAACCGGAATATGAATATGTTTGGTCTCAGTTTGCCAGCAAGATTTTTTTTTTGCAGAATAGGATATATTCTAACAAACAAAAAAACAACCGCGTGAGAAGCACAAAAGATTAATTGCAGTATGTGGTTTGCCTTTATTATTGGACAATGCCAAATTGGGGCAAAGAATCCCATTTCTCCATTAAACCTTTTGATTTTCTTTGACTCCAAGTAAAACTTGGCTCCAGAAAGCATTAAAAATATTGCCATTCCAAACTTAACAGATGCCGAATTGGCTGCGGCTTTTGCAGATCCAGGGCGCCGGCAGGCGGTATTTGGAGAAATTGTAAGTCGTTTCAAAGAAAGGGTTTACAACCATGTGCGTCGCATACTCATAGACCATGATGATGCCGACGATGCCGCCCAAAATACATTCATCAGGGTGTGGGAAAATTTGGCAACTTTTAGGGGAGACAGTGCTCTTTTTAGCTGGATTTACAGAATTGCAACCAACGAAGCCCTTGCCCAGCTTCGCAAAAAACGTCCGAATGTGGATTTAGAAACAGCCTCAAAAGAAATGGCCAATATGGTTGACAGTGGACCCTATATCAGTGGCGACGAAATACAGCGCAAACTGCAAAAGGCCATCGTGACTTTACCAGAAAAACAAAGGTTGGTTTTTCATATGAAATATTTTGATGAACTGAGTTACGAGCAGATTGGAGAAATTACGGGTACTTCTATCGGGGCATTAAAAGCATCCTATTTTCATGCCGTACATAAAATTGAGGAAATCATTAAACGCAATATTTAAACCTTTCACAAAATACAGCATCTAAAACAAAAGGAACATGGAAGACAACCACGACAAAATACCTTCACCATTCGAAACCCCCGCGGGATATATGGATGGATTTGAGGCCAAACTTGCCGCAAGAATGGCTGCCCCTGTTAACCGCAAAGGCGAGTTGAAAGTGGTGCATAAGCGCCGTTTTCGCACAGAATATGTGGCCGTTGCCGCAGCCGTTGTCGCCATTTTGGTTACAGCTTGGTTTGTGTTTCTGCCCAAAAATAGCAAAATAGAAATAGCCAAAACACCGAAACCCGTAAAATTGGAAACCCCATTGGCACCCGCACCGGCAATCCAGGACACCGTGCAATTGCAAAAAACAGAAACGGCTGTTTTGGAATCTGTGTTAGACGAAGCGGATAAAAAAACCATTGCGACAGCAGTAAACTCTAAACGCGCCCAAACTCCCCAGGAAATTACCATTGCCCAAGAATTGGAAGAGGATGGTTTGATAGTGATGGATGTGGAAGACGGTTTGTTTGACGAAATTGAAATTCTACCATGAAAAAGTATATTGTAGTGCTTATTATATCCCTTTTTGTTTCCACGCCATTGTTTTCAAAAGCTGGCCCAAGGGACAGCATGCGCAAAGCCAAAGTGGAAGAGTTGAAAAAGTTACGTAAAGATTTGTATACCCAAAAATTGGCATTGACGAAAGAAGAGTCAGAAAAATTCTTCCCTATTTTTGATGAATACGAGTTGAAATTGCGCGAAGCAAGAAAAGAATTTAAATTGAAATGGAAGGATAAAAAACCCGAAGATTTAACAGAAGAAGAGGCGAAACAATACTTAACCGATGCCACCAAAATGCGCGAAAAAGAAGTAGAATTGTTTAAAACCTATTCCGAAAAATTAAAAACCGCCATTCCTGCCAAAAAAATAGTCTTGTTGCCCAAAATAGCCAAAGAAGTGCAAAAGGAACTGATAGCCAAAGCCCGCGAAATGAAGGGGCAGGGTGGGGGTCCGGCAGGTGGTAAAAGAGGTGGCGGATTTAAAGGGAGACCTGGAATGCGGTGATTAATTTACCGGATTATCTAGCTCGGGTAATTCTCCTGCTGGCAACAAAGTTTCCTTTCCTTTTCGGCCAAAATTTTCCTTGTGATCCAGTTCGCCGGTTTCATTGTAATACATCCATTTGCCCACTTTGTTGCCATTTCGGTATTTGCCTTTAATCTTCAATTCGCCTGTTTCCCAGTATTCTAAATAGCGGCCGCTGAGAACCAAACCTTTCATTTCGGCAATGAATTTTACCTTACCGTTGTCGTACATCTCCCGCTTCACACTGCCATTGATGTATTCTAAAATAAACGCATCAGCATCACTCATGCTGTCCAAAGCCTCTAAGTCTTCTTGGCTCATGGCTTTGCCTTCTGAAACCTCCATATCGTATTCATCTGGCGCATCAAATTCTACCAACAACCGGGTGTCGAACATTTCATCAGATTTGGCCAATTGAAATCCGATTTGTGGAAAACTGATGATGTACTCACGGTTGGTATAACTGGTTTGGTAGCTGGGTGCATCCAAGACTCCTTTCAAGTCTAAAAAATATTTTTTCATATTTAAATAGATATAAACGGAATTTTCATTTTTAAATCCTTTGTAAAAATCTTTGAATTTTTCATCTTTTGCCAATGTGTTTCCAGCATCAAAATCATCTATGGTGCGCAGCAATGTACCAGGGTCGTCGCAAAAAACCACATAACCATTTAAGTAAGTGTAATAAGGTTTTTCAATTTTATCGAACAATTTGCCAAAAAACAATTTAAACAATCCCCGTATTTCCATGTAGTGAATTTCATGTTCTTTATAGGTTTCCGATTTAAATTTCCCAATCAATTTTAAACGCCTTTCTAGTTTACCTAATTTGTCTTTCGCCCTATCTTCACTCAATGCTTTCATGGCAACCACATTGTTTATTTTGGCGCCAATAATGCGGTCTTGCTCATACTGGGCAAAGGTTACCTCGTCGTCAATCCACCCAAAAATATCGTCTTCCACACTAATCCGAAGAATTTTTTCTACGGTGCGTTTGTTTTTTTCAAATTCCGCCCAAGATTTTGCATCTTCTTTCATTACATCTTTTAGGTTTTCGTAAAACTTGCCAAAGCTTTGAAACCCCATGCTCAGCATAAAGGCAGTTTTGTTGGATAATACTTTTTGTGCACCGGTATTGGCGCTGCCACTGCGCATTAATGCCCGCAGATGGCTACCCATGCTATCATTTATATTGGTAAAACCTATAAATTTGATGAGGTTGTCGTTGATATCTGCTTTTACCCCGGTAAAGCGCATAGAGCCAAACATACCTTTCAGTCCAGAAACATCAGACATGTATACATTTAAAAAATCGGCAGCGTAGGCGTGGTTTAAATAAAATTTACACAGTCCGCCAGAAGCTGTTTGCTGGGCTATGGCTTTGAAATTTTCATTGTTCGCAAATTCACCCGTTTTTATGGCTTCCAAGGATGCTTTCATAATGCCCGCATTGTATGAAATAACCAACTGATTGGCCACAAATGCCATGTGTAATGTACTTTTGTCTTTGGGGTCGTGAAATTTGTGAATTTCTATTTCTTCTCGGGTTTCGGTGGTATAAGTATAGCCATTGTTTTTTAACAAACCAATCAATCCGGCTTTTACTGAGCCAAATTTGGCGCCTTCTTTCATGTCGCAGACGTATAAAAAATCATATTCTGTGGGAGAAACAACATGTGCACTTATTAAAACTGTGCGGTGGCCAAAAGTGCTAAAAATCAAATCATTGTCGTCTATGGTTCTGCTGAGCATATCGGCCATTTTTCCAATATCACCTAAGGGTTTAAATTTTTTCTCGTGCTGCCACATAGGGCTTTTGCTAAATGTTTTCCATGCATCCACGGGTTCATCGGTTTCTACAATAAATACTGCATTTTGGGGAATTAGTTTATAAGCATCTAGGGTTTCTTGTTTTTGAAAAAACCATTTCCAAGCAAAATAACCACCGCCAGCCAAAAGCGCCAATACGATTAAAATCAAGATTCCACGTTTCATTTGTTTGTTTTTTGTAATTTGGTTCAATTTTACGATGAATAGACAAATAATAAAACCTATTTTGAGTTTATGTTGACAGAAATGAGAAAAATAAAGTTAAAACCGTCATCCAAAAAAGACCAATGGCCGCAAAAAATGTCGAAAATGGGTCAAATTGAGGCAGTTAACAAATGCTTAATTTGCTTTTAACCTTGAACGACACTAATATTGCATCCTTAAAAAATTAAGATACAATTCAGCTCTATGAATAATCCAGCAAAAAAATCAGGCAGTTCCGGCCTTATGGGCTTTTTCGCCGCAGGTGCAATCCTATTCGCTATTGCAATGGGCTTCGTACTTTATTACACACTTTTAAAAGTGCCCCTAAATTTTGAAGGCGGCGATGTAGAAAAAGGACATCCAAAAAACATCCTAGGTATTGTAAGCCGTGGAGGTATGATTGTACCTATTCTTATTGCGGTTAACATTATGGTAATTACTTTTTTCCTTGAAAGACTCATAACTTTGGCTAATGCCAGTGGAAAAGGAAACGCAACGTCTTTCATTCGCCGTGTGCGCGAGCTGCTTGCAGCCCATCGTATTGATGATGCAATTGCCGCTTGCGACCAACAAAAAGGTTCATTGGCCAATGTGGTGCGTGCTGGTTTGGGTAGGTACAAGTTTGCAGCCAACGATAAAGATTTAACGAGAGACGAAAAAGTAATCTCTATTCAAAAAGAATTGGAAGAAGCAACGGGTTTAGAATTGCCCATGCTCAGCAAAAACTTGGTTATCATCTCTACTTGTTCATCCATTGGGGTATTGATTGGTTTGATTGGTACTGTATTCGGTATGATTAAGGCTTTCGCTGCTTTGGCAAATGCGGGTGCACCAGATACAGCAGCCTTGGCTACTGGTATCTCTGAAGCATTGGTAAATACAGCCTTTGGTATCATTGCATCCACCTTGGCGGTAATCATTTACAACTATTTTTCGAGTCGTATAGATAGCATGACATACAGCATGGACGAAGCTGGATATACCATAGTGTCTGATTTTCAAACGCACCACGCTTAATTTTAGATTTCCCATTTACCTTTTCCAAACAATTAGTATAAACCCATTAGAATAAGACTATGCCAAAAATAAAAATGCCCCGTTCCACACCGTCTTTGGATATGACTCCATTGGTGGATTTGGCATTTCTGTTGGTTACTTTCTTCATTCTTACATCCAGTTTTCGCCAACCAGAGCCTGTTACCGTGGATGTGCCTACAAGCACAAACGACAGTATTATTCCCAAATCCGTATTTCTCATTACTATAGACAAAGACGGTCGCACTTTTGTGGATATTACTTATCCAGCGGTTAAAGGAAGGGTTTTTAAATCCGTAACCAGCAAATTTAATGTAAACCCAACCGTTGAGGACAGTATCAAATTTGTGGGTACATCCTCAATTGGTTTAAGGGCAGGAGAGATTCTGGATTATTTATCCAAAGAACCAGCGGACAGAAACAAGTATGAAATGAAAGGGATACCTTACGATACAACCAAACCTTCTACTGAAAGCCAATTGTATTGGTGGGCCATGTATGCAAGGGTAGCCGCATTTAACGATTATAACGACAGAAAAGAAAAAGCGGCTGCATTAAAACAGCCGTTTGACCCTAGAACCCGTTTGAGATTTGCCATCAAAGCAGATGCCAAAACAAAATACGATGTAGTGCAAGCGGTAATTAAAATATTCCGCGACGCAAAAATTAAGGAATTCGAGATGATTACCGGCCTCGAGGACAAAGTCGGTCAACAATAAAAAACGAGAGGAGAACTATAAAATGGCACAAATAGATACCGGTGGCGGTGGGCAGGGTAGGCACGATAAGAAGAAAAAAGCCAAGAAACTCAGCACGCGAATAGACATGACACCTATGGTGGATCTTGCCTTCTTGTTGCTTACTTTTTTTGTATTGACTTCTACTTTTAGCAAGCCCAAAGTACTGCGCATGATTTTTCCGGAAAAAGTAATTGATAAAACCAAAAAGGCACCTCAATTAAAACACGGAATTACGCTGATATTGTCTGGAGAGAATCGCTTGTTTTATTATGAAAATGACAGCATAAAGTATCCCGACAAATTGCATGAAATTAGCTATGCTAAGGAAGGGTTGCGTGCCATGCTAAAGCGTGAGAATGTCAATTTGCTTTCAGTAAGAGAAAGACTTCAAAAGAAATTGAATGCTTTGGATGAAAAAGATACCGCTGCCATTCGTAAAATTGAAGTAGAATTAGACACATCCGCTAATAACGATAAATTTGCAGTGGTAGTTAAGCACGATGATGGAGCCGCATACCGCAACATGATAGACGTCGTGGATGAATTTTTGCTCACTCAAATAGGTCGATATTACGTCGCAGATGAACCTTTAAGTCCAACTGAAAAAAAGGAACTGTTAAAAGCCAGGTCCGCTAAAAAATAGATTATGGCAAACGATTTTTTTAACCAATGGAGCCAACCAGAATCTGATGACAGACTGGATTTGGTATTTGCCGACAAAAACCAAAAATACGGCGCATTTTACATTCGTTCTAAATACCGCAAAGCCAAAGTGATGTCGGTATTGATAGCATGCAGTTTTGTTGCGTTGCTTTCGGCTATTCCGTTGATTCAGGAAATGGGCAAAAAGGATGGAAAATCTGGATCTAAAAAAGTAAAAGTGGAAGCCAAAACTTTGGATGAAATTGATGAACCCAAAGAACAGAAAAAGGATGAACCGCCACCACCAGAACCCCCAAAACCGCAGGTTGCTATGCAACAGTTTCAAATTCCAGAATTTGACCCCAATACAACCAATGAAGCTGAACTGCCTCCCAACAACAAAGTCTTAAATCCGGGTGATGTAACCAAGCAAGGCCAAGCAGAGTTCTTTCCTACAGATGACAAAGATCCTGGAGGTCCTATAGGTGGAACTGGTAGCAGCGATCCAGTAAAAGCGGACGTGCAAGCGAAGTTTATGGGCGGAGACGATGCGTTTATTGAGTTTGTAAAAGGCGAATTTCAATACCCAGGCCGTTGCCAAGATGAAGGAATTAATGGATATGTTTTGTTGCGTTTTGTGGTAGATACTAAGGGCAATGTGAGCAATGTAACCATGATGGAAGAAACCCCATCTTGTAAAGAATTTACCGAAGAGGCCATTCGTGTATTGAAAAAAAGTCCACAATGGATACCAGGAATGGTAAGTGGTAAGTTTGTAAAATCTTACCGCGTTGTGCCTATCCGGTTAAATTTAAATTAAGAAACATTAAATATAATATTAAAAAGCTACCCTAGGGTAGCTTTTTTTTTCGCAGAGTCCCCTGCGGGAGACTATGCGAAATGCGCGTCCGGCATGGGTTACCCTTACCCCATACCCCTTCCCCGAGTCTCCCGCAGGGGACTCGGGGAAAAGCGCGTCCGGCGGGGGTTACCCTTAGCCCGTAACCCATACCATTCGCAGAGTCCCCTGCGGGAGACTATGCGAAATGTTCATCTGCGGGGGTTACCCTTAGCCCGTAACCCATAACCCTTCCCCGAGTCTCCCGCAGGGGACTCGGGGAAAAGGATACCTCCATGACGCTATGCTTACCCTTTTCTGATAAACATTGATTGTGGATTGTCGTTATATTTTTAAATAAATCATCATGAAAATACAAACATTCAACAATTGGCAAAACATGGCTGGAAAAGACCGGTTAGATCTCGTTTTTGAACACCGTTTTACAGAATATGGGGCTTATCAATTGAGGAGAAATTCCAGCCGCAATACTTTTTGGGCAACAAAAATGTTTTTATCATGAATTAGGTGAATTTCATTTTGGATACTATAATCATTAAAACTTTGGCCTTTATATTTGCCTTTTTCAATGCTTTTTGCGTTGTAACCATAGGCATTATTTACAATCTCGTTCCAGTTAAACCTGTCGAATTCGAAAAAAGAATTGTCCCTTAAAAAACTTGCTTCCATACTTCCATTCATTTAAGTTTCTTGCAACACCAACATAGAATCGGAGAATGAATTTAAATCCAAGAAACTTTTTTTTTAAAATAAGGAATAATTTTAGCGGTGGCTTTAACCATCTGTTGCAATTCTGGGATTACTTTGCCAATATCCGGGCATTCAAATCCGGTAGTATAGATGCTGGCTAAATTTAACAAAAATAACCGATTGGCATAAAAAAACGATCTGGATTTTTGAGTTGAGAATCAATTGAAATAGCCCGGTATACATCCAGAATTTGAATGGAAGGTTCAATGGGTTTTTGCAAACGATCGGCTGAAAAATGGGTTTCATCTAAATACAATTCTGCCAAAGTTAATCCAGCCCCTTCTCACCGATAAGGCTTCTCAAACTTTTCAAAAACTTCTGTTTCCCATTCTACGGGCAAAGGCCCATTCAGTTTTTTATAGGCAATAGGTTCTAAATACCGCAACCAAAAATCCATGGCTTTAAGTTTTAAACGCGCATCGTGAACTAGCAATTTTAAACTTTGCCTAGTATAATATTCTGATTGAACCGATAAAACTACATTTCGCAAAGCGGAATCCTAAGCGTTCAGCCTTTGGAAGTAAAGTGCTTCAAAAGGCGATTTATTCTGTATTGGCCTTAGATTTATAAACCCAAGACTTAAAAATGCCCCCAAAAAAATGGGTGCGATAAACCTTTTCATTTTAGTGTTTGCAAATTTCAAACAAAGGATTGGATTTTCCTAAAGCCTAACCTCGATGCCCTAAACCGCATCCTTGAATATAATTTTAGTAATTTGAATAGAAAGTATTTAATATCATGTAGAAGTTGAAACAAAAGTTAAAATGTGCCAGAAATTGGATGAATTGGTAAAGTGAAAGTGGTGTTTGGTTAAATGATAATGGTTATAGATAATTTCCTGTTAAAAAATCGTGTATTTTATATTTATCTTTGCGTTAAATATGAGTATGAATCTAGAATTACAATTCAAAAATTTAGCAAAAATCATTAAAGGTGTAAGGCACTTGGCCATGTTGGCATTTATGCTTTCTTGCCTTAATGCTTGGGCTCAACCCAACTGTTCTTCCAACGCCGGATTGGATGAAACCATTTGTTCAAACGGTACCATGATCTTGAAAGGGACAGCTGGCACAGTGGGCGCTTTTGCACCAAATGATAAACAATGGGTATTGGTTTCAGGTTCCTCTTCTGTTTCAATTTCAACCCCTACTTTTAATGTAGGAACAAATTTGTGGAATTCCACAGTTACTGGGTTTGTTCCTGGCACCTATATTTTTAAATTTAGGGCTTTATGCACTATTAATGGCTATGCAGAGGATTTTGTTGTATTTACTGTAGTCGCAAATCCGCCTTCATTTGCTGGACCAAACGTAACTACTTGCTCTCTTGCACCATTTGCTTTAAGTGCAAACACTCCAACAGCGCCAGCAACTGGAACCTGGTCAGCTTCGCAAGGTTCATTTTCAAGCATTAATTCTCCTACGGCAACTTATACCCCAGTCGCTGGATCCTCTACCGTCTTAACATGGACTACTTCGCGCACTCAAAATGGCGTGAATTGTTTAAGCCAAAGCAACTTGACCGTTAAAGTAGTTGCCGGCGCTACTGTATCTGCAGGTCCTACCCCAGTATTGATCGAATGCCTTGGAAATTGTCGTACGATGCAAGGTTCAAATCCAGGTTTGGCGCCACAATCGGGTTTCTGGACCTTGGTTTCAACATCACCTATTGCCCCTACTACGGGCAGCCCATCTTCTCCTCCTGTATTTGGGAATCCCAATAGTCCCAGTACCAGTGTTTGTAATTTAGAACCTGGATTCAGTTATACCTTTCAGTGGACCGTATCTGGTCCTTGTACAAATGGTAGTTCGCAGGTCGTTATCAATGTAAAGAATATTTTTCCCCCACCAGATGCAGGTCCAGGCTCAAACTATTTTTCACCTTGTAACAATCCTATCGCTTCTTCTCAGACCTTGGTTGGTGGGCCCTTAACCGCCAATGAAACGGCAACTTGGACACAAGTTTCTCCGGCCAGTCCTACAGCAACTTTTTCACCTTCTAATACAGTTTCTACAGTTACGGTTTCGGGCTTAGGTACATTTGTTGCACCTTTTGTATTTAGTTACACCAAGATCAATACATTGACACTTTGCTCGACTTCTGCAAGCCATATCATACACCACGGTGATGATTTAACCAATTTTACATCGCCAACAAATCAGACACTCAACTGCGATGTAACTAATGGTACCTTTAACATTTCCTATACCGACCCTGGTTCAATTTCGACTTCACTCACCAAATCCATTGTTGAAATATCAAGACCAAGCGGTGCATCTGCTTCCTCCGCTGTATTTAGTTCTTCAAGCAGCGCGTCCACTACCAGAACAGATGTTTGGTCTGTGAGCAACATGGTTTTTGCAGGTGTATACACCTATATGGTAACCTATAACAATGCCTGCGGAACTGTAACCAAAAGCATATCGTTCACTATTGGTAGAAGTGCAGCCCTGGTAAACGCAGGTACTGATATTTTGGTGCCATGTGGCCAGCTTACTGCACAAGCTTCAGGTTCCTATTCCATGAGTTCAGGCACTCCTTCCGCCAGCGGTATTATTTCTTGGTCTTTTATAAGCGGGCCAAGTACTACCGCGACTATAACCAATGGCAACGGAGTTGCACCAATATTCGGGAACTATGTTGCCGGTAAATATACATTTAGAATGTCAGTTGAAACAGGATCTAAATGCTCACAGGTTGCAGACAATATGTTTTTGATTGTACCTCCCAATCCTGTCACAGTTTCCAATGCAGGTACTTCTCCATCTGGAACCGTTTGTGCGGGTCAGTACCGATTGGATGGAAATATCGTAGCAGATGGAGAAACAGGAACATGGACTGTATCACCAGCATTATTATCGGGTGGCGGGTTCTCTCCCAATGCGAATAACCCCAAGGCCATTGTGACTGGTATGGATGTAAATAAAACTTATGTTTTTAGGTGGACTATAGTAAGCAATTGTGGCACCAACTTCAGCACAATAACTTTAACAACTTCTACAACACTGGGACCACCAATACCCAATGCAGGAACGGATCAGTGTCTAACTTCAGGTTCCACATCTGCTAATTTAACAGGAAGCAGTGCGGTTATACCTGGTAGTTCTCCAAGTGCAAATGCAACATTGCTCTGGACTCCATTAGATGCAGGTTCTTCAGTTTCCCCTTCCAATACGCGCAATACTACTGCTAGTATTACTGGCGGATCTGGAGTTTATCGTTTTGAATATACAACCAGTGTGGCGACTTGCCAAGATTTAAAAGATACGGTGGTAATATCCGTAAATGCATCTGGCGCCGCAGTGTCTGCTGGTACAGATCAAAATCTGTGTGGTAGCAGTTTACCAGTGAATACAACCTTGAATGCAACTCCTAATCCTATTCCTTCAGGTGCTTCAGGAATCTGGACTCAAATTGCAGGTCCTACAAATGCAACCATTTCAACGCCTACTGCACCTTCAACGAATATCGGCTTTTTATTTACTGGAATCTACAATTTCAGGTATACCCAATCCGTTGGTTCTTGTGCTTCTAGTTTTGATGAAATTCAAGTAAACTTAACAACCACACCAACCATTTCTAATGCAGGTTCGAATCAAAGTATTTGCGGTGCTGCAGGTGTGGCTACATTCTCTGCAACTTTAACTGCAAATACACCCACCAATGGAAGTGGCTTTTGGTCTATCGTTAGCTCTCCAAGTACTTTAAGTTTTTCTAGCTTAACCTCACCATCTGCAACCGTAACTGGCTTAACACATGGAACGCATGTTTTGCGTTGGACAATTACAGGCAACGCAGCTTGCCCTCCGAGCACATCGGATGTTACCGTATTTGTAGCAGCTGGAGCTTATGCAGGGCCTGATGTTACCAAATGTGATGTTACTAATTTTGACTTGAAAGGCTCTGCTGGTACAACTGGCACATGGACCAATGTTTCTGGCTCACCAACACCAACAATTACTGCTATCACTTCTTCCTATTCAGTAGCCTCAGGATTGACTGGCTCATCCGCTGGAAATCAATTCACATTCAGATATAGCGTAGCTGCTGTGGGGTCATGTGCAGCCACATTTGATGATGTAATCTTGACCAATTTTTCTAAACCCTCTCAAGCAAACGCAGGTACAGATCAAGAGGCTTGCTGGAATGCTTCCACAGCTACTTTAACAGGCAATGCAGGTGGAGCTGGAATTGCAGGCACTGGCAAATGGTTTTTTGAAACTGGACCCAATACACCAACCACATCGTCAGTGACAGGAAATCCTTTAAACGTATCAAATGTTATACCTGGTTTGTACTTGTTCCGGTATGAATTAAATACGGATCCAACTTGCATTGCTTCCAAAGATTATGTTCAAATATTTAGGGAGGTAACTGCAAACGCAGGTGCAGATATTCGAGTATGTAATGTAAACAACATAAATTTAAACGGAAATTCCATAATTGTAAATACTGGAACATGGACCCAAGTGGGCACAACCCCAAGCACCGCGGTTTTTGCAAACAGCAATGACCCCAAAACGAATGCTTCTAGCTTAGTTGCAAGCACCACTACGCCTTACACTTTCACTTGGACAATAGCTTCTCCTTCTGGTTGCCCTGCAAACTCAGATCAAGTAACTTTGATAGTAGACGAGCCTGTTACAGGCTTAGATGCCGGCCCAGACAGGACACTCCTTATTAATTCTACCTCAGTACTTGGACCTACTGGCGCTTCAATAGTTAGCCCTGCCGCATCTACCACTTTTTCTTGGTTGCCTGCTTACAGCCTAAGCAGTTACACCATAGAAAAACCAACCTTCACAGTAGGTTACGCACCGGGAGTTTACACCTATACGCTTACTGGAACCAACAATACCTGTTCTGCCAACGATGATGTTGTCATTACCGTTTTGGCCCCTTCCATTAGCGGAAAACTTTGGGATGATGGAAACGGACTCTATCCACTAGCTACGCCAGCAATTGACGGTATAGGTATTGGAAGCCCTAGTGGAACTCGGGTATATGCATACTTAACTCTAGGAGGCGCAGTTATAGATAAAATAGCATTGCCTTCTACAGGCGTATATTCATTTTCAGCAGTAGACAATATTCCTACCTATGATGTTGTCATTAGCTCAACCAATGTGAACATAGGAGGTTTTACGCCAGCAGTAACACTGCCGTCTAATTGGTTCAATGTTGGCGAACAATTCGGAACAGGCAATGACAAAACCGCCCCAAATACGGGTATTGAGAGTGGCACACCAAACGGCATTATTCAAGTAAAAGCAGCCGTAGCCACGGGTATTATTTCCGTCACTAACAAAGGCGATGTAACTTTGGTTGATTTTGGCATTGATAAAATTCCGGTTGCGGATTCTTATACAATAGCGAGCAGAAGAAACCCTGGTACCAATGTTTTTGTTTCTGCTTTGAATCCAGGAACTTTGGTTCCACTTACAGGAACTGATCTAGAGGATATAGCGTACAATGCCTCATCCGCAGTAAAAACAATTGTTGTTTCTGCAATAACCAATGGATCCTTGCAATATAACGGAGTGGCCATTTCTAACGGCACTACCATTGTGTCCTTCAATCCTTCTTTATTAACTGTGGATCCCACTTTTCTGGGAACTGGCAATGTCACTTTTCAGTATCAGTGGCAGGACTCTGCTCATTTACTGGGCCTTATAGCTACCGTTACCATTCCATTTACAGGTGTAACCTTAAGTGGTAATTTGTATGATGATGGAAATGGTGACTTTAATACTACAGTGGATGGCACTTTAATTGGCAATCCAAAAGGAACAAATTTAACAAATACTAACCCAGCGGGTCCAGATTCTGTCTCTGGAACTACTATGTTTGCTTATTTGGTGGACAGGAACGCTACTATTTTGGGTGTTGCAAATGCCAATTTTAATAAAATCATTAAAATTGGTAATTTGATTAGCGGTTCTGCGGGTGTATATTCTTTTGCAGACTTAAATACTGGAAGCGATTTCGAAGTATTTTTGAGTAGCAGTGTGCTTCCTTTAGGTTCTGCCCAACCATCGGGAACACTTTTACCCAACAACTGGGTAAACACGGGTGAAAATTATGGTTCATCGGGGAATGCTATAGCCACAGGGAACGTTTCTACATCAGGTACCGGTGCAAATTCAACAGACGGTGCTATTTTGGTTACCACCACCACCTTAGACGTCCCTAATGTTAATTTCGGGATTGAGGTTCGTCCAGAGAGTATAAACCAAACCATAACCAGTAGGCTTAATCCTGGTGGTGCAGTTGCGGTTTCCGCTTTGAACCCGGGTTCGGGCTTTATGCCATTGACTGGCTCTGATAAAGAAGATGGAGCTTACAGCACTGCTACCTCCTCCACCAGAACAATTCAAATTACAAATATTAACAATGGCACCCTATTTTATAATTCGGTTGCCGTTACAAGTGGAACAACAATAACCAATTTTGACCAGAGCTTGTTAACTGTGGATCCTACCTTCTTAGGCACAGGCGCGGTTACGTTCAATTATGCTTGGCAAGACAACAACCAACTTTTTGACCTTACCCCTGCACTTGTAACGATACCCTTTGATGGTATGAAACTAAGTGGTACCTTGTGGGACGATGGCAATGGTGATAACAATAACGCAGTTGACGGGACTGCAATAGGCAACCCTGTTGGCACAAATATTACCAACACAAACCCTGCTGGTGGCAACGCTGCAGCAGTTGGGTCTCCCATGTATGTGTATTTGATAGACCGGACTGCAGCTAGCGGAACGATAAACACAATTATCCAAAAGGTATTGTTACCCACAACTGGGGCTTTAAAAGGAATGTACACCTTTTCGGATTTGAATACCAACAACGATTATGAAGTGTTTTTAGATTCTGTTTCTGTTGCCATTGGTTCTGCACCACCTTCTAGCTCGTTGTTGCCAAATAACTGGGTAAGAACAGGAGAAAATTATGGAACAAACAATACCGCAGGTTCAGGTCTTGTTTCCGTTATAAATCCTGCAATTTCTAAGGATGGTAAGATTTTAGTCTCTACCTTACTTAGCAACATTACGGGTGTAGACTTTGGCATTGACAACCGCCCAGAAAGTCTTGACAAAACCATTACCAGTCGTCCAAATCCAGGTGGAACCACGCAAGTATCAGCGTTAAATGCTGGTACATTGGTCCCATTAACAGGATTTGATAATGAAGATGGTGCCTACAATGCAACTTCTACTTTGCGTACAGCAAATATTACCAACATTACCAACGGATCCTTGTACTACGATTTTGGTGCAGGTCCAGTCCTTGTGGTTGTGGGTACCAATAATGAAATTACCAATTTTGATCCAAGCAAACTCACAGTAGATCCTACCTTCCTAGGTGGCGGTACTGTTACCTTCAATTACGCTTGGAAAGATGCCGCTGGATTCTTGGATTTAACTCCAGCATTGGTAACCATTCCTTTTGATGGAATTCAAATAAGTGGCAAACTCTGGGACGATGGAAATGGCGATAACAACGGGGCTGTGGATGGAAATGGCATTGGCAATCCAATTGGAACCAATATTACCAACACGAACCCAGCCGGTGCGAATGCGGGCTCTGGAACCCAAATGTACGTTTACTTAGTAGACCGTACTACAGGAAGCCCTACAATTGGCCAAGTATTGCAGGCGGTTACATTGCCAACCTCAGGCTCTACAGGGCAATACAGCTTTACCGGAATAAATACGGGTAGTAATTATGAGGTATTCTTAAGCAGCAGCGTAATAGCCATAGGTACAACAACTGCTATTAGCACAGGCTTACCAAACAACTGGGTAAACACGGGAGAAAATTACGGAAATAACAATACCGTAGGTTCTGGATTGGTTTCAACCACCAGCCCATCCACTTCGCAAGATGGAGCCATACTTGTGACTACAAGCGCCTCTAATGTCACCACCGTTGACTTTGGTATTGACAACCGCCCAGAAAGCATTGACAAATCAATAGTACGCAGACAAAATCCTGGTGGAAGCACCCAAGTATCTGCGCTAAATGCAGGCACTTTGGTTCCTTTAACCGGTTCTGACCTAGAAGATGGTACCTACAATGCAACTTCAACTTTGCGCACTGTAGAAATTACGAATATTACCAACGGAAGCCTGTTTTATAATGGTACAGCAGTTGCCAATGGAACAACATTAACCAGCTTTGACCCGAGTTTGTTAACAGTAGATCCAACATTCCTAGGTGCTGGTAGTGTTACATTCAATTACGCTTGGAAAGACGCCGCTGGATTCTTGGATCTAACGCCTGCCCTAGTTAACATTCCTTTTGGATTGAGTATCAGTGGCACAATTTATGATGACGGAGACGGCAATCTTGACTTGTTTGTTGATGGTGCACCTATTGCCAACCCAGCGGGAACCAATTTGTTAAATACCAACCCTGCAGGTGCAGGTGGTCCAGCTACCCAGTTGTATGTTGCTTTGGTGGATAGAACGACACTTAGTCCAACTTTAGGACAAGTAATCTCTGTTTACACGCCAGCAACATCTGGCAGTACAGGTCAATATTTCTTTGAAAATATAGATCCTAATGCAAACTATGAAGTTTATATGAGTGCTACACTTCCAGTTGTAGGTACAATTCCGCCAGCTTCTACCAATTTGCCTAACAACTGGGTAAATACAGGTGAAAATTTAGGAACGAATAACCTTGTGGGAAGCGGTCTTACAACAGGCCCTGGTTCAGCAGACGGCAGAATATTGGTAAATACTTCTTTGCTAAATGTACCGTTGGTAGATTTTGGAATTGACCTTCGCCCAGAAAGTGCGGATAAAACAGCGCCAAAACAATCCAATCCAGGAGGAACCATCCAAGTTACCGTGCCTACTTTAACAGGTTCTGACTTAGAAGATGGAACTTATCCAGGAACGGGTGTTCCACCAATTAAAACCATCATTATTGAAACCTTGCCTACCAATGGCACGCTATATTATAATGGTGTTATAGTTCCAGTGGGCAGAGTAATCGCAAACTACAACCCCGCCTTGTTAACTGTAGATCCAACATTCCCGGGAGCTGGTACAATTGTATTTACTTATGCTTGGAAAGACTCTGCACAACAGAAAGATTTGACTCCCGCAACAGTTACTATGCCATTCGGTTTGCATATTACCGGTACTTTGTATCATGACGCGAATGGTTTGGTGAATGGATTGGTGGATGGTGTGCCAACTGGAGTGCTTTCTTCAGGCACACCTGCGGCTCCTACAAATACCCAAGTTTATGCTTATTTGGTAGATGCATTGGGAAATGTTGAGGATAAAGTTACATTAAACCCAACAACGGGATTCTATGACTTTACCAATGCCAATGAGAATGCCAGCTACATTGTAAAATTGTCAACTACATCAGTTGCTATTGGTGCACCTGCACCTGCAACTTTCAACCTACCAGGTGTATGGGTTGCTACAGGCGAACAATTTGGAGTGAACAATACGGTAAATTCCGGGATAGAATCAGGTACGCCAAACGGAATTATTTCTGTAACAACAACAACAAACAATGTCTCCTTGGTTGATTTTGGTGTAGAATTTACAGCATTTGCCCATGACAAATCATATACAGTAGATCCTGCAGATTTAACCAACCTCATTGGCGCGCCTCCAAATGGTTCTCCAGTATGGGGTAGTTTTGTAAGATGGGTAGATTTGTATGGTGCCAGTGGAACAAATGATTCAACTTTAATTTCGGGTAACCCCGCTGTAAAACCTGGAAAATTATCGGCTTATGACCAAGAAGATGGCAGATATGCGGGTACAGCTGGTTTAACTACAAAAACGATGGTTCTAAATACCTTGCCAGATTCTGCTACAGATGCATTGTTGCAATATGAACAAGCGGGTGTTAGATATCGTTTGGTGCCGAATCCAGGTCCTACGGCTCCTTCTTATATCTTCTGGAATTCAACCTTGGGTAGGTACGAAATTCCAAATTTCGACCCAACTATGTTTAGAGTGTTACTTAAATTTGCTTACCAAGCTCAAACAGAATTCACTTATTCATTTATTGATGCTGCAGGACTTCAAGGCCGCGTAGCATTCTACCGCTTGGTTTATACTGTTCCATTGCCAGTGAGCATTTTGAAATTTACAGGTAAATTGGTAAACAACAGAACAGATTTGACTTGGGTTGTTGCTTCAGAAGTCGATATTCAAACCTATTCACTTTACCGCAAGCCAGCGAATGGTGGAACTTGGATAAAATTGAATGAGCAAAAAGCCAAAAATAACAATACCGGTAAAACAGAGTATTATTACACTGATTTTATTGGAACCGAAATGTTGGGTAGTTATTTATATGAGCTTAAAGTAAATGAGTCTAACGGCAAAACTTCCTCTGGTGGATTCGTAATAATCAATTTGAAAGGCGATAAAAATACATCTATTTCAGTATCTCCAAACCCAACTTCAGATTATGCCAATATCGTAATTTTTGGTGAATCTGATTATTTAGGTACAATTGGTGTGTTCGATGCCAAAGGCAATCAAGTGCTTTCACAGTCAATTATAGGTCCAGTAAATATGATTCATACATCCAATTTAAGCGAAGGAATTTACTTTGTGAACGTAAATTTGGATGGCATTACCAAAGTCGTAAAACTGGTTGTAGCTAGAAGGAACTAAGACAAAATCACATATTGTAAAAGGCTGCTGCAAACCCAGCAGCCTTTTTTTTGCATGAAAACAGGCCTTTTTCCACATTCGCCCCGCCGCGGCGGGGGCCCCGGCGGGGGCGGGGGCGAGGGTGGGGGCGAGGCGGGCGGCACCGGCGCGGCTGGCGCGGCTGGCGCGGC
>JBBQBB010000044.1:0-29459 GCA_038317095.1 Bacteroidia bacterium | reverse complement strand
CCGCAAATAGCAGCGAAACGGATTGCCATTCCGGCACTCGGTTTCATAAAAAATCGTTTTTTTGTATTCATATTCCTTCGTTGTTAAAATTGCTCATTTCAATCTGCCAAAGCTATCAAAAGCACTTTTACAAATATAAATGATAAAACTTTGAATAATACAAGGTTTTGTAAAAATATGACAAAAGACTTCGTATTTCTTTAAACAATTACAAGGACGAACAAGGGAAATAAGGATAGTGTCCTTTATTCCGAAAACTCCAACCCCCAAACCGCTATCCCACTATCAAAAACTCCATAACGGCATGGCCATTGATGAAGAGAATGGCTTTTTTGTCGTTGGGTTTTGAAGGCCTGTATCTAATTTTTATTTTGCCATCTTCAGTCCATCTCACAAAATTAAATTGGTTGTAAACTGTGGTGCCTTTGGTGGGATAAATGGCCACCTGTTGGTTTGACGGCAGCGAAACGATCTGTAATCTTTCTATGTTTTCGGTACTTGTAAAATTTAGCGTGAAGGCTGAGTCTAGGAATTTATACAGACCGCTGGATGCTGAAAAATTTGTTGGATTGAGTTTCCAAAAATCGCGATATACCATAGGGCGGGTGATAAATTGGTTGAAATCTGGCATCCAAGCTAGCATTCCATTTTCTTTTTTTGCAGGGTAATGGTCAACCAAGAACAAACCTGGGTCGGTGAGAAAGTAATGGTTGTTTACATCCCGGTGAAATTTCTTGGCTCCAAAATCGGTGTATCCTGCGGCCCAAGTGACGTCTATAGGTCGCCATTGGTTATCGATAAAAACCAAATTCCACTCGTGGTTGGCATTAAATTTAAAACCCGTTTTTTCGATTTGTGTTTTGGCAAAACCTTCCACACTTTTTACGGGCACACCTAGTTTTTTCATGAGATACATAAACAATTTAGAGTAACCAGCACAAATGCCTTTGCGTTCATTAAAAACACGGTTGGCAACATTGGCTATAAACAATCCTTCCCTTGCAGCACTGTCTTTCACCGTGGATGGCCATTGCGCATTGTACAACTTGGCACTGCGGTAAAATCCATCTACATCGTAGTTGATGTGTTCGGTCATCCAGCTAAATGCGGCTCTGGTGCGTTCTGCAGGATTTGTGTACCTCGCGGCAATTAATTTCACCAATTGGTCGGGGCTGCTGGCTCTCATCAGGCGACTTACAGAATCTATGAACCTGTAATCTGTTGTTTGGGCACTTGCCCATTGAAAGGTAAATACAACCAACCAAAACATAAATGTATAAATCCCTTTGCGCTTCATCCTCAATTTCTCCTCTCGGCAATAACAATGCAAAATCTGTGCGAGAGATTTTATGGGTTCTAAATAATCCAAAAAGGAGATTCTAGGCAAATTCCTTTAAATACACATAGAAAAATTAAATGAATTGGTACTTTTGGTAAATTAATACTTCTCTATTTGATTTTAATACAGGATTTTACTGAAAAATCAGAGATTAAAGAAAATAATGAATTCACTGATTCTACTTTCTTAAACGTGATGCTCTTGTCGGTCCGGTTCAAAATCAAGTAGCTGTTATAACTGGGTATTAAGCCATTGAAGTGCGGATCATCCATGTTGGTATTAAAAATGTGATTCACCATTCCGGAATTGCAATTCTTGACTATTTCAAGCGAATCCTTAGTGCTGGTAGTAAAGATAAACAACCAACTTACATTTGGTTTAACAGTTGCTGATTTTAAGAAATTCATCAATTTGACTTTACAACTTTCACAACCAAATGGGTTGAATAATACTGAACAGTATCAAAATTATTAATACGTGTGATGTAACTTTATAATTCAGAATATCTTGACGTTAAATTTTTATAGGTAACGAATCCATTATTTGCATCATAAAAGGAATCCAACCATTTGATTTTAAACATTCCATAACGTTCTGTAGAATCTGTTGATATTATCATTCCGAAGTGAAGGTTATTCTTGTAAAATCCAGTAGTAGTATGCCTGTTTGCCCGATTTTTAATACCAATGATATTCCCAAATGTATCTGAGATGACTTGGAGATAAACAGATTTACCAGATGCCGATCTGCAGGGAGGTATGTAAATATTTCTTATTATGTAGTTCAATTCAGAATTGTATTGTATCACACCGAAATTAATACTATCGTGCAAAAACTTATTGTATCTGTTTGAAATCGAATTTCCTGTGATGTTAATATTGCCAATGTCAAATTTCCGTCTTTCAACCTTGCCATTACTAAGATTCAAAATTACCAAATCGGAAAGGGTTGGATAAGATAGTAGAATGCGGTGCTCATCAAATTTACATTTCTTTGGCACAAAATTCCAGAACTCTGCCATTCCATTGTCAAATTTGTAGTTCTGAAAATTTGAATCCAATGATTTCAGGTTTAAGGGATAGGAATAGGAAGTTTTTGGTTTCTGTTTTAACTTAATTATTGTTCCTTTTTTTGTAGGATACACAGAGTCAAATGGCGCGTTGCTACCTGAATAGGTTAAAATAAAAGAACTGTCATAGGAGTATTAGTGGTCAAAAGGATACAGTTCCATAGAAAAATTGTAGTAACCGGAATTAAATTTACCATATTCACTGAGGGGCATCTCCACATTTTTGATGAATCCTAAGTGCTCAAAATTGAGTTCATTCATTATTTTCTTTCTATGCAAATTGCAAATCACGTTCGCGTCCTCTTTCCAGGTATGTTCGTTGGCATGATAGATTATGAATACAAGTGAATCGTTTATGAATGAGAAGTTTGTAACCTTAGGGTAAAATTGTTTTCTAATGGAATCGTCCAAATAGGCTATTTTTATAACTTGGCCGTTGCTTGAAAGCATAGATTTGCCCTTTCGGCTATAAATAAAAATCTCACTCTTTGAATTCACAGAAAACGGAAATCCAAAATCAGTTACATCCACTTTTTTAATAATGATTTCTTTCACCAGTTCGAATTCAAAGTACCGAACTTTTTGAGCCAAAATGATTTTCCCTAGGGTACAAGAAAGGTAAAAATTAATGTAAAAACTTTGATTCTTTTCATTTCAATTAAAATTAATTTTTCACCCAAATTAAACGCTAATTTGGGTGAAACGACTCTTCAAATACCTTGAAGAGTTTCGGTATGTAAAGAATGCCTGGCCAGACATTTTTTTTTGCGCTAAGGTACAATTCTCAAAACCCTCCCTTGCTTGTTTTGCTCAACAAATATAAAAAATGATTGATATATAAAAAAGCGACTTGTCAATTATCCATATTTGTTAAAGAATTGTGGATAACCACAAGAATTCGCAAATATCTGAATTGGAGAGTTTGGGTGAATTTTGGATGAATATTCAATCATAACCTTAAATTATTGGTATAAAACTTCCAAATTTTCCGCGTTTTCCACAATTGGGCAAAGGATTTGTATGTGTTTATGGAAAGTTTGAATTTGTTTTGCATGCTAGGGATGAAGCGGAGTTTAATTATTTTATTGTTTTTGGTTGTTTTTCAGTGCACCGCACAGCAGTGGCAAAAGGGCAATTTCCACCACAAATGGGTGGATAGCCTTATGAAAACATTGACATTGCAGGATCAGATTGCCCAAATGATGATGGTTGCAGCATGGAGCAACAAAGGCAACGACCATGTAAAGGAAGTTGAAGAATTGATAGACAAATACCACATTGGAGGTTTGATTTTTTTTCAAAGTGACCCATTGAGACAGGCTTACCTTACCAATTACTACCAGCAAAATTCAAAAATCCCCTTGTTTATTAGCATCGATGGAGAATGGGGCTTGGCTATGCGCTTGCGTGGACTGGAAAAATTCCCATTCCAAATGACACTGGGTGCAGCAGGTGATGATAGCTTGGCTTGGCGCACTGGTTACCAAATTGGCCTACAATGCAAAAGGTTGGGCATCCATATTAATTTTGCGCCAGATGTAGACGTAAACACAAATCCGTTGAATCCAATCATCGGGTTTAGAAGTTTTGGCGAAGATGTGAATGATGTGGGGCGCCTAGGAAATCAGGTAATGTTAGGTATGCAAAAATCTGGCATTATTGCCTGTGCCAAGCATTTTCCAGGGCATGGGGATAGCAAATCCGATTCTCATTTAGAGTTACCTCACTTGGATTTGGATAGAAAAAGATTGGACGAAGTAGAATTAAAACCCTTTGAGAAATTGTACAAAAATGGGGTAATGAGCACCATGATTGGGCATTTGGAAATTCCTTCTATAGACACCACACCACACAGACCATCTTCACTCTCCCCGATTGTGATTAAAGGAATATTAAAAAAAGAATTGGGCTTTAAAGGACTCATATTTACCGATGCGCTGAATATGAAAGGTGTGGCTAAATATTATGCGCCTGGCTATGCAGAAGCTGCCGCTGCTGAAGCTGGAAACGACATATTGGTATATCCAGAAAATGTGCCTTTGGCCATTTCACTTATAACCAAAATGGTGCGTGAAGGAAAAATAGATAGCCTTGAATTGGCAGAAAGAGTGCGTAAAATATTGTATTTTAAAGTGCTTGCCGGACTACATCATTACCAAGCCATAAATACGGAAACATTGTTGGCTAATTTATCCAATGCGCCAGCAGAAAAATTGGCACGAGAAACCTCACAAAAAGCTGTTACTGTAATAGTGGACAAAGGCGAATGGTTGCCATTGGCACAGCATACCAAAAGAAAAATTGCACTATGGAGTATTGGCAAAGCGGGCTATTACAGTTTTGGTTATTACTTACAACGCTATCATAAAGTGGATGAATTTTTTACTTACCGAGACTCTGGTTACGATGTTTTTGGCAAAATGGCAGATTCCTTAATTAAAAATTACGATGAAATCATCATTAGCATTCACGATCAAAATTTATGGGGTAAAAAAAGCCAATTTTTGCCACAACAAATGGTTCAAAATATTTACAAAGTGGCAGAAGTAAAACCCACCATTTTGGTATCCTATGGCAATTTGTATTTGTTAAAAAACCTGCCGAATTTGGCTTGTGTCATTCAAGCTTATGAAGACGATGCGATATACCAGAAAACAAGCAGCGAAATCATTTTTGGAGAAAGGCCATCGCTAGGCAAATTGCCAGCTACAGCTTTTAAAGGTTATGAATTGGGTATGGGCGAATTTACCGAATCGCGCATGGTGCAGCATTTTGAAATGGTGAACCCCAAAGAAGCTGGATTTGGACGGGATTTTGGAAAAGATTTGGATTCCCTAGTGTCTGAAACCCGCAGAATAGGCGCTGCACCTGGCGGACAACTGATGGTTTTGAAGGGTGGAAAAGCTGTTTACCATAAAGCATGGGGTAGTTTTTATTACGACAGCCTTCGCCCTGTGAAACGTGGAGATTTGTATGATTTGGCTTCTATTACTAAAGTTGCGGCTACCACATTGTGCATCATGAAGTTGCATGAACAGGGTAAATTGCATTTGGATTGGCATTTGCACAATTATTTGCCTGAAACCAAAGGAACAAATAAAGAGAAAATACCCATTCGCCAATTGTTAACCCACGAAGCGGGTTTGTTGCCTTTTATTCCATTCTACAAAACAGCCATGCAAAAACCAGGCGTTTTGGTAAAAAACAAAGACTCCATTCATCAAATTCAGATTAGTAAAAATATGTGGATGGATAGTGGGTATTCTAAAACAATTTGGAATGAGATTTTACAATCGGAATTAAAAAACAAAGGAGAATTTGTGTATAGCGATTTAAGCATGATTTTGGCTGCAGAAGTTGTAAAAAGAATTACAGGCAAAGATGTATATACCTATGCATTTGAAAACTTTTATTCACCATTAAGGCTAACTAGACTTGCTTATTTGCCGCTTGAAACTTGGTATGAGAACAATATAGCCCCATCGTCAGTAGACAATTATTGGCGCATGGATACCATTACAGGATTTGTACACGACCCTTCCGCAGCCATGCTGGGTGGGGTTGCGGGCAATGCTGGACTTTTTAGCAATGCCGAAGATTTGGGTAAAATATTTCAAATGCTGAACAATGGTGGAACCTTAGATGGGAAGAAATATTTTAAACCCAGCACCGTGAAAGAATTCACAGAAAGGGCGAACAAAAAGACCCACCGTGGATTGGGCTTCGACAAGCCGAATGGAAAAACAGGCGGCAAAGCCAATGTAAGTGAATTGGTGCCGCTAGAAGCTTATGGCCACAGTGGTTTTACGGGCACTTGGGTGTGGGCCGATCCGAAAAACGACATTGTATTTGTGTTTTTAAGTAACCGTACCTTCCCAAATGAGAACAACAAAAAATTGATTGAATACAATATCCGCACAAGGGCTATTGAAATTGTTTATAAGGCGCTTTAAACATTTGGGTTTGGGATTTCCCGCTATATTCCTCTGAGGAGGGACTCCCTAAGGTGAAGAGATTGCAGATGGGTATGGGTTAAATTTATAGGTTTTCCAAAATACATTTAGGCGATACAGTTTCGTCGGAGTCCTCCAAGGATAGACTTCTGCGGGTGAAGAGATGAAATTCTAAATACATACATTTACATAATAAATTTTGGCAATAAAACGGTCAAATGTCGCAGAAAAAGCCTTCAAATTCTCAAATGCGCTGGGCATCCCATGCAAAAGAGAACCTTGCGGTTCAAGAATACATAGAAAATTTTATTCACATAGCTGGTTTATGCGCTGGATCACAAATTTAAATGGTCCATTGTGCGTGAACCATTGCTATTAAATAATTCTTTTCATTGTATTTTTGATAAACCAACCTTAAACTACTCCAGTCCATACCTTCATATTTTTTATCAAATCCTGCAAAATAACTTTCGGTAAAATTACAATTTTTGTAAATTTCTTTAAGGTTATTTATGGAATTGCCCGAGCCAATCATTGTATTTATACTCGTTTTGTCGGCATGCACATAGTCTGCCGAATAAACGAACCGCTTAAAATAATTTTCTACAGTTAAAAGTATAGGATTTCCACTCCCATCATAGTTACCCCAATTTATTTTTGTTGGTAATTGTGACCGTTTAAAAAAAATGTCTGCCGTAAATTTCACATCAATTGTTGTATCTATATTGGCATAAGGTGAAAGCCGCAGGCCTAATTTCGGATGAATGAATTTCGCAAATAATTGATAATTATGACTCTTTAGTGTGCTTAATATTTGTTTCGTTAAAACCAAAATAGAAGCCTCTTTTTCTGCGAAAATGTTTAGTGTACGCGTAGTGTCTGTAAACACAGTTGCATTCTCTTTTTTCAAATTTTCGCTGTCCACCTTCACCGCAAATGGTTGTATACCTTTTACAAACCAAATCAACCCTAGTATACAAACTCCAACCAAAACCCAAATTATTTTCGTTCTATTTTTCATGCCGAATGTAGGGTATTGCTAAATTATTTTTTGCTTAACAAAACATTATTTTTCCGTTCTAAATTATTCAACATTGTCTGACAATTCTTGGAATTTGGCAGTCATTGTTGGATTTCCGTTTGTTAATTTTTTTATTGTGAGATCATCGGCTTTGTTATTTGCCAAACGCAGGTTGTTCTCTGAGGATAGCAGCGCTTCTTTGGTTTTTTGAAGATGGTCAATCGTTTTGTCTATTTCCTCTATAGCTGTTTTAAATTTGCGGCTTGCCAAGTCATAATTTCTCGCAAATCCTTCTTTAAAATTGTGTATATTTTCTTCAAAATGTGTAATATCAATATTTTGATTTTTCATCAAATTCAACTCTGCTTTATATTTCATTGAATTCATGGCTGCATTGCGAAGAAGGGTAATGATAGGAATAAAAAATTGAGGCCTGATTGCATACATTTTGATAAATTTATGAGAGACATCCACAATTCCCGTATTGTAAAGTTCGTTTTCCGCCTCCAATAGCGAAACAAGAACTGCGTATTCACATTTTTTTTCTGTGCGGTCTTTATCTAGTTCTTTCAAAAAATCTTCATTTCTCTTTTTTATCGCTGTTTCGTCGCCCTCGTTCTTCATTTCAAACATAATTGAAATGATTTCATTTCCTGCGTCATCCAATTCTCTGTAGATGTAATCGCCCTTGCTTCCAGATTTTGAATCGTTGTCTTTTTCAAAATAGGCTTTTTGAAAAGCTGTAGCGCGGAGTTTGTTAAATTCTGTTTCGCAATGTTGTTCAAGCGTTTCACCCATCATTTTGGTGGATAATTTGAGCTTCATGTCTTTGCGCATCGCAATTTCTTCGTCCTTTAATTTGATGATATCATCTTTTGTTCTAAGGTCTGCAGAAAATTTTTCTTTTAACGTTTTTTCGATTAATAGATTTTCCGTTTCTCTATTTTTCAAATTATTGGCAATTTCGTCTCGTTCTTTCTCTATTTTTTGGATGGCTTGTGCTACGGTAAGTTTTTTCTCCATCTCAGCATTCTCAATTTTAGATTTCATTGCAGCTATCTCCGCCTCTTTCTTCGTGAACTGCTCCGTCAATTCCCTGTCATTTTTTGCTCTAAGTTCTAAAATCTCTCTATCTTTTTTCGCAAAATTCTCTTGCAGTGTGTTTTTTAGATTTGCTTCGGCCAGTTTAACCGCATTTTCCTTTTCCTTTTCGGCAAGGTTCAAACGCATTTTCAATTCCTCTTCGAATTGATGGTCTCGAACTTGTTTTAATATATCCGCAAAACCAGCTTCGTCTACTTTAAAAATCTTTTTACAATTTGGGCAAATAATTTCGTTCATATACATTGAATATTTTAACTATGGTTTTGTTTTAAGTCTCTTATTGTGATTTTCTTTGTGCCCAACAGCCAAGTAAAACGAGGTGCGTATAAACGGCTAGTGAGATACATCGAACAAAGATAGAATGATTGCTGGTATTTGCAAAGTAAAATAATTGTCCATAAGGCAGATTGTTGTTTCAATATTTCCGCTATTGGTCGCGATTGGCTAAAGTGATTGACACCCGTTTTTATTTCACCCAAGTTTTGATTGCCTCTGTAAACTGTGTTTGCTGGTCAATAAAAACGTTATGCGAGCAGTTGTCAAAGTATTTTAAATTGTCTACCCCAATTGTGTTTTGTAAATCCAAAACTTGTTGGCTCGCATACAGTCCATCTTCTTTTCCATATAAGCCAAATATTCTCATTTTTTTTGCTTTAAATTTTTTCAAAATAACCGCAAGATTTATAGTTGTATATTTTTCATTTTTCCAAAAACCCTGCGGTGCTTCGGAGCTCATTTGGGAAGAATACTTTAAAAGCAAAGTATCTGTTCTATATTGCGAATAAATCTTTTTTGCTTCTTCTGTTGGCTTTTTAGGACTATAAAATCCATTTCTCATAGCATGCCCAAAGCAATAAGCACTGTATTCAATGCTATTTGTATCCATAGTCTCTAACATAGAAATATAATTTAGACTTACACTGTCGTTTTGAGATTGATAAATGCTTTTTGATTTTGCAAGAATGGTTTTAAAAGTTGTTTGCAATGAAACTGGCGCGCCAACTAGAATTATTGATTTGATTTTGTGGGGATATTTATTAGAAAACAAAGTTGCTACAACGCCCCCAAAACTATGGCCAATTAATGTTGCTCTTTTAATACCATATTTTTTATAAATAAAATTTATATCCTCGAACGTTTCTTTAAAGGTAAACTTGGCATTGGAATCTATGCTGCGCCCCTCCCCCCGCCTGTCGTATACAATTACAAAAAAGCCATTGTCTGCTAGCTTTTGAGCTGTTGTAGCTTCAAAATTAACACTATTGTAACCTGGTCCGCCATGTAGATAAATTATTGGTTTGTCTTTGGCTTTGCCAAACGTTTTTACGTAAAGGCTTTGTCCATGGGTAAAAATTGTTGCCAAAAATAGGATTGCTGCTGTGAGTATCGTTTTAATAGTTTGTGCTTATTTTATCTGGTTTAAATATTTTGTATATTTTTATTTTTATTTTGTGGAGGTATTCAATCCTAGCTTTTAAGTTTTGGTGCAACGTTTTCTCGCAGTCCAAAATAAAATGTTTGTACCTGAATGCATTGGTGGTAGTGAAAACAAAGCAAAAGTAGGTTAAATATTGAATAAAAATGCTACTTGGTGTTTTATTCATTTCAATACGTTTCTTAAGCTCCATTATTGCACTGGATTACTCTAAATAAATGACTTTACAATCCTATTTTGCCATTTGAAACCTCCTAGCCTGGGCCTTGCCGCTTTTTTAGTTGATACCAAAATCGTATATCCATTCGCCTTACCTATTCCATCCGAGACGGGCATTGGCTTGCCTACTTCTGCATTCATAAGTATACACCGTCCAAAGATGTTTATTTTGTAAAGGTGTTTTTTAACCTAGCCGAAACTAGCATATAGGGTACCCAAATAGCTGTTACCAAAGCACTTCTGAAAAATCTATACATTGAATCTGGGCCAAGTGAAATTTGGCTCAAATTAGAAATATTAGAAACTAATAAAATATCAATAATTATAAATACAAAATTTGAAATGTAAAAGACCACCATAAGTTGCGGGAAAAGTTTACTGTATTTGCACATTAAAATGAACAAGAAAATAGCAAATTCTTATTCTTGCATAAAATTTACACACCCTAACGAGTTCTTCCATTACAGGCTTGCATTTTCACAGCCACTTCCCCGGATTCATAATTCCATTGGGGTCGAAAACCTTTTTTATGCCGCGCATGATGCTAAAATGGGTAGGCGTAAAAACCACATCTAAATAACAGGCTTGCACCAAACCAATGCCATGCTCGCCACTGATGGTGCCGCCAAGTTTTTTGCACAATTCAAAGATTTCTCTTATGCCTTTTGGCAAATCATGGTTCCACTTTTCATCGGGCATCTTGTTTTTTAAAATATTTACGTGCAAATTGCCATCGCCGGCATGCCCATAGCAAACGCTTTCGAATCCATATTTCTCCCCAATGGCTTTTACACCTGTTAACAATTCTGGCAAGGCAGCACGGGGAACCACAGTATCTTCTTCCTTGTATATTGATGCCCCTTTTACCGCTTCGCCAATGCTTCTGCGCACTTTCCACCACTGTTCTTTCAGCTCAGTTGAATCTGCATGCAATACATCCATAGCGCCGCAAGCATCCAAGGCTGGAAAAATAATTTCGGCATCTTTCATCAAGTGGTCGGTATCATTTCCATCCAATTCTATCAGTAAATAAAAATCAGCCCCATTTACCATCGGAAAAGGGGTTTGGGTTGCTTCTGCCGACATTTTCACCCCACTCACTTCCATCAGTTCTAATGCGGATGGAGTTACACCAGTAAGTAAAACTTGATTCACGGCAGATGCGGCTTCAAATGCAGTTTTAAAAGGCGCCAAAAGCAAAACATTGTGCTTAGGCAGTGAGATAAGCCTGAATACAATTTTGGTTACAATGCCCAACATACCTTCACTGCCCACCATCAATTGGGTAAGATTAAACCCTGTGCTATTTTTTACCGTATTGGCGCCTGTCCAAATCAATTCGCCATTGGGCAAGGCCACTTCTAAATTTAGCACATAATCTCGGGTGGTACCGTATTTTACTGCACGCGGACCTCCACTGCCATGGGCTATATTGCCACCCAAGAAACAAGAACCCCTGCTTGCAGGATCGGGGGGATAATACAAGCCTTGCGCTTCAACCGTGTCTCTAAAAACTTGGTTGATAACACCTGGTTCTACTGTAGCTTGAAAATTGGCCCTATCTATACCCAATACCTTATTCAGCCTTTCCACACTCACTGTTACACCCGAAAATACGGGCAACGACCCTCCACTAAGGCCTGTTCCCGCGCCGCGGGGATATACAGGTATGCTTGCTTTGTTACAAACTTTCAAAATCTCAGCAACTTCTTCCGCACTGCCAGGTTTAACTACCACAGCCGGCGGATAGTGCAGATCTTCGGTATAATCGCGGCCATAAGATTCGATATCCGTGGTAAAAACAAATTCGTTTCCACAGATTTGCTTCAATTGTTGGATTAATTTTTCATCCGGTTTGCCAAACATTTGTCAGTATTTCGATTTCAAAGTAAATGTATTTGGAAGAATCTCCCAATTCAGTTTTCTTTGTTCCCTGTAACGATGAAAATATCTTCCAAAGCAAAACTAAATATTACAATCATATTTGTTACAATTTACATGTTTGCTGCATTTGGCTGGTGGACCTATAGTTTGGTTCGCTATGGCTATAGAGAACGGGCTATGCAAATGGAAATTTTAAGCACAGACAGCATTCATGTGGCGGGAGAAACTTCTCATTCTATGATACATGGGCGTTTTCCTGGCAAAGATTCCTTTGTATCTTATTACCTAAACAAAGCGTTATATACAGATACAGCTTCGTTAAAGTTGATGGTTTTAAGTAAATTCCCACAATACAACATTCGTTTTTATCCAAATCAACCTTTAAATAAAAGTTTTTTAGTTCATGTAAAACCGAACATTGTAAAATTCGAAAACAGAAAGTTCGAACGCAAAAAACGGGGTTGGATTAGTGAGGGGATTACAATGGGCATAATCATGCTGTTTATTTCTTCGGCCATGTTTATATTTTTAAATCGGATATTGCGTGTCAATCAACTTCAAAATAATTTTTTACTTGCGGTAACCCATGAATTAAAAACACCCGTAGCAGGTGCTAAGCTAGCGCTTCAGACTGCAGCTAAGCAAACAAGCGAGGGTCAGGATAATTTAAAGAAACTGCTGGACATGGCGGATAAAAACTTATCGCGCTTGAGCAAATTAATGGATCAAGTGTTGATGATTACACGATTGGATAGTTTCAATCGCACTTTGGTAGAACAACCCATAGTGCTGGAAGAACTGGTTTCCGAAACCTTGAGAGAATTAAAAAATTCTTTGCCATTTTCCACCCAAATTGAAACCTCCTTTGAGCCAAATTTAACAATTACAGGAGATCATGGACAATTAACCATGATGCTAAGCAATTTAATAAGCAATGCTGTAAAATACAGCAAAATGGGCGCTGAAATTGCAATTATTCGCACATTTATAGAAAAAGACAAGGTTGCATTAAGTGTTTCCGACCAAGGAATTGGGATTCCTGAATCAGAGAAACGTAAAATTTTTGAGAAGTTTTATCGTATTGGCGATGAAAATACCCGCAACAGCGCGGGTTCCGGACTTGGATTGTATTTGGTGTCGAAAATATTGCGTCAGCACAAAGCCATAATTTCAGTGGCGAACAATAATCCTTGCGGATCTGTGTTTAAAATTGTATTCAAAAATAAAGTATAAACCTATGAAACAGTACAGAATTTTACTTGTAGAAGATGAGCATGACATTGCAGACCTTATTAAACTAAACCTAGAGGGTGAAGGATATAAAGTAGCGCATGCGAAAGATGGCGTTGAGGCCTTACAACGCAACAAGGAGGAAAACTTCGACCTGATTATCATGGACGTAATGTTGCCCCATGTAGATGGCCTTACAGCTACAGAAAACATTCGGCTGAGCAATACCGAAGTACCTATTTTGTTCCTCTCTGCCCGCAATACTACCCAAGACAGAATTGCTGGTTTAAAAAAAGGGGGAGACGATTATTTAACAAAACCCTTTAATTTGGAAGAATTGTTGTTGCGTGTGCAAAAATTAATTGGCCGCAGTGTACCAAAACATGACCACCCTTTTAATTTGGTTGAGTTTAAATTTGGAAACAATTACATAAACTTTGAAAGCTACGAAGCTGTGGGTGTTGACGGCGATTTTGTACTCACCAAAAAAGAAGCTATGCTTATAAAATTATTGATTGAAAACAAAGGACAAGTGGTAACCAGGGAAAGAATTTTACAAACTGTTTGGGGCTACAATGTATATCCAAGCACTAGAACCATTGACAATTTTATTCTTGCTTTTAGAAAGTATTTTGAAACGGATGTAAAAAAACCAGTCCATTTCCAAAGTATGCGCGGCGTAGGCTATAAATTTAGCGAAGGCAAAGCCCATTAAAACGCAAGTGATATACTGGCTTTTACACCAAAGTTTCTTGCCCTAGGATTGTTGCGGTAGGTTAATCTCCATACAGCATCTATTCGAATTATTTTGAAAATATTTTCAATTCCCACACTGATTTCGCTATACGGTACAGCATGGAAGGTTTGAAACTGAGTGATGTTTGCATCGCCGATTTGTTTGGGAATTAAATCAAAATTCTTTTTATTTAAATTTCCGTAAATAAGTTTGGTGCCGGCAATCTCTCTCCACTTTAAACGTCGTATTAGCGGTATTCTATTAAAGATAAAGCCATTTAAATGGTGCTCGAATGAAAAGGATGCACTTTTATCCGTAATAAATTCAAAAATGCGCATTTGGTTGTACGCCCCTGTGTTGTAAACAAAACTTTGGTTACCGATATACACATTCAACAAAGGATACGGCACATTTCCTATAACCCTTGCAAATTCAACATTGGCCACACTTCGACCCAATGCACCCCAAACTTTTGAATAAGTCACTCCCAAAATAATGCGGGTATATTTGAAATCGCTATTCAGTATGTTTTTAAAACCACGAATAATTGTGCCGTACCATTCTGCACCAGAAACGCCCAAATTAACCCTTCGGTTGTCATTTTGCACATAATAATTCCTAGGTGAATAACGAACACTTAAGGTAAGTGCTGAATTTGTAAAATCTTTTCGGTAAATTGTTGTATCGGGTAATTTGGGATACCAGGCAAAATCATAGTTCCCGATTTTTTGAAATTGGTAATATCTGTTGCCCAAAGTCATGGTAACCCTTAGTCCGTTGCGAATGTCGGTTCCAAACCACAGTCGGGTATCCCTGTTCATATTTAACTTATTGCTTCCCAGCATATTGAAAGCAGTAAAAATGCCCGTACTGTAATTCTCGTTATCACTAATCCCAATTTGTTCTACATCTCTTCGGTATAAAAAACCAACTTTTGTCCATCTTTTTCGGTTTACAATGCGCTGCAAGGAAATGCTATATTTCCATTTTTGGTCTTTCAAACCATAGGCAATAAAACCTTCATTTAGCCAATTTCTGCTCAATTGCACCGAGGATCTAAAGCCAAGCCTGAGTCTCACTCCCTCCAATTGGTTATAACTTACCAAACTATAATATGGGCCAATATCGAGTACATTTGTTTTTTTATATCCGTCGACAATAAAATTTACAAAATCTACAGAAGTGCGCACACTTTTAAGATTTACCAAAGTATCAATTTTACTTAGAATCCTCACTTCAGCAGGGTTCATGGGATAATGCCTGTGTTTTTCCCAAAAACTATCAGGCTTATGCGTAGCGTCTGGATCCATAACCACCCTAGTTACATAAAACTTGGGTGGGTGATCTGTATCTGTATCCAAATTTCTGGCAGTATTGGTTAAAACCGCAATAATGCCTGCCATATTCGTATTTAATTCAGCGGCATCAATAACTGCGCGGGTGCTTATACAAAAATATGCTTCCTTATCGGTTGGTGCATATTCTTGGGTAATTCTTAGTTTTTCAATATAATTCAGGTTTGAGTTTGCATTCAATTCCAACGACAAACGTACCAAAGCCCCGGTTGTATCTTCAATCCAAACAAATCCTTTAAACGCCAAATCTTTGCTGTTTTTGGGTTCACAATAAATTTGAAATATTCGTCTTGGACCAGCGTGATCCACATTTACCAATTTGAAATCGTAAATAATCATAGAACTCTCGCTTATTGGGCTCATAATTCCCTTGTCAATTACAGTTAGTGTATTTTGATAAAAATTATAATTGATAAAGGAAGTACCTAAAAACTGAGAAATTACAGACCCATCTTCTACCCCTATGCCTTTAACCCTTGTTGCTTTTATCACCTCTTTGGTTAAATAGGGATTGCGTTTAAAGCTATAATCGCTAATGACCTCAGACATAAAAATCGGCAAAATGGACTTTGATTTATCCCCGCTTACATAGCTAATGGTATCAAACAAACTGCCTATCTCCTTCCCTATTTTCCCTTTCTTTAATTTTTCATTAATATTGTTAATGGCCACTGTAGAATTTGTGTAATACTCACAATTGTAAAATGGCAATTTATCTGGGTTGTTTTTATTGCGGTTATCTTGGGCAAGTTTTATCCATTTTAAGGCGGGATTTATCTTTAATTTAATCACAACATCCCCAGTTTTCTGAAAAAACCGTTTGGCCTCAATTTCAAAATTGTTTATTGTATCTTTTCGAATGTGAAAGAATTGGGTGGCGTACCCCATGTATTCTACCCTAAGTGTATCGGAAAACAAGGTATCCGTTTGATACAAAAAATTGCCTTCGAAATCTGAATAAAAACCCTTAGCGGTAGTACCTAAATAAAAATTGGCAAAGGCGAGTGGTTCACGGGTTTCTTCAGCATAAATACGACCGCGTATTAGGGTTCTTTGTGCATTTAAGCTACCAAACAGGGTTACTACGATAAATAAGACTATGAGTCGTTTCACGAATAATCTTCAAAAATACGAAATTTATGGAAATTTTAATATACAACCCTCAGAATAATTGTGCGATATTTCGTTCAGCTGTGCAAGATAATTTGCGATACAAATATTTCAACAATTCCAAAATATTGTGTCAATATTAGTGTTTTAAGGGGATATCCACGGCGACCATAATAGCTGTTGCAGATGCAATTAATCGGTTTCCCTCTGGCAAAACATCAAAAATTTCAGCTTCACAAAAATACAGCAAATTTCCACCTTTCTTTACTTTGCCAATGGCCAATATGGTTTTAGAAATACCAGGATTCATATAACTAATTTTCAAATCTGCAGTTACCACATTTTTACCCGCAGGCACGCAAGTGTAGGCCGCTATGCCCGTTGCTACATCTGCCAATGTTGCAGTTACACCACCATGTAAAAACCCATTTTGCTGCAAGTGGTAGTCCTCTACGGCCAATCCTACATGAGCTTCACCACTTTCAAGGTGATTCAAAACCAAACCCATATGATTGATAAAATGATTGGATTTTAACCTCTCTTCAATATATTCTCTTAATGCATTCATCGCTTGCGTTTTCTTACGAATAAAACTATTTTATGGGATTATAACCCGACAACTGTAGAATTTTCTCGGCATCATTTTCTCGCCACAATGCTTTCACTTCGGCTTTGTTTTTTTTCATATACGCATCTACAATTCGGTAGCCCGTAAAATTGCCAATGAGTGGCGGACAGTCAGCAGGAATACCCGGGCCAAATGTATGTGTACCATAATTAAAATACCGTTTGTATTTGTTAAAATCCGATTGAAAAAGCATCGAATTGTCGAGGTAATGTTTCCAAATTTGGCCTTGTTCCGTAGTCATTTGATTCCACTCCTTTTCGGAGTAACCAAATAAATCCCAAGGATTTGAATCTGGGAAAACCAAGGTCATAGTGTACCATATTTTTCCATTGACAACCGCTTCAGAAAGCATATTTTTGCTTTTCATGTCACCTTCGCCAGAACTCTTCAAATAATTCCAAACCAACATTGCAGGAATTTGATTGGTTTTGTTATATCGGTTAAAAAATTCGGGTACTTCTAGCATTTTATATAGTGGAAATGTATCATTCATAAACATTTCGCTGCTATATGCAAATATGGTTTGCCCGCCAAAAGTATCGACGAAAGTATTGTAATTGCTAAACTGAGAGAAAAAACTGTAAATAACTGGTTTCTTTACAGTGCCCATGACAAATTGAAGTTTTCCAATGGCTTTGCTAATATCTTTATGCAAATTTGGGAACCGCTGGTAGTGGCTTTGAATGGCGTTTAAAACCTGCTTATTTTTACTTATAAAATCACTTAAAATCACCGATTGCATGGAATCAGTAGTAGGTCCATATTTTTCGAAGTCTAAGATTTCTTGCAACCAAAGGGCAAAAAACCGGCTGTGTTCTTTTTTCAAACTGCGCAATTCTATAACGGAGATGCCATTTTTAGAAATACTATCAATTTCCGCCGTAAAATTGCGAAATTCCACAGGTGCTATTTTTTCATTTCCTGCACAAGATGTGATGAAAAGTGATGCGCTTGTAATAAAAAAACACAGCACTATGGATAAAATTGATTTATTTTGCATTTAAAATATGAGAACGCAAATAAACAATACTTTGTTGTTCGCCGCCATTTTTTTGGCTGGCTTAGGATCAAAAACAATGGCACAAACTGCTACACCCACTACAACAGTGCAGAAATTTAGAATTGGATTTAAATTTTCGCCCAATTTTGCTTGGACCAAAATTATCGAAGGTTCTATGAAGAACAACGGCTTGAGTCTTGGGTATTCTTACGGTGTGATGCTAGATTTCAACCTTGGAAACAATGCGAATTATTGGCTAGCCACAGAGTTGTTGGTCACCAATTTGCCGGGTTCTGTAAAATCAACAACTACCCTATACAACAGCAAAACACCCATAGCAGGTTCACCTTCCCCTTTTACAAATACAACTTTTGATTACCGTTTGCAATATGTTCAAATTCCCATTTCACTCAAATTAAAAACGGGTGAAATTGGAAGACTTTCCTATTTTGGTCAATTTGGCTTTGCGCCATCGGTTTTAATACAAAACAAAGTGACCACAACTGCAGATCAGGCTTTTTATGCGCAAGGTACCAGCAGCCACAACCCAAACAGTGACAAAAGCAACACCTTCGATTTCGATGGCAGTGCAGGTGCTGGAAGTTTTAAAGACAATGTGGTTTTCGCAAGATTGCCAATGATTATTGGCGCTGGAATTGAAGGAAAAATAAGCGGCACCACCCGTTTTATGGCTGGAGTTCGGCTAGACAATTCTTTTACAGATATGTTTGTCGATAAATCTGTAAAAGCCAGAAACAATTACATTGCATTGAATTTGGGAATTTTCTTTTAATTGTCCTACCACCAATGAAAATCTGTCTAGCGCAGTTAAATTATACCATTGGGGATTTTGAACAAAATACCGCTAAAATTGCGGAAGCAATTGCCACCGCCAAATTATCGGGAGCCGATTTAATTGTTTTCTCCGAGTTGGCCGTATGCGGCTATCCACCAGAGGATTTGTTGGATTATCCGTCTTTTATTGAAGCGTGTGAACAGAGTCTTGAAGCCGTTGCAGAATGTTGTCATGGTATTGCGGCCATTGTAGGCGGTGTTACTAAAAATACGGGCAAAGGTCGTAGCCTATTTAATGTAGCTTGTTTTATGCAAAATGGCAAAATTGAGAAAACCATTTGTAAGACACTTTTACCTACCTACGATATTTTTAATGAGGCACGATACTTTGAAGCCAACCGAGAATGGGTTACTTTAGATTTTATGGATACCAAAATTGGCATTGCCATTTGTGAAGATTTGTGGGATCAATATAACAATTTTGAATATTCCGTTTCTCCAGCAGAAAAACTAAAATTGGCTGGTGCCGATATTATTATACACCCATCCGCTTCGCCTTTCCATGTTGGCAAGGCCAAATTACGCGATTATATATTTGACGATACAATAAAACGATTTGGGTTGCCTATCGTTTATGTAAACCAAGTTGGGGCAAACACTGAAATTGTTTTTGATGGAGACAGCCAAGCAATCAATAAGTTTGGAGAAACGGTTTGTGAACTTCCCCATTTCAAAGAGGAACTTGGGTATATTAATTTCAATGGCATAGATATTACCGGAAAAACCATAAAACCTGCGTTGCATAATGAAATAGAAATACTCCATGACGCCATTGTTTTTGGTATCCAAGAGTATTTTGGGAAAATGGGGTTTAAAAAAGCTTTACTCGGCTCATCAGGTGGCATCGACAGCGCAGTTGTGCAAGCATTGGCTAGCAAAGCATTGGGGAACGAAAATGTTTGGCCCATTTTAATGCCTTCGGAATTTAGTTCAGAAGGATCCATTTCAGATGCAATCGAATTATCCGATAACTTAGGAAACAAATACGATTTGGTGCCCATAAAAGACATTTACAGCTCCTTTGATAAAACGTTGGCCCCTCTATTCTATGGTAAATCCTTTGATGTGACAGAAGAAAACATACAAGCCCGGGCTAGGGGTATGATTTTAATGGCATTGAGCAATAAGTTTGGGCATGTGTTACTGAATACGAGCAACAAAAGCGAGATGGCTGTGGGATACAGCACGTTATATGGCGACATGTGCGGAGGATTAAGCCCAATTGGGGATGTATATAAAATGAAAGTGTATGCATTGGCAAATTACATCAATCGAGAAAGAGAAATCATACCCTTATCCATTATAAACAAGGCACCTTCAGCAGAATTAAGACCTGGCCAAAAGGATAGCGACAGCTTACCTGAATATCCGTTGTTGGACGAATTGCTGGGTTTGTACATTGAAGATAGAAAGGGAAGAGACGAAATAAAAAGCGGAGGTTATGACCCGAGTGTTGTGGATAGAATCGTAAATCTGGTGAATCGCAATGAATTCAAACGATTTCAGGCACCTCCTACATTGCGTGTGACACAAAAAGCCTTTGGCAGTGGAAGAAGGATTCCGCTTGTTGCCAAATATGGCTAAGATCTTTAAAAGCAAATATCCAGCGCGGTATTGGCAACTTTGTATTGGAGCTCTGCTTTTTTTCCTATCGTTTAACATGATTTTGCCTGAATTGCCAGACCATTTGGAAAGAATTGGAGGAAAGCAATATTTGGGATGGATAATTGGCTTATTTGCTCTTGGTGCTTTGGTCGCGCGCCCCTTCAGTGGCTGGATAACGGACAGGTATGGGAGAAGGTGGTCTATATTGGGGGGCACGGCAATGTGTATTGTGGCATCTTGTTTATATCCATTTGCATCCTTTTTGTCTTTATTTTTTGTAGCTAGGGCTGCACATGGCTTTTTTACAGGCTTTGCACCTACTGGCTTCACTGCTTATACAACAGATATTATTCCTGTTGAAAGACGCGGAGAGGCATTGGGTTGGCAGGGCATGTTCAGCAACATAGGTGCATCCTTGGGTTTTGCGCTTGGCGCATGGGTTGTTTCCAAAATTGGCCAAAACGGATTGTATTGGGTAGCTGCAGGTATAGGAATTATGGCAGTTGCATTGTTCTCTACTTTACCAGAAACCAGGCCCGAATTTCAACATCCACCCAAATTTGTTTTGCGCGAAGTATTGTATTTTAAGGTTTGGAAACCCGCTTTATTGATGCTGTTGATATGCATTCCCATTGGTGGAATTTTATTGGTAATGCCAAGCTACTCGCTTGCCTGCGGATTCGAAAACAAAGGCGTTTACCTCACAATATACATTGTGGCTTCGCTGTTTGTGAGAATATTTAGTGGAAAGCTTAGTGACAAATTGGGGCGACCTTATTCCACAGCAATTGGAAGTTTTATGCAAATAATTGCCATGGTAATTTTAGCAATTTCAGCAGCGCAAACCTCACTTATCTTGTCTGCCGTTTTTTATGGCATTGGACAAGGCTTTAATGCCCCTGGGCTGTTTGCTTGGGCGGGTGATGATAGCGAAACCAATACGCGCGGCAGGGCGCTAAGTATGCTTTTTATAGCACTTGAATTGGGCATTTTTATAGGTGGCCTTTTCGCGGGCCATTTGTATCAAATTTCGGTACAAAATATACATGTATTATTTATATTCTGGGCTTGTATTTCCACACTAGGATTGCTATTTAGTCTACTATTTATTCACCATCACCAACGCAACAAAGCAACTTTATTTTCCGATATCTCAGAAATTTAACCCAGAAGCTTTTTGTATGCAATTCAATAAATCACTTTTCTTGATAGGGAAAACTTTCTACGACAACTTTTTGGGATTTTTATTTTTAAACCATGGTTTCGCAATCAAATATTTACCCCAATAAAAAAGAACAATCTCTTCGTTGTTATCGCATTGTCCATTGCTATAATCTTTAGCAGTTGTGTGGCATTGCACCACGGTACTATGCAAAGTTCTGCATCCTTAAATTCTGCAAACTTCTTTTACGTGAAAATGAATGTACAAGGATTTTCAAAAGCAACTTATATATTGGGTATTGGCGATATTAGAAAAGACAACCTGGCTAATGAGGCCAAACAAAGTCTTCTACAAAGCAATCCTTTGCACATCAATCAAGGAACTGTCCAATGTAGTTTTAAGTTGGAAAACGGCAAGCTATTTAGGCGTTTATTCAATTCTAACCTGCACTCTTAGGGTAACATGGTAGAATTCAAAAAAGCAGACTATTTTAAGTATAGACTAAAACCAACCACGAATAGGCGTAAATTAAAGCTTATTTATAGTTAAAATGATTCAGCAACCATGTAACGTCGTTGTGCCATTTTTGGTACACGTTGAACGAACCGTGCATGAAGTTAACCATTTCATATTCATTTTTGGGAGCTCTTTTAAAGCGGTCTTTAAATTTGCCTTCCATAATTTCTACATAATATTTGAAGTCTACCATACATTCATGCCAATTGTTAAAAACAGCATAATAATTGTGGCCCATGCCTGTGCTGGTTGTAATTCTGCCTTTGCCAGGGTAGCGCATGCCCGTTAGGTTATTATAAGTCAATGCATAAAAACTATTTTTACCATCGGCTCCACTTTCCTCTATTTTAATGGCAACAAAAAGTTTGGCCCATTTGCCAACAGATTTTTTTGCCACAGAATAAAGATGCTGGGCTTTGGGTATTTTTTTCAGAGACAACGCTAAAGAATCAACAAAAATTGAATCTTTTAAGATGACAACCGTATCAGCTACTTCCGCAGTATCCTTTTGGGGTGAAGCAGAAAACTTCAGATTCGCATTGGCTGCTGTGGCCGCCAATACAAATATAAGTATGGCTACAGTAAGCAGGTTTTTCATACTCACCCTATGTCAAACTCTATACCAAACTCATTTTGTGGTTGTATCTATTTATATAACAAATACTTACACAACATTGTGCACAAATCTATTTTAACCTTAAACCCTATGGATAGGGGCTTATAGCGTATTGTGGAAAACCCCTTGTGGATAACTAACGAACGTAAGTTTGTATTTAGGGCTTGTAATCGGCATAGCCAAACTCGCTGCTGATGCGGGTTTTAATAGATTCGAGAAAAACGATGTGCAACAACACTTCTTCTATGTCTACATCGCTATTTTTCAGCAATTCCATCTTTTTCTGGATTAAGCTGTCCAATTTCTTCCTGCGTAAATGGACAAAAATGCTCATAAGTTCGTGTTTGAAGTTGTCCGACTCATGTGTAATGTATATATAATTCTCTGCAAAAGCCTCACTCAACAAATGTCCTTGACTTAAAATACCTGCAGCCCAAGCTGAAATTTCAGGATCCGTATGGTTCACAAAATATTGACTTCCTTGAAATCCGGTTTGCTGCATTTCAAAAAACATATTTACAACCTTAACACAGATAGGATCTGTAAAAAACACATTTTCATCTGCGGAAAGTTCTGACATTGCAAAATCGAATACCTGTTGTTCATCATTGAAAGGTTCATGCCCATGCAATAACAACAATTTCACAAATGCCCGTTCTTGGTTTAAATCATTTAGCGGCTCTCTGGGCAAATCAATGCCCGCTGCTTGGGTAATTTGTTTTAATTCAGTTAATAGCTCTTCACCTTTGCCTGTTAATTTCTTCTTTACAATTTTAGAAAGTTCAACCGCCAAAAGGGTTTCATCGGTGCCACAAATCTTAGATAATTCTTGATTTAGGCTATTGCGCTTGAGTGGATCGCCAATATTTGCAACACTTTCTAGAATGTCTCGAATGGCTTCAGTCCGCTTAATGGGATCATTGCCAGCGGCATCCAGCAATAGATTGGCTTTGAAAAAAATGAAATTTTTTTCATTTTCCGCTAAATATTTGGCAAATCCATCAGAGCCCAATTTGCGACACCAACTGTCTGGGTCTTCTCCATCTGGTAACGCCACCACCCGCACATTTAAATCCTCAGTCAGTAACAAGTCAATGCCTCGCATGGATGCCTTTATGCCAGCAGAATCCCCATCATAAACCACCGTTATATTGTGCGTAAATCTACGAATAAGTCTAATTTGCCCTGGTGTAAGTGCAGTTCCAGAGCTTGCTACCACATTTTCAACCCCAAATTGGCTCAATGAAATAACATCTGTATAACCTTCGGTTAGATAAACCTTGTCTTCTTTTTTTATGGCATTTTTTGCTTGAAATATTCCATACAAAATTTCGCTTTTTTTATACAGCTCGGTCTCTGGACTGTTAACATATTTAGGCGCAGGATCTGAGCTGCTCATTTTTCTGCCTGCAAAAGCAATCACTCTCCCAGAAACCCCATGGATAGGGAAAATAACCCTATTTCTAAAAAGGTCATAATACCCTTGGTTTTCGCGCTTGCGAAGTAGACCAGCCAATTCCAAAGTTTCTAAAGTATATCCTTCATTTTTAGCTTTCGTGGCAAGTGCTTCCCAGGCGGTAGGACTGTAACCCAAACCCCATTTTTTTACTATCTCTTGGGAATAACCACGTTCTTTAAAATATTCTAAACCAATGGTTTGGCCTTCTTCCGTTTCTGTTAAATTTTCAGAAAAGAACTTTTGTGCATAATCCAAGACAATCTGGATATTTTCTCGCAGTTTTTGGTTTTCTTTGTACGCCTCGTCTTCCTTTACACCTGTTTCTATCAGTTCAATACCATACTTTTTGGCCAAATTTCTTATTGCCTCCGCATAGGAAAGATTTTCCATTTCCATTAAAAAGTTAATAGAATTCCCCCCTTTTTGGCAACCAAAACACTTATAAATACCTAGGGTAGGTGTAACCACAAAGCTTGGCGTTTTTTCATCGTGAAATGGGCAAACACCTTTAAACCTGCTTCCCGAACGCTTTAGGGCAACATATTCGCCTACAACATCTTCAATTACAGCCGCATTGAGCAACTGTTCTACGGATTGTGGCGCGATCATGGTTCAAATATACCAAAGAATTTTACTGAAGCGCATAGCTTTTAAGCACCATTACCCTGCCATTGCGAAATTCTTTTCTTATGATTCCTATATTCTTCGCAATCCAAATGCTTTTATATACAGCACCTTTTGCCGTTTTCACCTCCATCACATCCTGATATACTATACCAAAGACATTTTTTGCGTTAAAATTTTGTATTGAATCTCCAGTATTTGTGCCCACTCTAAATTTTCCACCGGTGTAATAAAACTCTGCCGTTATTTTATAAACAGTGTCTTTAACCAGAAATATGGCCCTACTTACACCTACGTCATCCGCTATTGCGCGCAGCTTTAAAACACTATCGCGGGTAGAAACAAAATTACATTCAAAAAATTGTTGACTAAACATGTCCCAAACCATTTTGCCTTCTTTAAATGCCTCTACTTGGGTTGTTTCTTTCAAGTTTGTGTCGGATTCTGAAACGTAATTCCACTTGCTACCATTGCTATATTGAAAATAAGCACGAACATCAGGTTCTATTGGATACTCGCTTTTGGTGCCCAACTTGCCACATGCACTGGAGAACAACAAACTAATAATGAGTGTTAAAAAAATAATTCGTTTCACCATATTAACTTTGCACAATTCGGCAAAATTAAAACAAATTCAACAAAAATGGATAATTTGAAAAATATTCAAAAGCAGGCAATTGAGCTAAAACCTATACTTGCAGGGATTCGCAGGCATATTCACGAAAATCCAGAATTGAGCTTTCAGGAATTTAAAACTGCTGCTTTTGTTGAAGATTATCTTCAGAATAAGCTGGGATTAAAAACTATAAGGATGGCTGAAACCGGTGTTATCGCTTTGATTGAAGGCAACAATCCTTCCAAGAAAGTGGTTGGCTTAAGGGCCGACATGGATGCATTGCCCATAGTTGAGGTGGAAGATGGCCGCACATATCGGAGTAAAAATGAAGGAGTGATGCATGCTTGCGGACATGATGTGCATACAACCTCACTATTGGGTGCTGCTACTATTTTAAATGGTATGAAAGACCAATTTGAAGGAACCATTAAGCTCATCTTTCAACCCGGCGAAGAAAAACTACCTGGCGGAGCCAGTCTATTAATAAGGGATGGTGTTTTAGACAACCCAAAAGTGGATGTTATGATTGGGCAGCACGTAATGCCCCAAATCAAAGCAGGGTTAACTGGCTTCAGAAAAGGATTGTATATGGCCAGTACGGATGAAATATACATGACAGTAAAAGGCAAAGGGGGACACGGAGCCATGCCGCATTTCAATGTAGATCCCGTATTAATTTCTGCACACATTATAGTGGCGCTGCAACAAGTTGTTAGCCGAATCGCCAATCCTGCAGTGCCAAGTGTTTTATCATTCGGAAAAGTAATTGCCCAAGGTGCCACCAACGTGATTCCATCGGAGGTGAAACTTGAAGGTACATTTAGAACGCTAGATGAAAATTGGCGAGACGAGGCCCATATAAGAATTAGACAAATTGCAACAGGCATGGCCGAAAGTATGGGCGGTAGTATTGAATTGGAAATTCGGAAAGGATATCCTTTCCTTAAAAACGAGCCATTGTTAACAGGACGCTGTCAAACCAGTGCTCGGGCTTATTTAGGTGCTGAAAATGTTACAGATTTGGATGTGTGGATGGCCGCGGAGGATTTTGCCTATTACTCCCAGCATGTGCCGAGTTGTTTTTACCGTTTGGGGGTGCGCAATGAAAGCAAAGGCATTGTGCACAGTGTTCATCACCCATCTTTTGATATTGATGAAGAAGCACTTGAAAACGGTTGTGGATTGTTTGCTTGGCTGGCTTTAGAAGAACTAAAGTATTAAGCCCCAATTATTTGCCGCAAGCTGTCAACGGCCGAATCCCATAAAGAGGCGGACTGTTCTTCCTCTCCATCGTTTACAAATTCAGTAATAATGAGTTCAACATCATCGGTAATCGTGTCTTGAGAAATTCTAAATTCAAGATATTCATCTGCTGCAGGCGCTGCTGTCACCGCAAAGCGAATATACTTGTTGGTAATATTCTTAAGTATGGTACAATGTGTCTCTGTGCCATCATCCCACCTAAAGATATATTTCCCTTGTTTAACTTCAACATGGTCAGCGAACCAACTTTGCAATCCCGAAGGATTTGAAATGTATTGGTACAGAATATTCGTAGAAGAACGCAATGGATATTCTAATTCTAATTTAATTCGTTGAGGGGTATTTGCTTTGGTCATACTCATTTCTTCTCCTTGGCTATTTTGCGTTAGACCTGCAATAAAGCAATTTAGGTTTAAAGCACAAAATTTATTTTGAATATAATTTTTTTAAATTTTAAAGTGAACAAACATTCTAGCCTATGAAATTTCAAAATCTATGCTTCATTTAATAAACCTGAATTAAATGTGCATTGCAGACGCATAACTTCCATTTATATTTGCCAATTCCGTGCGATTCAACCGAACTTTTTGGATAACAAGTATTTTTATTTTTGGGGTAGGAATCTTTTGTCAATTTTTTACAGCCAAAGTGGAAGCTACAGTATGGGCCAATGCGCACAATGGACACTATTTGGACATATTTTTTCATTTTTACACCCAGGTAGTCGAATGGCCTCTCCTATTTATTTCGCTGGGTATACTCCTATATAGAGATTGGTTTTCTGGATTAATTGCAGGGATATTTTTTGCTTTTGAGGGAATATTGGTGAATGTTTTAAAAAGATTTTTTAATGCACCTAGACCCATTCTAGAAAACGGAACCCTATTTGCTGCGGCAGGTGAAGTGGTCCATAGACACTTTTCTTTTCCCAGTGGACATACTTCCGCGGCTTTTTTCGGTTTCGGCCTTTTATCATGCATTACACAAAACAGGTTTGTGGGTATTTTATATGCTGTGTTAGCCGCACTTATTGGATACTCCCGAATGTATTTGGGCCAACATTATTTAAAAGATGTTTTGGCAGGGGAGTCGCTGGGCTTACTCTTGCTCTTTACCTTTGTAAAATTACTTCCTAAAATTCAAAACAAATTCTATAAATGACCCGCAAATCAACCATACATATTCTTATAACCTTTATTGCCATTTTAATATATTTACCGTTTTTAGGGGCATTTCATTTGTTTGATTGGGATGAAATTAATTTTGCCGAAGCCGCCCGTGAAATGCTAGTTTCTAAAAATTGGAGTCAAGTTCAAATTGGATTTGAACCCTTTTGGGAAAAACCACCTCTCTTTATTTGGCTACAAGCGAGTTGTATGCAAATTTTTGGAATTAATGAATTTGCTGCGCGACTGCCTAGTGCACTTTCTGGCATAGTTACCCTTAATTTATTGTACCATTTTGGCCGATCTATCATTGGTCATTTTGCTGGAATCTTTTGGACACTTGCTTTTGCAGGCAGTTTGGCTCCTTCTCTTTATTTCCATATTGGCATTATAGACCCCGTTTTTAACTTGTTTTTATTTCTTTCCATTCACCAATTGTTTAAAAGTGAATTGGCCAATTTGAAAAATGAATCTGCTAGAATTCATTATTTATTAGCAGGGTTTTACGCAGGCTTAGCGGTTTTAACCAAAGGTCCCGTGGCTTTGCTGATTGTATTTCTCGTAGGTTTTGTGCGCTTAATTGCAAATAGAAAATTTGTCTGGCCCGGATTTCTAAATTTGTTTCTTTTTACAATGGCTTCTTTTGCCATTGCTTCACTTTGGGTGGTGCCAGAAATTGCGATGCATGGATTCACTGTTTTACAGCATTTTATCGATTACCAAATAACTTTGTTTCATGGCCAAATAGATTGGCACAATCAGCCTTGGTTTTATCACATTCTGGTTTTGCTATTTTTGTGCTTTCCTTCCTCCATTTTTGCAATGCCGCACTTGATAAAAAATACATCTTTTTCTGGCACTGAAAAACTCTATGCGTCTTATATGCGCGCCACCTTTTGGGTAGTCTTGATTCTATTTAGCATTGTTTCTACAAAAATAATTCATTATAGCAGTATGTGCTGGATTCCGCTAGGCTGGTTTGCCGGTTATTCCTTATACAGGAAACATACAAACAGGGCATCTATTTCGTCGTGGTTATTTATTCCAACATTCTTCATTGTTGTTATATTGGGTGCAGCTACCACAATTGCGCCACTGGCATTTACAGTGCCTGCTATTGCCAAAATGTTGGCCCAAATTAATGACCCAACGGCGCAAGCAATATTAACCCAAAAAATTCATTGGATTGGATTTGAATGGTTGTTGGGTTTGGTCTTTATTGTAGCTTGTTTTTGGTGGTGGATTCGATATAAAGTTTCTAAAAAAATAAATTTCAGCGGCCTATTTGTTATAACCTTACTTTTTTCATCACTATTTTGGATCCTTATTTTGCCAAAATTAGAGAACGCACTGCAAGGCAAATATATAAACCAAATCAAAGAAATTGGCGCATCTAATTCCACGCAAGAGAGTTGGGGTTTTAAAACATATGCCATTTATTTTTATGGCAATGCCCGCCCAGAAGATTTTAAAGGTGCGTGGGAAAAAAACATG
>JBBQBB010000043.1:0-30024 GCA_038317095.1 Bacteroidia bacterium | reverse complement strand
GTTTTATTCTGTCCATTGAAATAGGATAGAAGTTCGTTTGACTGCGTTGATATGTATTTGTTTTTCATAGTAGCAATGTCAGGATAAACCTGACTACAATGATACGAAAGATAATTTAATATTTCGCTTTTTAGAGTTAAAAAATTATGTTTTATAGTGTAATTGTCAGGAAAAACCTGATACATTAGATACGAAACATCTGTCTTGTCTTGAAATAGGTTGACCATTTTTGGTTAATACTAGGTTAGGTTTTTTTAGTTTTTCTTTCCCTAAAAATGAATTTTTAGAGGTAAAGTGGGAGCGAAGCTCCCACTTCATTTTCAGTGCGTTCAAGATTTTGGCACTAACCGAGTTGCTCCTCAGCAGAGCTCGTTTCCATCCTCACAAGAACGAAGCGAAGTTAATTAATCATGTAGTAGTTTTTCCATATCGTTTATATTTTCGTTTATTGTATTGTGAATGAACGTATTGAGGTGTTTTTAAATCTAAGCTCCAATGCAGTCGCTTGTTGTTGTAAATATCTGCGGCTTGTTTCATCATTTTTTTAGCTATAGCTAAACTTGGCAATGTTTTCCTTAATCCGAATTCGTATTTAAGAATACTGTCTTGTCCTAAAAAAAGTTTACAGTTTTTCTAGTTTAATCCTGCCATTAGTTTACAGTTGATTCACAGTCCTGAAATTGGTTTACAAGTATAGGTTTTTTCTTGTAATAGTTCTTCTATCGTTTTTTAGAGAAATGGGGCTGTTTTGATTCATGTAGAAAGTTTGGTGTGTGGTTATCAATACTTAAATGGGGTCTTTCCTAGTTGTATTATAGCACTGTTTTTTTAAGCATTTGCTGGACTTGCTTATACCCTAAACAAACATTCGCCAAGCGCATTCATTTTATGATGCTAAGCGAAACTATGTTTCGACTTATTTTTTTCAAATATAAGATTTTCATTGGTTTTTACAAAGGCTCCAAAGACCAAACTTTCTTTGAACTGTAAAGTTATTTTTAGGATAATAAATCAGCAAAATGCCAAGGCCGCTTTTGCCAATATCACCTGGTTTCAGCGCAAATCCATACGCTATTTTGCCATAAATAAGTCAACTCTTTTAGACCACAACTCTGCACAAAAAAACAAACCCCAGCTTTCGCCAAGGCTTGTTTATATTTTCAATTTTAAAAATGTACTAAATACTGCCCTTTAAAGAAATTACAAAATTTCTACCTGGGGAATTGATGCCAGAGGCAAAAACGCGGTAACGCAAATCCAATAGATTTTCAACGGCGAAACCGATATTCAAATGCTTGTTCACCATCCACTGTCCGCGGATGTTGTACGTTTGCCATGAAGGTGTTTTTCCGCCATCAGAATACTGTGCATTGTCTTCCCCACTTGGGCTGTAGTCTTTGGCCTTTTTCCAACCTTGGAAAAGCACAAATGCTTCCAACTGCCACTCGTTAGAAACCCATCGCAGGCCGCCACGGCCATGATCTGGAGCTATGTGGTCTAATGGGGCCCAAGCACTATTTTCAGTAGAACGGTAGCGACCAAAAGTGGTAGTATAGTTGAAATCTGCAAACAGGTTGTTTACCAACCTAAACTTAGCGGCAAACCATGTACCCGTAACATAACCGCCAGCGGTATTTGCCATTTGAAACATGGGCGTCATTTTGCCATCATACAAAAACGAATCTGCACCGTTGTATGTGCTTTTTTGATCCAACAGCAATTTACTAATTTTTGTATAATAAGTGCCGGCCTCTATGCGGGTATTTTTTCCAGTATAAGAGATGCTAATGTCTATACTGCGGGTTTGTTCTGGCTTCAAGTCTTTGTTTGGCGTAACTAATTTAGTGCCAGAGGCACTTTCAAACAATTTGGTCATGTCATCCACATTTGGATTGCGAAATCCTGTAGCAATGCTAGATTTAATAAACAAACCTTCGATGCCTAGGTTTTTAATCAATCCCAAATTGAAAACTGGTGCTATATTTTTTACCTCTGCTTTGGAATAAGGCAATTTCAATAAATTTTGATCGGTGAAATTCGCAGTCAAACTATAACTGCTAATTCTAAAGCCGCCTTCAACAATAAAATCACCAGGTACTATGCTGTAATTTCCATTGGCAAAAACAGACATGCTCATGGTTTTGGCACCACCGTCTGCGTAACGGGTGTCAGAAATAGCATAAGTAGAATCTTTGCTAACCTTGGTATTGGTTGCAGTAGAAGTTACATTGTTTGCCACAACCTCTGCCCCACCTTGGATTTTAAATTTATCGTTCAGTGTAAATGCCAAATCATAATTCAAGGCTGACATGCTCACTTTATCCAGTTGGGATTTTTCATTCACGCCTTTAAAAACGCGCGTAACCCTACCCACTTCGGTAGCTTGGTTGCTGAGAATAATGCGGTGTTTCAACTTATTGGTTTCAGGCAAATTCAAAGTATAACTGATAAACCTTCGATTTTGAGGAACATATTTCCAGGTTGCAAAACGCAATGTGCCACTTTTAACATCCGTCAGGCGGTCGTAGCGAGGAATTTCCTCACACATGCTCAGTTGTATATTGAGCATATGGCTAAATTTGCCTGTTTTAATGGCCAATTTGGTGAATAAATCATTTTGTGAATAGCCAGAACCTTTTTGCAGAAATGGATCGTTGTTTTTCAAAACAGTATCGCGTCCATTGACTCTGTCGGCATAATACCTGCGGTAACCAAAAGTATCGTTTCTGCTAAAATTGCGTTGCTGCCCCATACGCAAATCGCCAAAATCACTGCGCGTTACATTGAACAACCAAGCCACATTTTTGCCCGACATTTCGAAATTAATGTTGGCCAAAGAAGCATTAGCAGCACCCATGTATCTCAAATTTGCATTGGCATTGGCGAAACCGAATTTATGGTCACGAAATTTCGGATCTCTAGATTTCATGTAAATCACGCCACCCAAAGCATCAGAGCCATAAAGTGTAGATCCACTGCCGAAGAAAATTTCGGTGCGGTCTAGCATAAATTGGTCGAGGGTAATTACATCTTGCAAATGGCCAGCGCGGTAAGTTGCATTGTTCATGCGCACCCCGTCTACAACCATAAGTACACGGCTTGCTTCAAAACCGCGAATGACAGGACTACCGCCCCCCAATTGACTCTTTTGCAGAAACACAAATCCAGATTGGGCCAATACATCGCCGATGTTGCCTTGTTGCGCCATGGCAATTTGTTTGGCATTGATGGATTCTATTTGACGCGAATTATTTAGCCTCGTGTCGCCAAGGCGCTGAGCCGAAACCAACACTTCATTCATCGATTCAATTTCGGATGAATCAGGTCCGTTGCTTTGCCCAAATATGGGCATATTGAGTATGCAGGCAATGCCCACGAGTATTGTTTTTTTCATTTTATTTATTTTTTTTTGTAAACCGGAAAACCTTATTCAGTTGGTTTCTTATAATTGATCTAAGCGCATACAAGCCAAGCATCTAATTTGGCTAGGTCATTTTGTAAAAACATCTTTAATTTTTAGCACCGCAGTTAGTTTAATATAAAAAACTGCAATATATTTTCTATTTTTTGGCTCCAACAAAGTCAAACGTTACTAAAAATAACGAGAACTTTTTTAGGGGTTTGGCAACTTTTTTGCTTTTTTTTGCAAAAATGATGACAAACTCCCAGAACAAAATACTAAATAAAATGCTTGAGTTAACAGACTTTACAACGGTCGACCCATTAAACCCAGTCAGGTGGTGGCAAATGAATGGAAAAAATACCTGCAAGTAATCTTGCCTTGTAATTCACAAAAGAACCCTTATTTTCAAAAAACAGGGGATTTTTAATTTTTAAGATTGTACAAATCCAATCTGGATTTTGATATGCCTTTAAAGTTTTAGAACCTTGTTTTGAATCACCGCCAAACATTGCATGGTTCAAGGCATATTCTTCCTTGTCTTTAAAAGCTTTAATCACCCAATATTTGCCTTGTTTTTTTTTGGAAACAATATCGTACCTATTTCCATACACTTCAACTTCATTATCAGGTGCAATGCCGTCTGGCATTTCAACCATTAGGGTTTCTATACAACTGGTTTTGGTAATTTTGTGTTGGGATTTCAAATAAAACAGGTATCCCGATTGCATAAAAGGAAGTAAGGCAACGGTAATTGCCAAAACCCAAAACACAACTTTTGCACCCTTTCGAAATACCAAGAGTGCAAATATATAGGGTAATGTTACAAATATTTGCAAAAACGCTATATTCATAAAAATGATGACACTAGGCAAATGAATACAGCCAGCAATAAGACCTTCAAAGCTTTGGAAAACCCAACCAATAAGACAAACACAATTTCACCAGTCTACCGCAGGCGAATCTGCGGATAACACAGGGTTACCAATTAAAACGGATAACAATCCTTTTTCCCCGGAACCAACCTTCTTTCTCTATTTCCGTTGCTGCGTTTGTCCGCTTTGCCGCCTAAAAACCTGTTGTAAGAAAATTATAGGAAAAAGAAATTGTCGTTATATTTAGGTTTTCCGCGTATTGCCCATGGAGCACTAAATCCAGGAATCCCACCCAAACTTCGATCACTAAGCTCCACCGCAATTTGACCACTGCTGGCAAGAAGCAAGGCCTTATCCACATATTGCGTAGAAACATCATCTATATAATCGGTAAAAGATTTACGGGCGCTTAATTCAAAACTCCAATAACTGCGTGTTTTTTTAAGAAAATTAATCCCAAAACCAAAAGGAATTGCAGCCGAAGTTAGTTTGTATTTAAATTTACCCGGAATAAAATTTTGTCCTTCTGTGCCTAGTGGTTGCAATCGAACTGTGAATCCATTGTATCTTGTTCTAGGGTCAAAATGGAAATATTCCAACCCTCCAAAAATATAAAGCCTACTTATATTTTCCTTTACAAAAAAATGCACTTCACCTAAAATATTGGCTCCAACAATAGGTGAAAAAAAATTTAAGTTCCTATTTCGCAAAGTCAAGCTTTTGGCATATTTATCATTTGCACTTAGTCTTGCATAATACCCACTGGTTCTAATTGCAAAATGATTTGATACTTTAATCCGATAGGCTGCGCCTACTACATATCTGGTGCTGGCAAGATTCAAATCTGAAATGGAAGGAGTACCTGCGCTAAAATTGCCACCTAAATCTCCCAAGAAATGGGAAGTCCCTGCATTCAAAATAAATTGATTTTGACTATATAGGGGTGTGAATAAAAACACAAAACATAGAAAAAAAGGCATTTTACAATTGAAATACTTTTTTAAAAATAGTATGTAAATTTTAAGGGTCAAGACAATGCAAATAAACCCAATATTTTGCTTAATTCCATCCCCATTTTGGCAACACAATCAGAATCCATCCCCGCTATTTCTGCGACCGCGAACTGGGCGCTTGGCTTTGCTGCGCTGAGAATAGAAAGAAGCATTGCTGGGTTTGCTTGCCCCCAATTTAAAACTATAAGAAATACACATAAAAAAGAAATTGTCGTTGTGGTTAGAATGCCCACGAATGGTTCCTGGGTCGCTAAAGTTGGGGATATCCCCTAAATTTCGATCGCTTAAATCCACCGCAGTCTGTCCACTGTTGGCAAGCAACAAGGTTTTATCTACGTATTGTGTGCTTACATCGTCGATATAATCTGTAAAGGTTTTGCGCATATTTAACTCCACGCCCCACTTGGAAAAAGGGCCTTCATAAAAAGTATATCCCACTCCAAAAGGAATGGCGAATGAATTTAATTTGTAAGGACTTTTTCCAGGTAAAAAATTTTGGCCTTCGGTTCCTAAAGGTTGTAAACGAACGGTTTGCCCATTCAAAGTTGTTTTTGGGTCGAAATGGAAATATTCCAATCCACCGAAAACATACCAATTGCTGGGTGCTTGGTTAATGGGGATAGCCAATTCAACCATTGCGTTTCCACCCAAAATATTGGAAAAAAAATTCAAATTGCGGTTGCGTCTTTCTGGGTTTGTGGTGTATTTGTCGTCAGCAGAAATTTTCCCATAGTATCCACCCATTCTCAATGCAAAATAATCAGACAAAGAAAATTTAATACCTGCGCCTGCAAAATAACCCGTGCTTCTAAGATTTAAATCTTGAATGTCGTGCGTTCCCAAAGAAGGTTTACCTCCAATATCTCCTAAAAAATGGGAAGAACCACCATTCACAAATATTTGCATTTGCCCTTGTGCGTTTGTTGCGATAAGCATTTCCGCAAAGATGACTGCCAATAAAATCCAATTCTTTTTCATACTATGCCTCCTGTGTTGTTTTCCTTTTGACAATAAATTTTTTTCAGGGTTGCATCAAATCCATAAAAATTATTAAAATGTGGCCAGGTTAAATTCAACAACCTTTACTTTTGTACTTATTTTACAAGCAATATGAACGAGGTTTATGTAATTGACGTAGCGCGAACTGCCGTAGGAAAATTTGGGGGCACGCTGGCAACAGTTCGTCCAGATGATTTGGCAGCAACTGCCATCACTGGAATTATGGCACGAAATTCCACAATCGATTTTTCTGAAACGGATGAGGTTATTTTTGGCGCAGCGAATCAGGCTGGGGAAGACAACCGCAACGTGGCAAGAATGGCGTCTTTGTTGGCTGGCATCTCAGTAACAGTGCCTGCATATACGGTAAACCGCCTTTGTGCATCGGGCTTACAAAGCATTATGAATGGCTATATGGCTATCCGAAGCGGCCAAGCCAATTTGATTTTGGCAGGTGGCACAGAAAGTATGACACGCGCACCGTTTGTTATGGCAAAAGCTGAAGGTGCATTCCAACGCAATGTTGAAATCTATGACACCACCATTGGATGGCGTTTTACCAATCCAAGGTTGGCAGAAATGTACCATCCATATACAATGGGTGAAACGGCGGAAAACGTGGCTGACAAATACAATGTAAGTCGTGAGGCTCAAGACCAATTTGCTTATGAAAGTCAGTTAAAATGGAAATCAGCCAATGCAAATGGCAAATTTAAATCCGAAATTATACCAGTTATCATTCCACAAAAGAAAGGCGATGCCATTCAATTTGAGGTAGATGAGCACCCAAGGTTAAGCGGCATAGAAGTTTTGGCCGGGTTAAAACCCGCGTTTAAAAAAGACGGAAGTGTAACTGCTGGCAATTCTAGCGGCATAAACGACGGTGCGGCATGCATGATTTTGGCATCAGAAGAAATGGTGGTGCGGTATAAATTAAAACCCATTGCCAGAATTGCGGGGATAGGTGTAGCAGGTGTAGCACCGGAAATTATGGGAATTGGCCCAATACCCGCTTCACTAAAGGCGATGAAAAACGCCGGAATCAAAGCTTCTGATTTAAGTTTGGCCGAATTAAATGAAGCATTTGCCGTGCAGGTTATTGCCAGTATGCGCGCATTGGAGATTCCACAGGACATTGTAAATGTAAATGGAGGGAGCATTGCTATTGGTCACCCATTGGGGGCTTCAGGCACAAGGATTACCGCTACATTGTTGCACGAAATGCAGAAACGCGACGATGCACGGTATGGTTTGGCAACCATGTGTATCGGTGTTGGCCAAGGCAGTGCTATTGTTTTCGAAAAAATGTAATCCTTATGCGTTTCGCTTTGCGGTTATCATACAAAGGTACCCATTACCATGGTTGGCAATTGCAAGAAAATGCAAATACGGTGCAAGCGGAAATAGAAAAATCCCTAGCCACTTTGTTCCAAACAAATATGGAAATAGCTGGCTGCGGACGAACAGACACTGGTGTGCACGCTAGAGATTATGTTGCGCATTTTGATACCGACAAACCTTTACCCGATCGGTTTTTAAACCGCATAAATTCATTGTTGCCAACTGATATTTCAGTTTCAGATTGTTGGAAAGTACAGGACAATTTTAACGCACGTTTTGATGCCAAAAGCCGAGAATATTCTTACTATATTCATTGCCATAAAAATCCATTTTCGGAAGAAATAAGTTGGCAAAGAAACGGAGAATTAAATATTGAAAAGATGAACCAAGCGGCACAATTGTTGATTGGAAAAAAGGCATTTGCTTGCTTCTGTAAAGGCGAACCGCCCAATGGAAGTTATATATGTGATGTTTCTGATGCAGCATGGATAAAAAAAGAAAATCAATACATTTTCACCATTTCTGCGAATCGTTTTTTGCGAAATATGGTAAGGGCAATAGTGGGAACTATGGTAGAAATTGGGACGGATAAAATGAGTATAGAAAGTTTCAAATCTGTCCTCGACAATGGCGCACGCAGCGATGCAGGACAAAGTGTTCCTGCGCATGGATTGTTTTTAGAAAAAGTAGAATATGAATTGGATTAACGGAATTAAAAAAAGCACATATCGATTTATTTTTACTGCAATTTTCCGTTTGTTTTTTATTTTATTATGGATGAATCCACTTGGTTTACAAGGCCAATCGGACAGTTCCAAAGTGCTTGAAACGGTAAACATTTCGGAAGGTACAATCAAAAAAAGCATTGAAAGGCAACCTGATGTTGTGGGTACATATATTTATGCTGGAAAAAAGAATGAAGTAATAAACCTACAGGGTTTAAATGCAAATTTGGCAGAAAAAAACGCAAGGCAAGTGTTTGCCCAAGTACCGGGAATTTTTGTTTATGACATGGACGGCAGCGGCAACCAAGTAAACATTGCCTCCCGGGGCCTAGATCCGCACCGTGGATGGGAATTCAACATTCGTCAAAATGGAATTCTCACCAATACGGATATGTATGGCTATCCTGCAAGCCATTACGTTGTGCCTTTTGAGGCTTTGGAAAAAATAGAGCTGTTGCGTGGAACCGGTTCATTGCAATACGGGGCCCAATTTGGCGGAATGCTAAATTACGTCACACGAGAAGCAGATAGTTCCCGAAAGCTGGGTGGCAGATTTGTGCAATCCGTTGGTTCTTTTAACATGAGCAGCACTTTTATTTCGGTGGGTGGTAGAATCGGCAAATGGCAATACGATGGATATTATAACCGACGCACTTCCAATGGTTATCGACAAAATTCAAATTCAAAAGCCTCCTCTTCGATGTTTCAGTTGACTTATTTCGCCTCCAAAAAAGTTAAAATCAAAGCACAAATCGGTAACAGTGATTACTTATACCAAATGCCGGGTCCTTTGACAGACAGTATGTTTTTGGCAAACCCAAAAGCGAGCAGTAGAAGCAGAAACTATTATCGACCGAATATATTTATTCCTGCGATATCGCTAAATTGGAATCCAAGTATAAATACATCTATATTTTGGAATATATCAGCCGTGTTGGGGCAAAGAAGCAGTGTGATGTTTGACAAACCTGCCAATTTGGTGGATAAAATAGACCCTGCAACAATGCAATATGCAAGCAGACAAGTAGACATTGATCAATACCACAGTTACACGAGTGAAATGCGGGTTTTGCATAAATACAAATTGAGAAAATTGAAGGGTCAAATAGCCACAGGCTTTCAGTTAATGCGCAACGATTTACACCGCATGCAACAAGGAAAAGGAAGCACTGCAAGCGATTGGAACATTGCATTGCAGCCGGGTACAAGCTGGGGAAGAGATATGCACCTTCTTTCCAAAAATATAGCATTGTTCGCAGAAAATAGAATTGAAATTTCCGAAAAGTTTTCCATTTGCACAGGAATACGGTATGAAAATGGCGGATCAAAATTGAATGGACAGATTGCTTATCTTCCCGCAGAACAGGTTCCAATAAACATTGTACATAAATTCCCCTTATTGGGGGCATCCGCGCAATATGGCATTGCCAAGAATAGCAACTTTTATGCAGGTTGGAGCCAGGCATACCGGCCCATAATTTTTAAAGATATCATTCCAGTATCTATCTATGAAAAGGTGGCACCAGGTTTAAAAGATGCATACGGCTATAATGGTGAAATCGGTTTCAGAGGCTCATCAACACACTGGAAATGGGATGTCAGCGCATTCCAATTGCTCTACAAAAACCGTATGGGGACCATTGCCCAAATAGATACTGCAGGGAAATATATCGTTGTACATACCAATATTGGCAATTCACGCTGCTATGGTGCAGAAATATTCGTTCAATTTAACCAACATTTTTCAAAATATTTTTTCATTTCCATTTTTACCAGCACTTCACTGATGAATGCAACTTATATAAAAGGAATTGTTAAACAAGGGAATGAAAATAAATCCATAGTGGGCAACAAAGTTGAATCTGCACCCGCCTATATTAGTCGCAATGGAATTAGTTTTGTTTATAAAAATATCAGTGGCACTTTTTTGTATTCTTACACAGCAAAAACTTATGCGGATGCTTTAAATTCATTGGCGCCAGATGCTGCAGGTGCAGTAGGCGTGGTGCCATCATATTCGTTGATGGATTTAAATTTGGCCTGCCAATTTACCAAAAGTATTTCGTGTAAACTATCGATTAACAATTTAAGCAACAAATCTTACTTTACAAAGCGCCCGCAGTTTTATCCTGGTCCTGGAGTTTGGTCCTCAGATGGTAGAAGCTTACTAGGGTCAATTACTATGCTTTTTTAATGGGTGAAAATTGTGTAATGTATATCTTTCACAATATTATTTTCTTATAAATCGAAGCCATGCTAACCTGTCCTCAATTTATGTTCTATCCGATTCAATATTTCCAATTGTTTCGCCTGACTGTCGAATAGTATTTTTATTTGTTCTTCCAGTAACAAGTCCATTTTCTGGTGTAAACTTCGCAATTCCAATTCTGCTTTAAGGTTTATCAAGTAATCGTTTTCATTGCGCTTTCTGTCTTTTTCTTCTTTTCGGTTTTGACTCATCATAATTATAGGAGCCTGCAAAGCTGCAATGGCAGACAATAGCAAATTCATTAATATAAAAGGATAGGGATCAAATTCAGATCCTTTTGGAGAAAGTGTGTTGAACAAAATCCAGATAAATATTATTACAGAAAATACAATAATAAATTTCCAACTACCTCCAAAAGTCGCAACTTTGTCAGAAATATTTTGCCCTGTACTGATAACCTCTTTAGGTTGGTGTAAGAGATTCTCAACAATTAATTTTTCCTCCAAAATAGCTTGCTGAACTATTTCTTGAAGTTTGGCCAGTTGCTTGTTTTCGGTTTCTAGAAGTTTGGTGAAATCTTTGTTCATTGGGTGTTTAATCTTAAAATACAGATGCAAAAAAAAGTGGTACACGCATAAAGAGGTTCAATTTGCCAATTCTCTTCAATCCGTCCAATTTTTTAAATATGTACATTAAAGTTTTAAGTGCATTTTTCATTGTCAATGTCAAAAACGTAACTCCAGCCCACTCATCTTGTGTATGAGATATACAAACTTTGTTGGATGTTACTTATCCTTTAATTTGAACGTAAAAATAAAATTTCAACCATACTGTTTTGCCATTATTTACAGCGACAGAGCTGCACGTTAAACTTTGGTGGCAAAGGTCGCCAACAATCCAAATGCAAGTATTGCATTTGGATTTAAATTATATGCAAAAATCACATATTGTACAATAGGCAAAGCTTTTACTATAAACCCAATACAAATTTCCATACCTAGAAAGAATGTCCTCCATTATTCTAAAATATAAATATCCTTTTTCTGTATGCCAAAATCTTTTGCAAACCTTGGCCGAGTTTTTGACTTTAATTTTGAAATCTGTAGGATTTTTTTTAACTCATGAACAGATATGGAAATTTCTTTTTAAAAGGCTTTAATATTTGAGAATGATTCTCATTTCTCAGTTTTCCCCATGTTATTTCCCGTTTGACATTGCTCATTTTTTCTGCTTCAATGATATCTATAAAAAATATTTCTTTGATATATAAATCTAAACTAAACAACACAATAAATAAATATGTAACGCCTTGGGAATGTTTTGACAATGTTGTACATTCCGCTGTGGTTGATGATGCCTTAGAGTGCGATTTTACTTGTATTCTTTCACCAGTTGGCAATTCCACATCCCATGCTTTTTTACTGCTAGAAACAGACCTTACACCGCCGTAATATTCCGAAGCTATCCATTCAGCAAGTTCCACATGAAGTGGTTTTTCATGCAATATTATTTCTGCTTCTTTTAGGCCCACTTTCCCAAGTCGACAATGCTCAATAGCTTCGGCAACAAATGCTGCGGATTTGCTTTTGACCGCTTTTTTAACAATACCTTTTTTTTGAACGGCTTGCTTTGCTTCGGATTTTACTTTCATTATAGCTTCTAAATTTGGACAAATGAAAAAACAATTGTCAGCAAATTTAGAAAATAATCCATTATCTTACAAACTTATTCGCAATCAAAACCTTTGTACAATCAAAAAGTAAATGGGCATACCAACCGTAATATTAACTGGAAATGTTACTGCAAGTGCCATGGGTAAAAAAAGCCCAGGATTTGCTTTTGGAACAGAAATTTTCATTGCCGCTGGAACCGCAATGTAGGAGGCACTCGCTGCCAGAACAGCAAATATAAATCTACTGGTTATATCGCTTGTAACAAATGAACTCAGCATGGCAACGGCGGAACCGTTAATCAACGGTATGAATATGGCAAATGCAAAAGGAAACCAACCAAATGAAAAGAAAGACTTTAATTTCTTACCGCTAGTAATGCCCATGTCCAAAAGAAAAATAGCCAAAAATCCTTTAAAAAGATCATTGGTAAATGGCTTTATTCCCTCCGCCTGTTTGGCACTGGCCAAATAACCTATAATTAAACTTCCCAAAATAAGCAATACACTTCCATTCGTAAAAGAGTGTTTTATAACCGAACTTTTATTAATCGTATTTGACTCTTCTTTGTTGAAAATAGATATCAATACCAGTCCAATAATAATTGCCGGCGATTCCATTAAAGCCATTATAGCTACCATGTGCCCGTGAAGACTCAGTTGCTGAGATTCCAAATAGGAAACAGCGGTTACAAAAGTTACCGCACTTACTGATCCATAGGCTGCGGCTATGGCTCCTGCATCAAACACATTCAATCTCCTTTTTAATATAAAAAAAGTATATAATGGGATGGCCAAAGAAACGCCGATACCAAACAACATAGACAAGGCTATTTCGCTGGTAAATTTTTCGTGAGACAATTCTTGTCCACCCTTAAATCCGATGGCAAATAATAGATAAAGTGAAATAAATTTGGAAGAATTGGGTGGTATTTCTAAATCACTTTTTAAATACACAGCAATGATTCCAAGCACAAAAAATAGCAATGCAGGGTTCGTTAGATTTTCAATCAATAAGTCAAAGTTCATGTCTTTTGTTTGCTTTGTTTGTTTTTTTATTTTAACCCAAAATCCGCAATAGCAATCTATTGCGACTTTGGGTTTGATATTTGTTTTATTTTTTCTACCTTATTTTCGAAAATTTTAACCTCATCCCTTTCTCCATTTCATTAAAAATGCCGTTATCATAAACCAAGGCTCCATTTACAAAGGTTTTCAATACTTTGCTCTGAAAAAATTGATTTTCAAATGGAGACCATTTGCATTTGTACAAAATATTTTCAGGGTTTACTTTCCATGGATTATTCAAATCAACCAAAACCAGATCTGCATAGTATCCTTCTCGAATGTATCCTCTATTTTCGATTCTATAAATTTCAGCAACATTGTGACACATTTTTTCCACTATTTTTTCTAAACTAATTTTGCCCTGGTGGTAAAGATCCAACATCGCAGGCAATGCATGCTGAACCAGCGGACCACCAGACAACGCTTTGAAATAATTTCCGCTTTTTTCTTCCCTAGTATGTGGCGCGTGGTCGGTAGCAATAATATCAAGTTTATTTTCCAACAATGCGTTTAAAAGTCCATTTCTATCACTTTCAGTTTTTATGGATGGATTCCATTTTATCTTGGCACCCAATTTCTCATAATCTTTATCCGAAAACCACAAATGGTGAATGCATGCTTCTGCGGTAATCCTTTTTTCTCGAATCGGCAAAGTTTGGTCTAACAAATTGGCTTCTGCCAAGGTAGAAATATGAAACAAGTGAAGTCGGTTGTTGTATTTTTTGGCTATTTCCAATACACCCTTTGTTGCATTTACACAAGCCTCTTCGCTGCGTATAAGTGCGTGAAACTTAAATGGAATATCGTTATTGTAAATTTTACGGTATATTTCTGTATTGTTTCTAATGATAGCGTCGTTTTCACTGTGCAATGCAATGAGTGATTCGCTTCTAGAAAAAAGTTTATCTAGGTAATCGGGGTAATTTGCCAATATACCTTCGTCATTGTTAAAATACAATCCATCGTCTGTGATTCCACAAACATTTTCATTGTCTGTCTTTAAAGCTTCTTCCAAATTATCTTTTCCTATCCCCATAAAAAATGAATAGTTGGCCAGGGAACTTTGAGCCGCGATGGCATATTTTTCTCCCAACAATTCCTGGGTAAGCGTGTTGGGAATGGTATTGGGCATATCCATATACGAAGTAATGCCTCCAGCGATGGCCGCTTTTGATTCTGAATAAATATTCCCCTTCTGGGTGAGACCCGGTTCCCGAAAATGCACTTGGTCATCTATAACTCCAGGTAAAAGATACAATCCCTCTGCTTCAAAAATGGTTGCATTGGGATCCGAAATATTCGAAGCAACTTTTTCAATTCTTTCGCCAATGATAAGTACATCTGCAATAGATACTTTTCCTTCATTAACAACACTTGCCTGTTTAATTAAAATTCTACTCATAATTGTTACTTAAGGATTGCACAAATCACAATGCATGGGATTTTCCGTCATTTTTCCGTTTGGATATTTTTTTTCTTCGCTAAAATTGCACTTCTTACAAGTATAAATACAACACAATATGGAACGCGTTGGAAAATCACACACTTCGCAAGGTAGTCCTTTTTTTGATTCTTTGATGCAAAAGCCTGGGGTATGACATTGCGGACAGAGAGACTTTATTTGCACTGCCAATTTCTGCGCAGCCCTTTCTATTGCCAACATTCGGGTTGGATTGTGCATGGCACGCATATCTGTTTCGGCATAAACCTTGCCGCCAGTATTCATAAAAAAACGATACCCTTCTTGCAAGGTGCTCCAATCCGAAATGCCCTTTTTTATATCTCTAAAATCACCAATATGCCTTCTTAAAATCAAAGCGTGGGAAGGAAATTTTGCAATGTTTGCAAAGTCCTTCAGTTCTCTTTCTGAATGGATTTCTGCACCTCTAAAATTTGTTTCTGTAGTCAATTCACGTGCAACAATTTCCAAATCGTTTTTCATGTCCATAAAAAGCAGAAATTCATCATCGGCTGGCACAAAAAACAGGTCGGGATGCGGACCAAAAGACCCTTCGCTTGCAATGGCCATATCGCAATTGGACAATTCCATAGCCATTTTGCATTTGTTCCTTGCTGTGGTTATTGGGTCATCTTTTCTTGCAACTTCACCTGTAAAAGTGCCCAATTCATCGGTATCTAAATTTAGGTCAACGGTGCAAATTAGGCCAAATTCTTTTTCTAAAATAGGTGCAATTACTTTTTCCTTTCCATGTTTGGTTGCAATGATTACTTTTCTGTCTTTCAGCATGTAGTATTTCTCTTAATCTATTTTGCCGTCAACTCCTATTTCCAAACGCGCAAAATTATTTAGAAAGTTGTATGCTCATTGTTGCCCGTTTTGTTTCGACCCGATGAACGATGCAACACAAAGGCTCCAATAACAATGCAAAGTGACGCCATTATTTTTCGCACTACAAAATCGCTTGTAACAAATGCCAGCAGTACGAAAAGTATCATAAGCACAAAACTTAAATGTACCCACAATTCTGACTTTCTCATTTCAAATTGATAATTATGTTTGCCTTTATGCTTACACCTTTGGTTGGATCACTAAAACTCTCTCTGATTTCAAACAGCTCTTTTTGAAGCATTTTAATTTTTCTTTCGCGTGCTTTTATATCTTCTTCAATTTCACTTTTGCTAATTTTATTTTCATGATATTTTATTTTTATGTGTATCATTTGGGTGACCAAATCCAATGCATCACTGGCTTTAAATTCGCCTTCTATGAGTTGTATATTCATGGTTTTTTTATTTATTTTGATTACTGACCTTGACCTAAAGAATACGCAGCTTTGCCATCAAACGCATACAGATTCTCGGTTTTTATTGTATCAATATTTTGCTCTAATGCGCTTTCCAAAAGACCAATGATATTCGCTTTATTTATTTCGGACCCTTCATTTGGTTTAAATCTGCACCGCCAATGGTCTGTGCAAAAAGTTTCTTTAAAACCATCGGGCCATACTTTAATTCCTCTGTTGGTAATCATAGTAAGGGAAATTCCATGGCTCTCAATTTTCTTTACTTTTTCCGCCAATTCATCTGGGTTATTGCCAGCCCAATGGACAAATATATCCACGCCTGCAAGTTCTTTCTTGGCTGCTGGTTTGCGGGTGTATTTTGGAAGGTTCAATGCCGCACTATTTGAATACGAAACAGATTTTAGAATAGCTGGTTTATTTCCCAAGTTGGCAATTACTGCTTGAGCAAATTCTCTGGTGCCCAATTTTTGCTTACTTACGCCGTCTTTAAAAATATCGTAAGTATGTTTGCCATCTTCGAGGGTTTTTAGCCATGCATTTTGTACTTTTTCTGCCACTTCGGTTTGCCCAATGTGATTCAACATCATAATAGCACCTTGCAATAAACCCGACGGATTTGCCGCATTTTGACCGGCACGTCTTGGCGCAGAGCCGTGAATTGCCTCAAACATAGCACATTCTTCACCAATATTGGCAGAGCCAGCCAAGCCTACAGAACCCGTAATTTGTGCAGCAACATCGGACAATACATCGCCGTATAGATTTGGCATAACTATTACATCAAAAATTTCTGGTGTATCGGCCATTTTTGCCGCCCCTATATCTATAATCCAATGTTCGTTTTCTATTTCTGGATATTCAGCAGCGATTTCATCAAATACCTTATGAAACAACCCGTCGGTCTGTTTCATAATATTGTCTTTGGTAAAACATGTTACTTTTTTTCTGTTTTGTTGTTTTGCATATTCAAAGGCGTACCTTACAATTTTTTCACAACCTGGCCTGCTAATTAATTTTAAGCATTGCACCACTTCGTCCGTTTGTTGGTGCTCAATCCCTGCATACAAGTCTTCTTCGTTTTCGCGCACAATCACAATGTCCATAATTGGATGTTTGGTGCTTACAAAAGGGTGCAAACTCATGCAAGGACGTACGTTAGAATACAAACCCAAAAATTTGCGGGTCGTTACATTCAAACTTTTATACCCACCACCTTGGGGTGTGGTAATAGGCGCTTTTAAAAATATTTTGTTCCTTCGAATGGTCTCCCAAGATTCTGAGGCTATGCCGGCTGTATTGCCAGCGAGGTACACTTTCTCACCTACTTCTATTTCTTCTATTTTAAGATCGGCACCCGCTGCCATAAGTATTTTTAGGGTGGCGTCCATTATTTCAGGGCCAATGCCATCGCCTTTTGCAACTGTTATTGTAGTCATGTTCTATTTGTTTTTTTTCGCACCACAAAACTGAACATTTCCATTCATAAGTTTTTATTTATCTTTGTAATGTATTCCATTAAATATTTTTATGAACTATACCTTAAATCAACTTCGAATATTTCTAAAAATTGTACAGACAGAAAGCGTTACCAAAGCATCTGAAGAGTTGCATTTAACGCAACCCGCCGTTTCCATACAGCTAAAAAACTTTCAGGATCAGTTCGAAATTCCGTTAACGGAGGTCATTGGACGAAAGATTTATATCACCGATTTTGGGCGCGAAATTGCCGAATCCGCAGAGAATATTCTTCAACAAGTTTATGCCATCAATTATAAAACCCTCGCATACAAAGGACAGCTAACAGGAAGGCTAAAAATATCGGTGGTTTCTACAGGCAAATATGTAATGCCCTATTTTCTTGCCAATTTCATGAAAGAACATGCGGGAATAGAGTTGATGATGGATGTAACCAATAAAAACAAAGTGATAGAGAGTTTAGAAAACAATGAAGTTGATTTTGCCCTCGTATCTATTTTACCCAATACACTAAATATTGAGAAACTAGATTTGCTGCAGAATAAATTATATCTCGTGGGGAATACGCAAAAGAAATTTAAGAAAGGGGTTAAAAACATGGATATTTTTGAAAATTTACCGCTTATTTTCAGAGAAAAAGGTTCGGGCACACGGCAAACCATGGAGCATTTTATTTCAAAAAATAGCATAGCGGTTTTAAAGAAAATGGAACTTACATCGAATGAAGCCGTGAAACAGGCAATATTGGCTGGTCTTGGCTACTCTATTATGCCGCTAATTGGAATCAGAAACGAATTGCACAATCAAGAACTACAAATAATACCCGTAAAAGGGCTTCCCATAAAAACTACCTGGAGTTTAATTTGGTCTAAGGGAAAAAAACACGCCCCAGTTGCATCCTCTTTATTAGCATATTTAGAAAAAGAGAAAACCAAAATTGTGCAAGAAAAATTTAGTTGGTATGAACAGTATTAGTTCAGTTGCCCAAATTTAGCGGAGAGGAATAAATAATAGTCTGCAATTGCATTCACAGACTTAAATTTACCGGTGCAATGTATAATTCACGGTAAAAGTCGCCGAATTCATCCAGCCTTCACCTACCCTATCGCCAATTGTAACGACATTTATTTCCCTGCCAAAGCCCAATGTGCACCCCATATTAAGCCTGGTATTTCTAATGTTAAAAAGATAACCTACATCTACCCAAGGCTGCAAAACCAAGGTTTTAGTTGTACCAGATGTCGGCTGGGCCGTATTGAGATTGTCTTTCCATTTCGTGGTCATATTCCACAAATCTGTAGTTATTCCAGCGGTAAAATGGCCTAGTTTAAATGGGTAATAAGTAACTAAACCCACGCTGCCCCCGTATCCTACTGCGGTTTCATTGTCATTGTATGGACTCCAATTGCGTCGGTTTGCAAAATTTCCTCCAGCCCTGAATCTCAATGCAATCCCATTGTGAACAAAATAATTGCATGTAAGTGTGGGTATTAAACCTGCAGGATAACCCTGAAGTTCAAATCCCAAATCAATCCTACCTCTGCTGCACTTTAATGTATCATTCGAACTGGCATATATCTGAAAAAAATTTAGAAATAAAACAATCACCCATATCTTTTTCATTTTAAATTTTAATTTAATTATTATAGCCAAACAAAGATTGCATTAAACCTTCATAAATCTAGGATCTAACTAGAAGCACCTAGCAATATCATTTTCTCCATAGTTGGGCTTTCAACTCCGCCAATTTTTTCAATGGTAACCGCAAATGCGCTTGGCATTTTGCCTCCATTGGTTAAAACCAAAACTTTCATTTTGCCTTTTTTGTGGTCCCCGTCGAATAAGCCAGCATTTACAGGCTTGCCATCTACAATTGCCCACAATTGGTATTGATAACCTTTTTCTAAATCGCTGCTGTTCAGCGCATAGGCATCTATTAATATTTCTCCGGTTTTAGAATTCCAAAATACATTTGCAGCAGCACTTGGTTGGTTTTTAGTGCCCGCCATTTGAACCAATTTAACGCCTGGTGATTGTAGTGCACTTAAAGTTACTTCCTGCTTTTTAACCGTATTGGCCAGTGCACCTTTGTCAGAAAGCAAACTTGCGATCAACTTTTCTTTGTGGTCTAATTTGTTAAATAAATAACCATTGGCAAACAAACTACCGATGAGCAAAATGGCCGCCGCTGCTGCAATACTTCTATAAGATTTTTTGTAAGAAACTTTTAATATTTCGGCTTGTTTGGAAGTTGAAACACCGGGTGTATTTTCTTTAAATGTTGCCAAAATATTTTCCCTTGCAAAAGCTGGTGGTTCAATTGCAGCTTCAAATGCCGCATTTTCAAGCGATTTTTCGAGATCCCCAATTTCTTGTTTTATTTCTGGAAATTGTTTCGCCAGATTCATTACTTCCATGGATTGGGCAGAATTCAATTCTCCCAACACAAAGGATGTTAATACTCCAGATTCTATATATTCCTTTACATTCATTGTGATACCTTATAATATTCTTTGAGTGAATTAATACCTAGCCTCACCCTGGTCTTTATTGTTCCCAGCGGTATATCTAGCAATTCTGAAGTTTCCTTTTGTGTATAGCCTTTGAAATACACATACTCTAAAGCTTCTGCTTGCGACTCTGGCAACCTATCTAATAATTTTTTTAAATCTATGGTATTTATGTTTAATTCGACCTGATGATTTTTATCCAAATAATGGGCTGTATCTTCTATAGTTCTGTTTTTTTGGTCATTGTGGTTGGCTTTGGAACGCAAAAAATCAATGCTGGCGTTTCTGGCAATATTCATCATCCAAGTAAATAAACTTCCTGCTTCTGCGTTGTAATTATCTATGTTTTTGAATATTTTTACAAATACATCCTGCAAAATATCTGTAGATTGGGTTTCTTCGGAGATATTACGCTTAATTACCCCGTACAAGGCACCCGAATACTTATCATACAAATAAGCAAACGCAGATTCTCTCTTTTCCTGCAATTGCACTACCAACATAGCTTCAGGTATAATTTGTGTATTCGCCATTTTGGAACAAATAGGTGGCAAATATAAGACTTATTTTTGTATAGAACTTGCATTTATAGGTGGTTGAATTTTTATCCGTTGCTTATTAAAAAGTAAGTGTACATTTTAATTTTGCAAAAATCGGGGTACCCGGCGTAAAATGAATTTCAGTCGTAGGTGTAGATTCATTTTTTAAACGAGATTCCGTTGCAAATTGTGCTTCATTCCAGCGGGTATTAAATACATTTTCTACCACAACACCCAACTCTAATCTTCGCCATTGGTAAGTACAATTGGCATCTGCCACCCAATAGCCTTTTGCAACAATCGTATTGGTTTCATTCGCAGGTCTATTGGCCATATATCGCCCTTGTAAGCCCGCAGTAATGCCTGTTTTTGTGACATAATAAATGCCCGAAGTTGCAGTAGTTAATGGGGCTAGTGGTATATAGTTTTCAGCCCGCTTTTTATCCAAATACTGCGGGTTGCAAATGTTTAAATTAACATCGGAATAAAGTGCTTTAAACCATTGAATTCGGGCTGAAACATCCATCCCTATTCGTCTGCTTCTGCCATTTGGTTCAGTTATACCTTCATCGCCCAAGTACACAAACTCTTGGTTTGATTTTAAATACCAAATTCCTACATTTAGCAAAGCAGATTTACCTATTTTTAGGGTTGTCCCTAAATCTAAAGAATAAGCCGCTGGGAGTATGTTTTGGTTGGTTTTTGAAATTACAAGTCGTGTATCATTGGAATGAAATCCTTTGCCCGCTTTAAGATAGAGACTAGCAAAATCATTTAGAATGCGGTAAACCACTAATTTAGGACTTAAAACCAAGGCTTTATTGTAACCTGAATTTTGGACTTCCATTTTATTGGCGTAATAAAAACCAATATGATCAAGTCTCAAACCCAAATCATATTTCCATTTGGCGCCAGTATGGGATATTTTCGTAAATATAGCCGAATTCATCTCAGTAATATTACCCAATTGCAAAGGATCAATTAGTTTGGTCCGTAAAAAAGTATGAGAAAGCTCGGCATTTTGAACACAATCAAGTCTAAAATAAAGTCCCGAACCAATCGCAAATTGCTGTTTGGCTATTTTAATTGAATTGTTCATGGAATTCTGATAGACAACCATATCTCTCTTTTCAGCTTGCTTTATTTGATCTCCATTGAGGGAATCCTTCAAGAAAAAAGTAAAATTAGAAAACAAATTGAAATCGTACTTTGCGTAAAACATTTTTTGCTGAAATTGTGATGTTCCTATTTTTGTAGTCGTTGATACTGAAAAATTAATTCGCGAAGTTTTGCCACCTTCATTGCTATCTATGGCTCCAAACCTGCCTATAGTTCCATTTTGCACAGCCCTCTCGGGAATCTGCCCAGAAGCTTTCCATTGACTTGTAAAAAAGGAAGACGTAAATTGCAATTTTGTATTTCTATTCAACAAGCAGTTCCACTTTGTGTATGCGTTTATTCTATTGAAATTTTGCGGCAATTCGAAGGGTCCATTTGATTTTAAACCTTCAAATGCAAATATGGCGTTTGACCGTGAATGCTTAAACAAATTGGCCAGTAACAGCAACCTCTGTGTCTGAAATTGGCCATATTCAAAAACTATTTTATTTTTTTGAAAATAATCTGTGGTTTGAAAATCAACATAACCTGCTGTGGCAAAATTCCCTTTTTCTGCATTGTAAGGACCTTTGTCAAAGTCGATTTTTTTTACCAATTCAGGAATTAGGAAATGCAAATCGGCATATCCTTGGCCATGTGCATGGCTCACCATATTTACTGGCATGCCGTCCACGGTGAGAAGAATGTCTGTGCCATGGTCTATGTCAAAACCACGCAAAAATATTTGTTCTGCTTTACCGCCACCTTGATGCTGTGCTATAAAAAGGCCAGGTACCAATTTCAGCAAATCCTGTGCTGATTTCGCTGGCTTTAGATTTAAATCTATTTCAGCAATACTGCTATTGTAACTTCTCTTATTTATTTTAATCTCAGAAATATTAACAATTATATTTTGCATGGGAATTTCCAAGTTGTTTTGCATATCTACAAGTTTAAAAAAATCTTCGTATCCTCTTTTTTTAAATAGCAAACCCGATTTATTGGAAATGTTCATTTCAAAATTACCACTGTCATTTGTAGTAGCCAAAAGCTCTTCGTTGGCGGAAAATATGGAAACTTCTGCAATAGGCTTCATAGTATTGGCGTCAAATACATTGCCAGAAATTGCATTTTGAGCACCCAAACTGTGAAGCAGCATTGAGGCAATAATCCCCAAACCGTATTTAATTCCATTACAATTCATTCATTCCCTTTTTTAGAATGTCTGCATATTCTGGTCCCAATTCAAATACACTTTCTTGGGCTAATTCATAGTATTTTTGGGCTTGATTTTTCATTCTATTTGCTGCGGATATTTCAGCTATATGATACAATGCATCGGGTTCAAAGTTTTTGTTAATGACATTTTTATTCATAATTTTGTAGGCCATTTCTGTATTGCCATTTTTGTAATAGGCCCAAGCCAATAAGTTATAAGATTCTGGTGTGGGTCTGTTGTTCACCTCAACTTTAGCTATCTCCAGGGCTTTAGGGTAATTTAAATAATCTTCGGTCATTAGGTAAAAAATATATTTGTTGTACATATCCCCATATTTGGGATTTTGCACCTTACCCATGAATGTTTGCATTTGCTTTTTATATTCATTGGTGTTCTTTTCTTCTTTGTATATTTTGGATAACATCAAATTGTAATCTGGAATTGGATGCTTAATAGAGATACTTTCTAATATCAGTTTGGCCTCGCTAAAATTGTGATCGTAGGTAAAAGCAATCCATGCAATGCCCTTTAAACAATGGTAATAATTAGGGTTTATTTCCAATACTTGTAGATATTTAGCATACGCTTTGTCAAATTCATTGTTGTGCGCATACATATCTCCCAAATTGCTCTTCACCCAGCATTGTAATTCCTTGCTTTGGGCCACATCGGGCTTACCCGCAGCCATTTCTGTAAGTTCAATGGCCTTTGAAAGGTTTCCTTTGTGATCTTCCAATTTAGCCATTCTAATTAAATAATTGAATTCGTTTTTGTCGTTTAATTGTGCCAAAGTCATTTGGGCTACTGCATAATTCCCAAGTTCCAATTCCACATCAAATTTCATCAACAGGCTGTTGTATTTTTTGTCGCCCAAAACGAGTGCACTGTCTATGTATTTTTTGGCCAATTTAAATTTATGTTGGCTGATACAATTCTTGGCTAAACTTCTAAAGGTACCAGAGGATGTATTTTTTTCTAGTGCATGCTGCAAAAGAAAAAAACTGTCAGAAACAATGAGGTCTGAGATATTGCCTTCTGCCTCAAACTTACTCGCCTGCAATGACCCTAACATAGAATAGGCAATCACATCTACCTTGCCATTTTCCAATCTTTTTTTCCAAAATACAATTTCAGTTTCTAATTTTTGGGGTGTTTTTGATACAGCAATTATGTATTTACTATAGTCTTCTGAATGTGTAATTTGTTTTTTATTTGCGCATGCATTGAATAGTATTAAAATGCACAATGCTATTCCTATTTGTTTCATTTTCGAAAGATTATTTTGGGTTAAAAAAAAGTAGCAGACTTTATTATTTAAATAACTTCACCTGCTACTTTTTGCATTTAATGATTAAAGATTAAAAAGGACTTGCCAAATAGGGAAATGTACTTGAAAAGGCTTTGTCATTTGCATTAACATGGTCATCGGTTAACCCGGGATTGGATGAGCCTGCAGGTCCGCCAAAGATTAACAACAATTCTACATTAATTACATCATCCGCCAGTGCTCTGCCAGTAAGTACGTTGGTACCATCAAAGAAAGTTGTTTTTTTGGTCATGGAAGCGCTTAACACATCTGTTGCCAAAAGGCCTGTGAATGCATCTGCGGTTTGTGTCAATGCATTTGTAGTATAACCTGTATTTAGAGCCAACAATTTGGTTTTAAATTTTGCCTGGTATGCACCGCCCATAGCTGAAGGGGTTGTGTTGTTAAAATTGTCTTTATCCGCTGCATCTACAAACACAGTGTTTATAGCTGGACGCCCCATTTGATCCGATTGCATGTAGTATGTTGTTGCTGCTGGATCGTCGGTTTTTTTCTTTTTGCAAGAGGCTACAGAAATGATGAATGCAATGCCTACTATTAAGAATTTCATGTTATTTTTCATTTTTCTATTTATTTAGATTTGTTAGATTAAATTTTCTTTTTGGTCTCTAGCCAAACATTTATGGAGGCAGCGGTACCTAGCTTTGATTTTGGAATTTCTACGACTGTGCTCATCACATTGGTTCCTGCAAATGCATCTGTACCAGAAGCATTAAAAGATGTTGCTGTGCCACCAATAATTTTTTTGTACTGTGTTAAGTCAAAGAAAAATGGATCGTCGCGCGGTCCTGCAAAAGCCCACATTCCATTGCTTTGCATAGTTGTGGGGCTTGAAGCGCCGTAGGAGGTAACACCTACTTCTACTGCAGCATTGCCTTCCAATTTACTACGCATTCCTATTTCAGAAGGTTTTACGGGACCATACACCTTCATTTTGTTGCTTGCGCCATCATAAATACATTGAATCACAAGATCTTCAACATTGTCGCCATTGTTGTCGATGTTAAATTCAATTAAAGTGTTGGGGTCAAATTTGGCAGATCCTGTGGAACCTGGGCTTAAAAGGCCTTGAGTATTGGCAACAAAAACCAAGTTGTTGGTGTCTTGTCCTCTAAATACATAAAGGTCTGTGATGTCTTGAGAACTACCAGTTACACCTGGCGCATCAATGTGGTCAGCTGCGAACAACATGCCGCCTAAAGCAAAGGCACCTGCAGCTAAGATGAGTTGAACTTTTAATTTTTTCATTTTTTTTAGTTTGTACAGTCATATACGAGGAAAGATTTTTCTTGGATCTTTTGCATGCAAAAAAAATAAACCAAATAGGAATTGACTGTAAAATGGATAAAGAAATGCGTAAGATGAATAACACTGGTCGCGGATTTGCGACCTTGGCCTGCTGTAAATACAGCTAGTGCCCGCCAAGGTTAGCCAACCAAAGAAACGCTTTTAAGCATCTCTGGCTTTGCGAGCAACACAGGTGTGATTTGCCTTGAATTGCCAAAATACTGAGACATGGTTAACCTAGCAAGGAGATAACTTAACGTAGACTCGGCACCTTGATTGAGGTTAATGTGACCTTCCTCCAAACCATCATAACACCCTCCTGTACATGGATTGTAAACAATTTGACGAAGGTGGTTTTGACCTAAAAACCAATGAAATGCGGTTTCCATTTTTTGCAAATAGTCTTTTGTTTTATAGGTATCATAAAAAGCCCCTAAAGCCATTATCGTATACGCCACATCAATGGGTTGCTCGCCATAATTATTGGAAAGTTTTCCTTTAATATGCCACCCTTGGTTAGAAACTACTTTAATTTGTTGGTTCTTAAAAACAATGGATAATAAAAAATCAAAAGATGTTTTGGCAATGGTTTTAAAAACTACATTTCCCGTACACAAATAGGCGTAGTGCATAGCCTCGGGCAACAAACTGTTTGCATAGGTTAAGTATTCTTCGTACCAAAACCATGTATCATCCGACACGCCCCTGTACTTAGAAACCAAGTTATCTGCCAAGTTTGTGATCAGGCGCTGAATGTTTGGATTTTTGTGAACCAAATTGTAATGATAGAGTCCTTTTATGGCAAAAGAAATGGCCCTAGGAGAATGTAAACCAGGAACGTGCTGTAGAAAATTTTCAAAAACCCCTGTTGCTTTTTGCACCTTATCCTTTTGAAACAAATGGCCTCGAGAAATAAATTCTCCCAAAGCCCAAAATGCACGGCCATTAGAATCTTCCAAATTTTCGTCGCTATTTTTTGCATAAAATGCTCCATCCAAATCCACATAATTCAAAAATTTGCCGTTGGGTTGTTGGCAAAAAGCCATAAAGTTTAGGTATGTATTTATCAATGTCAGGTCCGAAGATTCGCCTGTTAATTGATAGTGTTTAGCCACCGCCAATAGGGCACGAGCATTGTCATCTAAAGTGTACCCTGAATTTAAATCTGGGATAGAAATGGCCGCAAATTGTATCATTCCTTGTTGGGTCGTCATCCTATGAATATGGGCTAAGGAAATTTCGGGTATTTCATATTTTAGGGTAAATGTTTTTTTAGCAATGGTTTTTGCAAATAAATCGCAGTGGGCTATGGCCGAATTTTGCCAAGAAGTAGGGCTAATTTTGTGCAAGGCATTCAACCGCATTTGGTGCAACAACTCGTGGTCGCCAAGCAAGCGGATGGCAGCACCCGCTAGTTGGTGTGCGTTCTCAAAATCAAATATAATACCGGCACCATCCAACACTTCGGTGGCATGGGGAATAGGGGTAGAAATGATGGGGCACCCGCAAGATAACGCATAAGCAAATGTGCCACTGACCGCCTGAAAAGGATCTTTGGATGTAAAGAGGTATATATCGGTGCATTGAAGATATTCCATCAATTCCCCCAGCGATAAATATTTATTTACAAATTGCACATGATTTTGAAGATTTAAATCGACAACTTTCTGTTGCAAAAATTCTCTATATATTTCCCCATCATTTTTAACAATTCCGGGATGGGTTTTCCCAATAATTAAATACAAAACATTGGGAAACTGCTCTACAATTGCAGGAAGGGCATCCAAGGCAGTTTCTATACTTTTACCCGAACTTAGCAAACCGAATGTAGATAAAACCATTCGATTTTTAAAATTAAATTTTATTTTTTTTTGTGTTGTTTCAAAGGATGAAACCAAATGGGTTCCATGAGAAATAACCGTTATTTTATTGGAAGGAACTGCATAATCTCGGCCTAAAATAACAGCGGCATTGTTTGTCATCACCATAATGTTTTGCGATAGGGTTGCAATTTTTTCTACCACCTTTTTTCTGCCTATATTTGGATTGGGCAAAATGGTGTGAAAGGTTGTTATCACTGGTTTTTGAAGTGCTGCTAAAAATTCCAATAAGTAGTCTCCATATTCACCGCCAAAAAGACCAAACTCATGCTGGATAAAAATAAGTTTTACATTTTTATCGGCATTTATGCGCTGCGCTAAAATTTTGTATTGCTCCAAACTGTTTGTTTGCAAAACAAAAGTGACGTTTTTTGGATATTCTCTTTGTATCTTTTCGGTTTCCAGGGCTACAACCTTGTATGTATACGATTGCCCGAATTGCTTTTTCAAGGCATTCAACAAATCTAAGCTGTAGGTCGCAATTCCGCATTCTCTTGGAGGATAGGATGTGACAAATAAGATTTCTGGTAAATTATTTGTAATCGCTTTTTTTGCTTCTCCGGGTATGATTTTCAACAATTCTATGGGGTCAAATCCGGGAACCAGGTTCGGCCACGCTTTAAAATCAGAAGCATTTCTTTTGGGTCTTAAAACAATATCAGTTTGCATGTTTTGGAATATGGGTTAGTAATTCGTTCACTAATTCTTTTAAACTCACAGAGGCGCAGGCTATGCGTTTATCCGCTGCCCCATAATAAATGTAAAGCGTATCATCAAACAGGGCTGTGCCTGTAGGAAAAACAACATTGTCTATTATCCCAGTCACTTCCCAATCAAATTCTGGGGCAAACAAAGGGTATGGCAATCGTGCAATTTCCTTGCGAGGGTTCTCCAGATCCAGCAAGGCAGCACAGGCAGAATACTTATAGCCATTGGGTGTATCATTTACCCCGTGATAAATTACAAGCCAACCGTGTTCGGTTTCGATAGGCGGGCAGCCACCCCCAATATAGCTAGATTCAAATTGACCATCATGCGGAGAAAGCACTAAATTGTCGTTAAAATTTTTAAAATACTCTTTCCAAAATTCCGGTGTAAGCTGGTCTAACTCCTTTACAAAAACAATTTGAATCCCCGGCTTGATTCTATGCAAAAAGCACAATAACCCATGGATTCTACGAGGAAAAAATATGACATTTTTATCCCATAAAAATATATTTTCCTCTGGCTTAAAATGCCGTGCTTGTCGAAAATATTTTTTATTTACCAAATGCGTTGTTTCGGCAAGATTTTTAAATTCATCAAAGGATATTTGAGGTACTATAATTCCATGGCGCTTAAATTGTTTCAAATCTGTGGATGTAAGCAAGGCCCCCAACGCATTGATTCCATTGTAAGCAGTATATGTTATATAAAATAAGGTATCTATTTTTACAATTCGCGGGTCTTCAATACCTTGAGATTCAAAATCAAAGTAGGGTTCTATGATAGGTGTTTCACGTCGTTCCACAAGCGTTAGCGGACCATCAAACCTACAATAACCAATTGTTGAAAAATTTCCCTGGCGAACGGCCCTATAAAACATGTGTACCGTTTTTCCTTCTTGCACCACCGCTGGATTTAATACCCCCTCATTTTCAAATGCCAACGCGGTTTTATTCAGCAGAATGCCTTCCTTTTTAACTTTTATCATAATTAAGTAGAGCCCAATATTCTTATCAGTACCCGAAAGCAAAGTTGCTAAACCTAGCGTATGTCTGAATTACAAATGGCTAAATATTAATTATAGAATTTACATATTTTGACAAAACGAACAACCCATTTTACCAGGCGAAAGGTATAAATATTAATTAGCTACCTTTTGGGGTTTGTTTCGGTTTTCTGCAGTGTTAATTACAACCATGTCATCCCTTCGGGATTGCGAAACAATGAAAGGTGAATCCGATTTTAATCTAAAATGTTGTGTAAGATGGTGCCATTCCTGCGCACATTCAACTTATTTTGACACCATTTTACGGTTAAAACCGAAACCCTATATGGGCATCGACTGCGGTTATGGCCATGTTTGCCTAAGGCCATTGCACCACTTATTGGGTGCGCGGAATTTATTCTTAATTAAGGTCTAGGTTGTTTAGACTCTCCATTTTGTTGGGCATCTTGTTTATTGGCAATGTAAAATAAAATGAAGAACCTTTGCCCTCTATACTCTCCACCCAAATTTCACCCCCATTTCTTTCCAAAAAGCCTTTTACCAACAACAACCCTATACCTGCGCCTTTATTTGCGGCCCTAGCTTTAGAAAGCGAAGCCATTTGCGGAGTAAAAAGTTTTTCCGTTATTTCCTTCGACATTCCTATGCCATTGTCTTTCACTTCAACAATCACTTTATCTTCACTTCTTTTTGCTGTAATGGTAATGTTTCCTCCTGGATTGGTATGCCTTAATGCATTTGAAACTATATTTTGCAAAATGGAAAGCAACATTTTTCCATCCGCGAAAACACTTTCATTTTCTTCAATTTCGTGGTGAAGATTGACTGCATTTACATTGGCAATTTCTTTTAACTTATCAAAAACGTGGTTTATAACCTTTACAAGTTCAATTTTTGTGGGAGAAAACACTTC
>JBBQBB010000042.1:0-31878 GCA_038317095.1 Bacteroidia bacterium | reverse complement strand
AAAATAAAGATTTACCCTCCTTCATCATAAATAGCTGAACAAATATATAAAAACTATTTTGACAATTCCAAGCCCCCCACATCCACAAGCTATCCACATTTGGGGTGAATGGTTGATATCCATGGCAAGATTTCTTGAATGTGTAGTTTATAAATGTGAATCTGAAATATATTACTGTGAAGTGGCAATGCTTTGCTAATACCTCACCAATTTCTTCTTTCGCTTGGCTTCAAACAACCAAACAAAAAGGATGTATGCCGGTATGGCCAAAAAGGCAACAAAGGGAACAATATCTGTAAATTGTAGCGCCATGCTTCCCAGTACAAAGGCTATGAAAATAATGCCCAAAATGCGCTGTAAATTATACGGGACGTTGTAATATTTGCGGCCCATAAAATAGGCCAATACAACCATGCCAGCGTATGCAGCAAGGGTTGTCCAGGCAGAGGCGATGAAGGAATAGGTTTGAATAAAAACAAAATTACCGAATAAGGTAATTGCAGCACCAAACAGGGCAGTTAATGCACCCAGAGCAGTTTTGTTGCTAAGCTTATACCAAATGCTTAAATTGTAGTAAATGCCCAAACAAAGGTTGGCCATTAATAAAACAGGAACCACGTGCATGCCCCTAGGGTCGGCGAAATAGGCTTTGTTGCGTATTAGCAATGGGCCAAGCCAAGGCAAGGCAACAATGGTGGCAACGTAAATGAATCCGCAGACATACACAAACCATTTCATTATATAGGCATAGGTGGTTTTTGCATCGCCATGATCGGCTTGTTTAAAAAAGAAGGGCTCTGCAGCAAACCGAAAAGCTTGCACAAAAAGGGTGAGCACCAAACTGAGTTTATAAAATGCGCTGTATAATCCCGCTTCGTGGTCGGCAATGTTTGCAGGCAACAGTTTTTTTAGCAATATTCGATCCAGCGTTTCATTTATCATTCCAGCTAGGCCAACAACTATCATAGGTGCACTGTATGCAAGCATTTTTTTGAAAAGCAATTTGTCGAAACCTTCGCGCAAAAACAACCATATTTTAGAAAATAACAATAGGGTAATTACAGAGGCCCACAGATTGGATAAGAAAATATACTCTACCATTCTATTGGCATCGTAAAAATTATTTACCCAATTGTATCCATGCTTTTGCAACCAGGGGCAAAGCAATAAAAAGAACAAATTCGAAAGCACATTAATGCCAATATTGATTAACCGAATGGTGGCAAAAGTCCAAGGTTTTTCGGCAAAACGCAACCAGGCAAAACCCAAAGAAGTAACCGCATCTGCAGCTAGAATAACTACAAACCAAACGGCATATTGTTGCTTGGAAGGATAACCCACAAATTGCATAATGCTGTTTGAAAATAAATTACCGAAAAGAATAAAAAGAATACCCAATCCGAGTAAAAAAAGTGTGGCTGTGGAAAATACTTTTTTTGGATTTTCTGCGGTACGGGCAAAATTAAAAAACCCTGTTTCCATGCCAAAAGCAAAAATGACGGCTAGAAAAGAGGCATAACTGAACACCACACTTACTTCACCGTAGTCGGCCACATTGGCCAAACGGGCGGTGTACAGCGGAACCAATAGGAAATTTAAAAACCTGCCCACCATGGTGCTGAGACCATAGACTGCTGTTTGAGAAGCCAATTTCCTTAGAATGGACATGCAATGCAAAAATAGCGTTGAATCTGATGTGTAGCCGCAGAGTTTATAAGTAACTCGTTCATCTGTTTGGTTTTTAGGACAAACAAGGTTTGCTATTGGTGACCTTGGTAATTCGCTTTGTGAACTTGGTGGGCGGATGATGAATTTTAGCGCACAAAATACCAGCTCACTACTCGGTGCAAACGACCCAACTAATATTGGGGCTAAGGCTGTGCGTTTTTGAATCTTGAAGAACGCCAAAAAAGCCTGCGTGAATTTGCATATTTTTTTCTACAGGCGTATTCAACATTTTTTTATTCTTCCCCCAAAATATTTCCCATTTAACATCAATTTTAGAAATGCCAGAAGGAAAATCAGAAGTTTGTATGTTTGAGTGCATTGAATTTGACAAGAATTTATTTTTTATGTACGTGCTTTCGTATTTGGTTAAACTTTGGGTAGAATCCATACCCAAATTTTCACCTACCGTTTTTAAGTAAGGAAATAATTTCACAACCCAGCCACTCACAAAAGATGGCTCGTATTCTTCTCCAGTGAGTTTGTATATATTTTTCCAAAATTCGTTGTTTTGTTTTTTGTCATAAACAGCAATAAATTGATTGACAACACTGTCTAATTCTTTATGCCAATACTGCATATCAAATGCATCCAATATTTGCAATCTGTTTTTAATATTTTGCCAATCTTCTTTTCGCCCGTGAAGGGTTATTCTTGGAATTCCGCAGCCGGTCATGCCAATATATTCGAAATTTTTATGCACTGTTTCTAGCAATGTTACTTTATATGCAATGTTGCTGGAACGGCTGGTAGTTGTGAATTGAGGGATAACCTTGGTAGCAAAATCATTTTTTAAAAACCCACTTGCCTTTGCGGAAAAAGAATCAATTAGGCTGCCCCAAGCCTCTGCTGTTTCTCCTAACTCATCATTTCGCATAACCAATTGTTTCTTGCCTTTAAAATTTACAATTTTAGACCCGTATTTTTCATAATTATGGTTGATATGAATGGAAAGCCCTTGTACGATGCAAAGCCAAATATCATCGGGTTTTAAGGTCAATGGCCGGTGTTCTGAAAATGCAGTATGAATGGCATAAACAAAACCATTCATGGGATTTTCAACTACTTTTAATTTTAATTGGCTGGGGTCAAAAAAATACAATTTATCTTCATATTTATTTTGGAATAATATTTTAAATTCTACCACCGACAATAATTTTTTTGGTTCGGATATTTTACAAATTTCAAAAGTGGTGGTATCTGGAACTAGAATGATACATGTATCTTTTTTTGGCAACGAGGAAACTATTTTATTTGCTGGTTTATTCTGGGTGCATGCAAAGCAAACGCAGGCAACTATTGCCAAGAAATATAGGTTGCGAATCCCTACAGTCATGAATAAAATTATAAATTAATAATTTCTATATGGTAGCGGTGCAATTTTATTTTACCCTCATCCGCAAGTTTTTTAAGCAGCCTGGAAATCACTTCACGAGAGGAATTGAGTTCATTGGCAATTTCTTGGTGGGTAACTTCTATGTCGGAAATTTTTAATTTATCTGCAAATCGTTTCAAATAAAATTCCAGTCTTTCATCCATATGCCTAAAAGCAACCTGGTCAAAAGATTCTAACAAATCCATATATCGGCTACGGTAATTATCGAGTACAAAATGATTCCAGGAAGTGTATTTTTTCATCCATTCATCCACCATTTGAACAGGCATGGAAAGTAATTTTGTTTCCATAACGGCAATGGCAATAACAGGACTTCTTTCTTGACGAATGGCACAATTCATGGTTAATGCGCAGGCTTGCCCGGGTTGGAGATAGTACATAAAAAATTCATTGCCATCATCGTCTTCCCTGTAAACTTTAATTAAACCATCCAAAACAATTAAAGAATCGTTGATGAACTGCCCTGTTTTAACCATTACTTCTCCTTTATGGGCAGTGCGAATGTGGCCGTATTTAATCAATTCCGCAACCAAATCGTCTTCCAAACTAGGGAAATATTTGGAAATATTAAAATCTGAATTCTGTGTTTCCATGAATAAAAATTTTTGTTATCAACTGTTGCAGCACAAAACAGGAATGCCAGTTTCGTTGGTTAAAATATTTTCTTTATCGGCCCTACCAAAATAAATTTCATCGTTTGGTACATCAGACATTACCGAAATTAAATCAAAATGATGTTCAGCGGCGTATTGTAAGGTTTGTCGGGAATATCCTATAGAAATGACTTTGCTTTCTTCAAGAATTTCATGAAACTTTAGATTTCTTTCAGCAAAGATTTCTTTGGAGAGTTTTTTATTTTTCATCACCATTTCGTTAGGATCCAATTGGTTTCGTTCTATTTCGTACTGATAAATTTCAGCATTGTTAATGGCAGCCACTGTGGTTGTTTGGTCTGTTTTAACGTGAAACCTTTTATGAGGACCCAATGGAAAAAGAATTTTTTGAAAACCGGATGGATTTACGACGGTGTTTTCTTGGACAACTATGCATGGGTACAATATACTTTGCACCAATTTTAAAATATGAGCACCAAACAAATGTTGTTTTATACCTTTAATGCCATGCGTTCCAATTACAACCAATTTGGGGTCAATGTGGCTTAAAACGTAGCTTGTAGCATGCATTAAATCGCCTTTACCCACAATAGTATGAATTTTTACACGGTCGGCCGCTACTGCCTGTGTGAACTCTAGGAGTTCCTTTTCACGGGTTTCAATATTTTCATTTTCAGGGATAATGTTTACTGAATATAGTTCAGCATCGCATTGCTGTGCCAGCACAACAGCTTGTTCTACGGCTATTTTACAACCTTCAGTAAAATCAATTAAAACGGCTATTTTGGTCATTTCTTGGGGTATTTTAAGCAAAAATAGGGGGAAAGTGCTGAGCTTCCAAAAAGGATTTTGGCATTGGGTACGCTACTTAATACGCGAGAAGTATTTTTATTACAAAAAAATAAATGAAATTACAGAATAAAAATGGAAAAGCGGTAAATTTGTAAACGTGCCTAAATTTCACATCACATCACCATTTAGACCCACAGGCGATCAACCAGAAGCGATTAAGCAATTGTCGGCGGGGCTCAACGAAGGAGTGCGTGCCCAAACCCTTTTGGGAGTTACGGGTTCTGGTAAAACTTTTACCATAGCCAATGTTATTGAACAAACCCAAAAACCCACTTTGGTGCTTAGCCACAATAAAACTTTGGTTGCACAATTGTACGGTGAATTTAAGCAGTTTTTTCCTGAGAATGCGGTGGAATATTTTGTTAGCTACTACGACTACTACCAGCCCGAAGCCTATATCCCTTCTTCGAATACCTACATTGAAAAAGATTTAAATATCAACGATGAAATAGAAAAATACAGGCTAAAAACCATATCCTCCTTGTTGTCTGGCCGGCGAGATGTGATTGTTGTGGCTAGTGTAAGTTGTATATACGGTGCTGGAAACCCTTCGGATTACGAGAAAACAATTATTCGCCTACACCGTGGCCAAACGATTACCAGAAATACCCTGCTTTTTAGTTTGGTAGAAAGCTTGTATAGCCGCACCACTGCGGAGTTTAAACGTTCTACCTTTAGGGTAAAAGGCGATACAGTGGATGTCAATTTGGCTTACAATGATTTTGCCTATAGAATTGTTTTTTTCGGCAACGAAATTGAAGAAATTTACAGTTTTGAAATTGAATCGGGAAAAAAAATAGAAGATTTAGAAAATGCGGCCATTTATCCTGCCAATATTTATGTATCACCGAGAGAAAAACTGAAAAGCATCATCTATGAAATACAGGATGACATGGTGGCTCAGGTAGAATATTTTAAGCAAAACCAAAGATTTTTGGAAGCCAAAAGATTGGAAGAAAGAGTCACATTCGATTTGGAAATGATTCGAGAATTGGGCTATTGCAACGGCATTGAAAATTATAGCCGATATTTTGATGGAAGGTTAACTGGGCAGCGTCCTTTCTGTTTGTTGGATTATTTCCCAGAAGATTATTTGTTGGTCGTTGATGAAAGTCACGTTACCATGTCGCAGGTGCGGGCCATGTATGGGGGGGATCGAAGTCGGAAGTTAAATTTGGTTGAATTTGGATTTCGGTTGCCCGCGGCCATGGACAATAGGCCATTGCAGTTTGAGGAATTTCAGCAAGTGGTAAATCAGGTTATTTATGTGAGTGCAACCCCTGCAGATTTTGAAATAAGAGAAAGCGAAGGCATTTTGGTGGAGCAATTGGTTCGCCCAACTGGATTGTTGGATCCTGAAATTGAAATCAGACCCTTGGCAAATCAGGTAGATGATTTGATAGGAGAAATTGATGAACGGGTAAAAATGGGAGACAGGGTTTTGGTTACAACATTAACCAAGCGCATGGCAGAAGAATTGACCAAATATTTGTTGCGCCTTGGGATTAAAGTAAGTTACATTCACAGTGAGGTCAAAACATTGGACCGTGTTGAAATTCTCAGGAGTTTAAGGTTAGGCGTTATTGATGTTTTAATTGGTGTAAACCTGTTGCGCGAAGGACTGGATTTGCCAGAAGTAAGTTTGGTGGCAATTTTAGATGCTGACAAAGAAGGATTTTTGCGTAGTCAAACCAGTTTAACCCAGACCATAGGCAGGGCTGCGAGAAATGTTCGCGGGAAAGTAATAATGTATGCAGACAAAATTACCGCTAGTATGAAAGCCACCATTGAAGAAACAGATCGCAGGCGGGAAAAACAGGTTATTTATAATATGGAACACAACATTACTCCGCTTTCTGTGCAGAAAACACGCGAGGAAATTATGAAACAAACTGCTGTGGCAGATATGCGAAAGGGCGACGAATTGTCTTATGCATACGTAGAGGATGAAAAAATGAATGTAGCTGCAGATCCCATTGTTGCCTATATGGACAAGCACAGTGTGGACAAAGCCATAGAAAAAACTGAAAAGGAAATGTACCGCGCTGCCAAGGAAATGGAATATATGGAGGCGGCAAGATTAAGAGACGAATTGGACGCGTTAAAATTGAAAAGAGACGAATTGAAAGATGGTAAATAATTTAACCAGACAACCTTTTGAAAGAAAAACAGTCTGTTTGATATTTAACGGGCCTATGTATAGAAAAAGCACCAAATTTAAAATCCTTATTGTAATTATTTGTTCTATTCCAATGTCCATTGGAAAGGCAAAGGCACAGATAGACTTTGCACCAGGCGTGGGTTATTTCTATCATCAAGGGGCAAAAGAAAATTCTGACATAGGAATGGCTCAGAATTTCTCACACCAATTTCATGTAAATTTTGGATTTCGTAAACATTGGAAATCGGAACGTGTCCCTTATTTCAATCCCTATTTTGGATTTATGGACGTACAGCAGTATTTCAATTCTGTATCGAAACTCCCAAACGATGCTACATTTACTGAACTTTCTTCTATTAAGCAACGAGGGGCGGTAATTGGTGCAGGTTTTGATTACAAGATTAGCGACAGACTTTATTGGGTAATACAACCCGAGCTCATGTTGCTCAGTTCTGGGGACCAGGCAAAAACAGAATCTTATTCATCCAGCATTGGTTCTTCTGCGGTGCGCACAAAAATATCATACCACTTAGATGAAATAGGTTTGAAACAAGAATTGCCTTTGTATCGATTTGTTTTTAATACTGGAATTAAATTTTCATTTCATCATTTTGAAATTGGTTTGATGTATCGCTATATGGTTGCTAAATCCTATGGATACGAAAAAACGGTCTGGTATAAAATCACAGATTTAAGTACCAGTAAAGTAACCAACGGATCGTCTAATTTTCAGTATAAAACGCGGTTGAATGGATTTGGTATAACCTTGCGTTATTTCTGCTTGGATTGGAATTATTGAAGATTATAAATGTCCATTTAGGGCATTAATCTTTCCACCCTGCTCACTGCACTCATGCAGAAAAAACCGCCCAATGCGCGTATTTTTTTAGTATTAAAATTAAAAATATTGGTAAAAATATTTACAGGCGGAGTTGCAAATAGTCCTCCATTTTGGTTTTCACTAATGATTAAATTAAAATAAGCATAAGCTTCATACGAAATACTTAAAATTTCAACCCGTGCTTTTTCATCTTTTTTCCAAGGCCTGCCAAAATCGTTTAAAGCGCCATACCGTATTGGCCATATAAATTCACCGCCATCTTGGTTTCCACTTTGGCTTTGGGACATATCAAAGGCTAAATTTAAATCGTCGATTTTATTTTTGAAGCTGTCGTTTCTGTATGTTTTTATCCAATATGTATTGCCCAATCCAACCAAATCTTTTCCAGCCAATTCAATAAAATTGCCTTTTCTAAATCCCAAATTGCTTCCATCTTCAGCAACAATTTTTAAACTATCAATTTTTGCGGTGGGTTTTAAAATCGATGCGCTTATGAGTGTATCCGTGCCTTCAACCACCAATAAAATATACGGGTGATTTAGTGTAAATGTATCACCGGTTATTGCATTGGGTTTGAATATATAATTGCCCATACCGCTATCTGCAAAAACAAACAATTTGGTATTGCCATCGGTTGTATCCACAATGGCAACAGTTGCTCCCGTCACGGCTGGTTCGGTACCCGGCTGGTTAAAATAAGGAATACTTTTGGTGATGCGAATGGTTTGTTTTTCCAGTAAATTATTTACAAAAGCATCTACCACTAGTCTTTCTGGACCCGGTTTAACGGTTACTTTTATTTCATTTTCACAGGATGTAAAAATAAATAATATTGAAAATATGAATAAAAATAAATTTCTATTTTTCATTGTTAAAACCATTTAAAATTATAGGATATAGCGGGAATAAAGCTTCCAATGACACTAAATTGAACGGCAGCATTGTAATTTAAATCTTTGTAATTGGTGGAAAAATAAATGGAGAAAGGGTTGCGCCGGTTATAAGCGTTGTACACCGAGAATACCCAATTGCTTTCCCAATGTTTTTGTTTTTTTACATGCATAGTTGCGGCAATGTCCAATCTATGATAAATAGGGTTTCTTACATTATTCCTTGCATTGCTGCCTGCGTCTGGCACTGTATATCCTTGCACGTTGTATTGGCTAGAATAAAAAGTGGTAGGCGTGCCAGTACTCACTACAAAATTGGCCGAAAAATTCCACTTGGCATTTAAATCGTACATGGCGACTACATATAAATTGTGGGTTCGGTCAAACCTATTTGGATACCATTTGTTGTCATTGATGCCTATCACTTTTCTTTCGCTGCGCGACAAAGTATAGCTAATCCAACCGGTTAATTTGCCTGTTACTTTGCGCACATAAAATTCAGCACCGTACGCCCTTCCTTTTCCTGTTAACAATTCGCCTTCTAAGAATTCATTCAACAACAATTGTGCACCATCCACATAATCCACTTGATTTTTCATATCCTTATAATAGGTTTCAAATGAAGTTTCATAATCATTGTTGTCTCCAAAATTTCTAAAGTAACCCAATGTTACTTGGTCCGCTTTTTCGGGTTTTATATTGTTGGTTGTTGGCTGCCACACATCAAAAGGAACACTCGCAGATGTGTTAGAAATTAAATGCAAATTCTGAACCATACGGTTGTAACCACCTTTAATTGATGCAGCTTTGTCAAATTGATATTTAAATCCAAAACGCGGCTCTAGGTTTGTATAAGATGCGATTTTTTCACCCGCTTTGTATTTTGTAACGTGGTCAATAAATCTTCTATCCCCTTCTTCTTGATGTGGCTTATAATAGTATGCATTCCCTTTTCCCATGTACACAAAGTTGCTGACGCGAAGACCTGCCCTATAGCTAAATTTGCCTTTGGCATTAAATTCATCGGAAATGTAAATTGCATTTTCAACCCCATATTTATCAGGCAAACTAAAATTGATTGTACCTGTTTTATTTGTAACTACAGCCCGGCCGGGTTTGAAAATATAATAGGTAGATTGGCCACCAAATTGAATCTCATGTTTGGAATTTACGTAATAATTTAAATCCGCTTTAATGCTATTGTTAATAATGTAACTCTGCCAATTAAAATTTGCATCTTTGGATCCAAACTCTATGTTGTAGCGATAGCGGCTATAAAAATAAGTAAAATTGGAAAAGAGTCTTTTGTTAAATACATGGTTCCAGCGTGCAGTTGCTGTAGTGTTTCCCCATTTTACACCAAATTGTTCTGCTGCAAAAAAAGCATCATCGCCCACATAAGATGAAATATAAAAATTATCGCGCTTGTGCGAAAAATTTATTTTTGTAGTTAAATCGTAAAAATAGAAACGACTTTCTTTTAAATTTCCTTTTAAAAAAGGTTTTGCAAGTACATCAATATAACTTCTTCTACCTGCAATCAAAAAGCTGGCTTTGTTTTTAACAATAGGGCCTTCAAGGGTTAGGCGACTAAATATGGTACCTATACCCCCATTGGCTTCAAATTTTCGCTTGTTTCCATCTTTCATCCGAACGTCAAGAGTACTGCTCAAACGACCTCCATAATTTGCAGGAATGCCACCTTTTACAAGTTGAACTTCTTTTACTGCATCTGGATTAAAAATGGAAAAAAAACCAAACAAATGGGCAGAGTTAAAAACAGGTGCTTCGTCCATTAGCACCAAATTTTGATCGATACTCCCGCCTCGTACATTAAAACCTGAAGCACCCTCGCCAACGGTTGTAACACCTGGTAAAAGTTGTACCGCTTTAATTACATCTGCTTCTCCTAAAAAAGCGGGTATTTTTTTAATTGTTTGGGCGGTTATTGTTTGTGTACTTATATCAATTTTTCGAACGTTATCGTTTTTGCGGGCGCTGATTTCAATGGTTCGTATGCCTATGGTTTTTTGTGCCAAATAAATATCCAAATTTATATTGGAATCTAATTTTATTGTTTTAGCATATTCGGTAAAACCGGGTGCATTTATTGCAATTGTGTAGACGCCAAAAGGCAAGGTAATGCTATAAAAACCGTAGTTTCCTGTGTTTACTGATTCATTTTTTTCTTTGACAAAAATACTGGCACCGTGAATGGTTTCTGCGTTACTGCTATCCCTTACATATCCGCTAATAGAAAATTTTTGTTGGGCTTGGGTTCCGGTATTGAATAAGAGGTAAAATGCAAGTATAAAAAGTAACCTTTTCATTGGAAGCGCAAAATTAACATTTATAAGAGGATGGATATGATTCTTCTATCAACGGTGAATTAAACCGATAAAAGAAAAAATCAATCGTTCCTTTGGTCGAAAAATTTAAAAGGCCTAAGCGTTGGACCCGTGTAAATTTGGCGTGGACGCGCTATGGGTTGTTTATCGCTTCGCATTTCTTGCCATTGGGCAATCCAGCCGGGCAAGCGACCTAGCGCAAACAATACAGTGAAAAAGTCAGTAGGAAAACCGATGGCTCTATAAATAATACCGCTGTAAAAATCCACATTCGGATACAATTTGCGTTCCACAAAATAAGGATCGGTAAGTGCAGTTTCTTCCAATTTTTTTGCAATTTCTAAAACGGGGTCATGCACACCCAATTTATTCAAAACATCATCGCATGCTTTTTTAATTATTTTGGCACGGGGGTCAAAATTCTTGTAAACCCTGTGTCCAAAACCCATCAATCGAAAATTGTCGTTCTTGTCTTTGGCTTTATCTACCCATTTTTGAACATTTCCGCCGTCATTTTTAATCATTTCTAACATTTCCAAAACTTCCTGATTGGCACCACCGTGCAGTGGACCCCAAAGCGCCGAAATACCCGCAGAAACAGAGCAGTATAAATTGGAATTGGAACTACCCACCATTCTTACAGTGCTGGCAGAACAATTCTGTTCGTGGTCCGCATGTAAAATAAGCAATTTGTTCATGGCATCTACAATCACAGGATCTGGGGTGTAGTTGTCCATTGTAACTTGGCTAAAGGTCATATTCAAATAATTGCCAATATAATCTAAATTATTTTTTGGATAAACAATTGGATGGCCATTGCGTTTTTTATAAATCATAGCGCAAATGGTCGGCATTTTAGCCAATAGCCGCAAAACAGTTCTATTTACGGCGCCTTCATCCCGGTTTGGGTTTAAACTTTTTGGGTAAAACAAACTGAGTGCGCTTACCATACTAATAAGCTGGCCCATTGGATGCGATCCTGTTGGGAATGCTTTAAACATTCCTTCTAAACCTTCATTTACAAGTGTATGCTCTCTGATAGATTCGTCGAAATCAAAAAATTCAGTTCTCGTTGGCAATTCACCATAAAGCAACAAATAAGCAACTTCAAGAAAATTCGCCTTGTCAGCCAAATCCTCAATGGAATAACCGCGGTGACGCAAAAGACCTACTTCTCCATCCAAAAAGGTAATACCACTGGTAGTAGCACCCGTGTTTTTGTATCCTATATCAAGGGTGACATAACCCGTTTGATCCCTAAGTTTTGAAATATCTATGGATTTTTCACCCTCACTACCGGTAAAAACGGGTAATTCATATTCTTTGCCTTCTAGAATAATTTTTGCTGTTTCAGACATAAAATCTATTTTAACTGTTGTTCGGCAAAAATACTCGCAGATAATTGTACAAACAAATGAAATTGAAGTTTATTGTTGAACCTTAATATTTTAATACAAAGGCCTTAGTTTTTCTCTTGCCAAGCTTTTAAACCTTTTGCTGTCATAGTAAACCGGGCTTTGTGAAGTTGGTCGGCGTCTACAAGCAATAGTTCTTTGCCATTTGCATCTACAGCTTTTATAAAACGATAGTGCCATAAATTGCGAATGATGTCTCTTGCAACTTTAGCAGGAATGCCCGTTTCGGAGATTACTGAACTTATCAATTCTGCATGCAGCAAACATGAAAGTATTTTTCTCTCAGCTTCTAGAATTTCAATCATGGTTAAGGAAGAGGTAACAAAAATTTAATTTCAATCTTCCCATTTTTCTGCGCGCATCTGTGGGAAAAACAAAACCTCTTGAATACTCACTTGGTTGGTAAGCATCATGGTTAATCGGTCTATACCCACGCCCAAACCTGAAGTTGGCGGCATGCCATATTCCAATGCACGTATAAAATCCAAATCCATGCTCATGGCTTCTTCATCGCCTTTTTCTGCCAAATGCAACTGGTGTTCGAATCTTTCTTTTTGGTCTATAGGATCATTTAACTCGGTGTAAGCATTCGCAATTTCTTTTCCATTCATGTACAATTCAAAGCGTTCCACCAATCCTTCCTTGCTGCGGTGTTTTTTGGTCAGCGGGCTCATCTCTAATGGATAATCAGTAATAAAAGTGGGCTGTATCATGTGTTTCTCTGCACAAGTTCCAAAAATCTCATCTATCAATTTGCCTTTGCCCATGTCCTTGGTAACTTCCACACCCATGTTTTTGGCAATTTGGCCCAATTCAACTTCTGATTTACCCTCAATATCTACCCCACCGTATTCTAAAATGGCTTCAAACATGGTTAACCTTCTGAAGGGTGCCTTAAAGCTAATGGCCGTATCACCAACCTTAACTTCGGTAGTTCCACAAACATCCAATGCACATTTTTCGAGCATCTCTTCCACAAAATCCATCATCCAGAAATAATCTTTATAAGCCACATAAATCTCTAAGCCTGTAAACTCAGGATTGTGGGTGCGGTCTATGCCTTCATTTCTGAAATTTTTTGCAAATTCATAAACGCCATCAAAACCACCTACTATCAATCTTTTTAAATACAATTCATTGGCTATACGCAAATACAGCTGCATGTCCAAAGTATTGTGGTGTGTGGTAAATGGCCTTGCCGCTGCTCCGCCATGGATAGGCTGCAAAATAGGTGTTTCAACTTCTAGATAGCCTTTGTTGTTGAAAGTGTTTCTTAAACTTTGTACCACTTTGGTTCGGGCAATAAAAATGTCTTTAATATGGGGGTTTACAACCAAATCTACATATCGCATGCGATACCTAGCTTCTGGGTCTGTAAATGCATCGTAAATGTTGCCTTCTGCATCTTGTTTTGGCAAAGGCAATGGATTCAAACATTTGCTTAACAATTTGAAAGATTTTACGTGGATGCTGGTTTCTCCAGTTTGGGTTGTAAAAACATAACCTTCGATGCCCACAATATCTCCAATATCCAATAATTTTTTGAAAACATCGTTGTACAAAGTTTTATCTTCACCTGGGCAAACCTCATCGCGGTTTATATAAATTTGAATGCGGTCTGTACTGTCTTGAATGTTGGCAAAAGCAGCTTTCCCCATAATTCTCTGGGTCATCAATCTGCCTGCAATTACCACATTTTTGTAGTCATCTGGATTTTCGGGAAAATTCTTTTTTATGTCAGCAGCATATGCATTTACAGGGTAAAGTTCTGGCGGAAATGGGTCAATTCCTAGATCGCGCAATTGCTGTAGTTTGGTGCGTCGCACCAATTGTTGTTCATTTAGATTTTGGTCAAACATGTGTGATAGAGGCTCTGAAAAAAGCGTGCAAAGATAAGCAGAAGTTAGAATAAATGTTTGAAAAATAGGCGTGGAGTGGTATCTTGGAATTTGATGTAAGACAATGGCTATTTACCTATTGAACGGTTAGCATATTAAACCTTAAATTGCAAAACAAATGAAACGTAGATTTTTTCTTATTTTAGGACTTATAAATTTGTCAAGTTTATTCGCCAACATGGCGTATATGGGACCCCAAGATGCCCATGTCAGTGGTCAACAATTGGTTCAAAATGTGCGCATTACCCATGAATTACTTACTGCAGATTTGAGAAAATTACCCGGCGGTATCATCTCTGTTTTTGCAGATTACCGTCTCTTGTGTACAAAAGATGCTGGAAAAATTCGCTTTTTGTTCGTAGCCAGTTCTGCACAGCCTGTGAACCTAGAAATCATATTGGATGGAAAGGTAATAGCCTGCAAACCTGTTATAAGTGATTATAGAGAAGCAGGGTTTATTGCTGAGGGGAAAATAAATCGCGATTCCATGTCAGAAGTCATAGGATTTGATTTGCGCGGAGAAGATTACCATTACCAACATTTGTTGGACCAGTTGTTTGTGTTTGATGTAGAAATGACACAGGGAAGCCATCAATTGAAAATTGGCTATACATGCACTCCTACAGGTTATGAGAAAGAAAATTTGAGATACACCACTTTCCCTTATTTTTTGGGCAATACCCATACGCGCAATTTGTACGACAGTATTTTTGTGAAAATATTGCTGCCAGAAAACGTGGAATATGAATGCAATTTTGCTGCGCAAAAGAAACAAAACACCTTGTTTTCTGCCAACATTGCCGGATTTAAAAAGAGCCATATTGTTGTAAGTATTTATAAAAACGTAGAAAAAGAGTTGGCCATTGGTTGGAATATATTTACAGCAAGTCAAATATTGTTATGGATTGTTGTATTGGTTCTAACGCTTTTTTATCTTCGCAGAAGAAAAGATAAAAACAAACCTTTTTTGGTTTCTTTATTAACGGTAATGCCTGTTTCCTTGGTAGTTGGTTTTGTTTTCTATTTTTGTATGGTTTATTATTATCAATTTTATGAAGATAAATATGGTATCTTTTTAAAAGGGAATTGGGGCAAAGGATATTTATTTTTAATTGTTCCTGTTGTCGTTATTTTCTCAGGAATAATTTGGGTTATTTTGGCTTTTATTTACAATTATTTAATTTATGGACGGAAATGGGATCCTACGTCTTGGTTCAATAGAAAAGGAAAATATAGCCACTGAGGCGTTTAGCGTATAATATTTTAATTACCCTTGTACACAATCTTCACTTTGTAGCAATTAAAAAAGGCGCCGGTTTAGCGGTATTTCAATTTCTGATAAATGCGATTTTCAGATATGCCTTCGTAGCGCTGTGGTGTATAAAATTTAAATTACCAACAACGGTTTTCTTTTTTGCCGCCATTCCACCGTATCTTTGCAGCAAATCATTTTGGTATCCAAAGAACACATACACGCCCACTGTTTGCAATTGCTTCAAGACAAATGCTTGTATATACAACAATCTATTGACGACGCGCGAGCAGCCAGCAACAACGATACAAAAAGCAGCATGGGTGATAAGTATGAAACCACCCGCGAAATGATGCAAATAGAGATTAACAAACTCGGTTTGCAATTGTACGAAGCCCAACAAATGTTGTTGAGTTTAAAAACCACAGATCCTTATCAAAAGTCCGATTCAGTGCAAATGGGGAGTTTGGTAAAAACAGAAAAAATGGTTTTTTATTTGTGCGCAGGGTTGGGTAAAATTAATTTAGAAAATGAAACCTATTTTGTCATTTCACCGGGATCACCGATGGGGAAAATGATGTTAAATAAGAAGGTAAATGATGCGTTTGAAGTAAACACTGTTAAGTATCTGATGAAAGAAATTATTTGAAAATGGCCTTTATATTTCTGGATCTGAATTGTATTTAACCGAGTAATATCCAAATCGTATCTGTATTATACTCGGTTTTCCCCATTTAATTTTGTTTGTGCAATCGATAATTAAATTAATTTTATGACCTATTTGAAAGCAAGATAGAACGCATGATAATACCACTTTACAAAATAGACATTCCTTTTTAATGGCGGATTTATTTGCGTCAAATCAAGCATTAAGTTGTAATTGTATGGCCCTCCCTCATAAACCAAAATAAATTCAAATACTTTTTTTCCTTTTGAGTATAAGACTATAACAGTGTCTTTTCCCAAACAGTCACCACCTAGCCAAAATGCATGAAACAATTTTCCCTTTGCACTATAGGGAAGATACGAAGTGTCATAAGGATAAGTCAACTGAGTTGAATCATGAAAAACATGTATATCTGTTTTGAGGTAAACATGATTAATGTCTACCGTATCTCACAAATCCATATAGCAATCGCGCAATTCATTGTTCTGCGCTATAAGTTTGTGCGTACAAATGGCCATCAGAAAAAGTAATTTTATTTTCATTTTACTCACTTAACTTTTATTTCATTTAAATATTTCCATTCTAATTGAGATATTTTTCACCATTCAGTAGAATCCAAGCTTTTTATTCTCCCTAAAAAATTCGACAACGAAATTACGTTCACCCTGTTATTCAGCGGGTATTGATCACTTTCGGGTGTAATTACCCAGCCTTTTTCAAGTCCCAGGTCGTCGAGAGATTGAATAAAACCGCGGCTCACAGAAGGTGCATTGGAGAGTTTTACATCCAATGCCAAAATGGGTTTTTCGGCTACAGAAAGCACTAGGTCGCACTCCGCGCCATGCTGTGTTCTGTAAAAATGAATTTGCACTTCTTCCGGCAATTGTTTCATGATTTCTTGAATTACAAAACCTTCCCAACTGGCCCCACAAATGGGGTTGCCTAGCAAAGAGTCAGAATCGCGAATGTTCAGCATTTGGTGCAGCAATCCCGAATCGTTCAAAAACACCTTGGGCGATTTTATGACCCTCTTTTTGAGGTTTGCATGCCATGGTTGCAGCAATTGCACTACAAAGGCACCTTCCATATACTCGAGGTAACGGTGCACAGTGGTTCCGCTTATGCCCAATGCCCGTGAAAAAGATTCAGCATTCCATAAATTGCCATGATTATGTGCCAGCATGCTCCAAAGCCTTTTCACAACCACCGGAGAGAGATTTATGCCAAACATGGTGTTCAGATCGTTCTGTATATAGCTTTCGATATAGCCTGCAAACCAGCGCTGCCTAGCCCTAGCAGAAACGGCCAGCACTGAAGCTGGATAACCTCCGGTAAACCACTGGTAACGTAGGCTGTCGGCAGTAGTTTCAATCACAGACAAGGGCTGCAACTTTATATAAGTAGTGCGGCCCGCCAATGATTCTGAAACTCCCTTTACTAAGGCTGGCGTTGCAGAACCCAACAGCAAAAATCGCCCTGCGCTTCGGTCCTCATCCACCAAGGGACGCAGTACACGAAAAATATCTGGTACAGCTTGTGCCTCGTCTATCACAACCAATTTATTGGCATGCATTCTTAGAAATGCGGCTGCATCTGTAAGTTTATTGCGGTCCTCATCCTTTTCCAGATCCAAAAAAACAGAGTCCATACCTAGGGAATCTACAACTTGCCTAGCAACCGTAGTTTTGCCTACCTGCCTAGCACCGAGCAAAGTAACCACAGGAAAATCCCTGAGGTCTTCGGCTATCAACAACCTTGAATCCCTTAAAAACACTTTTCAAAAATACAATTTAACCGAGTAATATCCAAATTGTATCTGTATTATACTCGGTTAATTTAGATAAAAAAATTACCTAAGTAATAGTTATTTAATTATTTAAATAAATTTTATAGAGTTTAAAAATAAAATATTTTTACCACTCCAATAAATCCTTCAATGCCCCAAAAGTTTTTTCGGCGCTTGGCAACATTTCTGCTTCCAATCCCATATTGAGTGGAATTGCAGGTAAATTGGCGCTGCCCAAAGTTTGTACCGGTGCATCTAAAAACTGAAAACACTCTTTACTAATGCGTCCCGCAATGGCTTCAGCAAATGAATTGTGTAATGTTTCTTCGGTTAATACCAACACCTTTCCGTGGCGTTTTGCAGCCGCATAAATGGCTTCATCGTCACACGGATTTAAGGTTCGCAAATCGAGAATTTCTACCTGACCGGGCAATTTTTTGGATGCCGCCAAGGCCCAATACACGCCCATGCCATAGGTAATAACCGCCACCGATTCTCCACGTTTTATTTTTCCACCATCCGCAGATTGAACTATTCTTGCTTTACCCAACGGAATTACATAATCCGCATCGGGCTCTGGTGTTTTGGCAGTTTCAGTGCCTGCTACTTTGCTCCAATAAATGCCTTTGTGTTCAAATACCACCACTGGATTTGGATCATAAAAAGCCGCTTTTAACAAACCTTTCATATCCGCCGCATTGGATGGATAAATGACCTTAATGCCCTTAATCTGTAAAATACTGCTTTCAACAGTTCCGCTGTGGTAAGGTCCACCACCTCCATAAGCACCTGTGGGCACACGGATCACAGATGCCACTGGATATTTACCCATGGTGAGATAACAACTTTTGCTCAATTCCACCACCAATTGGTTTACCCCTGACCAAATATAATCTGCGAATTGAATTTCTACAATGGGTTTGCAACCCACAGCACTCATGCCCTGCGTGCTTCCTACAATATATGCCTCTTGAATGGGGGTATTGAAAACCCTGTTTTTTCCATATTTCTGGGCCAAAGTTGCCGCTTCACGAAAAACCCCACCCAATCGAATTCCAACATCTTGCCCGTAAAGCAAAGCTTCGGGATGTTTCTTTAAAATTTCATCTACTGCAAACAAGGCAGCATCAACCATCATAATGGGTTCTTTGCCTGCAGGCTCACGTTCTCCTTTTTCCTCTGTTATGGGCGTTGGCGCATATTCATGCAAATACAAACTTTCCGGCGTTGGATCTGCAGCATTTTTAGCCCTTTCAAAAGATTCCGCAATAAATACATCTGCTTTTTCTTGAATGGCATTTAAACTTTCCTCGGTTTCTGCCAAGTCCACCAACAATTGTTTCAGCTTAGGATAAGGATCTTGCTTTTCATGCTCTGCCATATCATCTCGGTACCACTCGCTGCGCACACCACTGGTATGGTGACCCAAAAGTGGCACTTTTACATGCACCAGCATGGGAGCCCGGTTTTCGCGCACAAATCGGATGGCTTTTTCCATGTCTTCATAGCTTTGCACAAAATCATTTCCGTTGATGCGCATTCTACGCATGCCTTTAAAACCTGCTGCATAATCAAAAGCATCCATGGCGCGCATTTCATCACCACTGGCCGATATGCCCCAATTGTTGTCTTGCACCAAGTATAAAATTGGCAATTCGTGCAGAACCGCCATCTGAAAACCTTCGGCTACTTCGCCTTCAGTAACGCTACCATCGCCTAGGGAACAGATTACTATGGGTTTTTCAGCGCCCGTAAGCAAACCTTGTGCTTCTTGGTATTTTAGACCGTGCGCTGCACCGGTTGCAGGTATAACTTGCATACCCGTTGCACTGCTTTGGTGGGGCATTTTAGGCATATCTGCCCGGTTAAGGGAAGGGTGCGAATAGTAGGTTCTGCCGCCACTAAATGGGTCATCGGCTTTGGCCAACAATTGCAACATCAGCTCATAGGGCTGCATTCCCATTCCCAAAAGCATGCTTTCATCGCGGTAATATGGGTAGGCATAATCTATATTTTTCAGCAAAAAACCAGTAGCCAATTGTATGGCTTCATGGCCCTTTGAAGTGCTATGAACATATTTAGTTATAGGGCGATTCTCTTCGTATATGCGGGCCATTGCACGCGCTGTGCACATAAGGTCCCAAGCTCGCAACAAAATTTCTTTTCCAACCATGGTAAGGAGGGGCAAAAGTAGGGGTTTTGTGGCTATAATTTCAGTTAGAATGGGTAATAATGTTGTAATCAAAAATACCAAATTACAAATAACCAAAAACACATTAAATTTGCCTTTGTGAAAAAATATATTTTGTTACTTCTTTGTCTTTTTATTGGCAGCCAAATCAAAGTTTATGGGAAGCGAAAATCAGCAATTAAATATACGTTAGATTCAATTGTAAGTAATGGCGATTTCAAAGATTCATTTCAACAGATTTGGTTAAAAATAGACCTGCTTAAAGTGCATACTGGAAAAGAAAAAGTGGATTCAATGATATTTAATACGATGATGGAATCTGAATTGTCTTATTTAAATTTAAAACAATTTTATTACAGAAAAAACGCTGATTTAAGAAAACTGTTTTTTGAAATTGCCGTCAATTATAAATATGAATTGTTTAGCATAGTGCAAAGGGGCAACCTGTTGTCAATTGATTATAGTTGCGAAGGCAAAGTGGCTTATACAAGTTGGTGGCATACTTTTTTCTATTCGATTTAAATACAGGTCATAGATTGGAATGGACTGACTTTTTAAATTCTGCATTTTCGAATGTACTAAATGACTCTATCTCCTTTGCGGAAAAGCAAAATTTGGAGAAACACAAAACCGATCCAATTGATTTTAATTTTTTCGATTCTACTTATTTCGTATTCGATTCTATTGGCAATACCAGCTATGACAGTATTTCTGCTATTGAATCTTTTTCTGAGATTGCAATCCAGCATGAAATCGTTACATATTGCTTAAGCTTAGATAATTATGGAAAGTTAAGTTATATTTTTTTGAACAGTTGCTGTCCTGCACATCGAATATATCATACAGCTTATTTTTTTACATTCCCCAAAAAACAAATAAAAAAGTATTTGAAAAAACCCTATCTAAAGACATTCAATTTTAGACCCTATTTGCTTTTTGATGCATTGGATTAATTTCCCTAACAGCCTTTTCCAACACCTTTTCCAAAATAATTTTTTGTTCCTTACTGTTTAATCCTTAAAATTGCAAATATGCTGCGTTGGATATTTCGATTTGTATTATATGTATTGGGCACATTAGGCCTAATTTCATTGGTAATTTGGGTGCTTGGCTATGGGTATTTGTTTCGCGGCATTGCCCTTTCTTACCTCAAAGGCTATAATTCAGCCAACATTTACGATGGCCAAGATTTTGAAACCCGCAAAATATCCAAAGGATCCTCAACATCCATGCTGCCACATAGCGTAAACTACAATTCCATAAAATTATCTGCAGATTTGCAAATAATGTTGGAAGAAACCGGTTCGACCTCTTTTTTGGTGTTAAAAAATGACAGCATTGCCATAGAAAATTATTATTTAAACCACAAAGACAGCACATTAAGCAACAGTTTTTCTATGGCTAAAACCATTACAACATTGTTGGTACAAATGGCCATTGAGGAAGGCAAAATTCCGTCTTGGGAAACCAAAGCAAAAACCTATTTGCCTTGGCTGGAAGGACAATATGCCAGTGAACTTACACTGCGCGATTTAAGTGCTATGACTGCGGGATTAAATTGGTCTGAAAGTTATTACAATCCATTTAGCATAACCGCTGAAGCCTATTATGGCAGGGAATTGGAAAAAACGATGCACAAAGTGCAGGTGGTGAGCAAACCCGGAGTAAATTTTAAATACCAAAGCGGAGCCACGCAATTGTTGGGGATTTGTTTGCGCGAAGCAGTAAAAATGCCCATAGCTACATATGCGGCAGAAAAATTATGGAAGCCCTTGGGAACAGAATATGCCGCAACTTGGCATACTGATAAAAAAGAGGGATTGGAATTAACTTATTGCTGTTTCAATGCAGCCACCCGTGATTTTGCAAGAATGGGAGCAATGGTGTTGCATTACGGCACATACAACAATCACCATTTTGTTGATAGTGCTTTCGTGGCAACCATGATGAAAGAACGCACCGATCCTGTTTACGGTCAAGCGATGTGGTTGGGTAAAACCGGACAAACAGATTGGGCTATGTTTCAAGGCACATTAGGACAGTATATTATTGTAGTTCCATCTAAAAAATTGGTAATTGTAAGAACCGGAAACCACAGCAAAAAAGGCCAGAGGAGAATACCCGATTGTGGATATATGTATGCGGATGAAATAGTGACTTGCACTGCGTTTAAATGAGCAATATTTTCTCACATGTGTGGTCTTTGCACAAAGAAATGATTTGAGACCATCCATTGCATGGCAGAAACCAATACGCGTATACAATTTGCCTTTCTCATAACCTCGTATTTAGCAGCAACTAAAGGATGAAATATTTAATTATGTGAGTAATGGACAAAATGAATGGTTTTTATTTTTTGCTTTTTGCACGAGGTTAAAATACATTTTTCATATTTGCCTTATTAAATTAAAAGGAAACAAGCTCTACTGGGGAGCAATTTGTAAGGGATACACTTTATGGCTTCCCTCTTCTCTCGAAGGCTTTTGGGATCATGAGGGTTTAAGCAGCCGGCTGCCAGTTTTGTGAATGTGGCTTCCCTTTCGTCGTTTGTTTTCACCCACCTGTTTGCGACGATCTACTTTGTGCATCTTTGTGAACCCTTTGTTGCCTCCGCCTCCCTGCTTCGAGGACGGAGTGAGCCATTTTTCGGATCAACATTCATACACCTTTAGAAAAAACCATTTCAGTGAAAATAAAAAATCCCTATATTGCAAACTGATTTGAGCCTATGAAGCAAAGCTTACTTGCTGTATTTCTATTTGTTACATCCATTTTAAGTGCCCAAAATATTGGCGGGTTGATTGTAAATGGCGAAAACAATGAGGCAATTCCTTTTGTAAAAGTGCAATGGAAAGGCACAAATATTGCTGTTTTTGCCGATTCATCTGGGCGTTTTTCCATACCTGCAAATACCGCTAAGGTGCTTGTTTTTACCGTTTCAGAATACAAAACGTTGGAAATTACAGTTCCCATTCCTATGCCTGCCATGTGGACGGTGAAACTTGAAACTGAAGCTGTAAAAGTAGGAACCGTGAATATTACCCACGACCGAATCAAAGAGAAGCTGAGGGAAAGCCCTGTAACGGTGGAAAGCCAAACTGCACAAGCCATTAAACAAACACCCGCTTCTGATTTTTATGAAGGTTTGGGCCACTTACGTGGGGTGGATGTTACGGCGGCCAGTATGGGTTTTCGGATTATCAATACCCGTGGGTTTAACAGTACCAGCCCGGTTCGCAGTTTGCAACTTATCGATGGGGTAGACAACCAAGCGCCAGGGTTAAATTTCTCATTGGGTAATTTTTTGGGAGCCAGTGAATTGGATGTACAAAATACGGAAATAATTGTGGGGGCAAGCAGTGCATATTATGGTCCAAATGCCTTTAACGGGGTGATAAAAATGACTACCAAAAGCCCGTGGACGGATACTGGTTTGTCTGCACAAGTGAAAGTTGGAGAACGCCAGCTGGCACAGGTAATGCTTCGATATGCCCAAATTTATAGAAACAAAAAAGGGAGGGATGTTTTTGCTTTTAAAGCCAACCTTTTTTATATGAGAGCCTACGATTGGGTGGCTAACAATATGGATGCAACTTTGGATAGCAAAGCCAAAACCAACAATCCGGGAGGATATGATGCGGTAAACAGATATGGAGATGAAATATATGGAACTGCAAGCAGCGATCAAGTTTCGAAAAGTAGCAAGTATACCGACCCAGGATTGGGTGCATTTTATAGAGACGGATATAACGAAAAAGATTTGGTGAATTACAACACCCGAAATTTTAAAACCAATGTAGTATTGGCTTATAAAATAAATCCAAAAAATGAAATTCAATATGGTTTTAATTTTGGCACAGGAACTACGGTTTATCAAGGCGACAATCGGTACAGTTTAAATGGCATTTTGTTTTTTCAAAACAGAATAGAATTAATAGGTCAAAAAGGGCATTTGCGGTTTTATGCAACCCATGAAAATGCTGGGAATACCTATGATGCAGTGCTCACCGCCAGTTTAATGCAAGAAACAGCAAAACCCAGTGAATTTTGGTATGCTGATTATCAAAATTATTACGGTGCATATATTTCTAATAAAGTGCGTGCTTTGCCAGGTTATTCGGCATTGGGTTATCCAATAATGGGCTTTCCAAAATACAACCCAAATTTCTTTGAAGACCAGGATATATTTTTAGAAAAAAATAGGGATAGCATATTAAAGTGGCATGCACAAGCGCGTGCGCAGAGTAATTCACCTTTTGATTTTGCAGGCAATCGCAGGCTCGATTCTACGAGCTCTAGACTTGTTCCGGGAACCGCTGAATTTGAGCAGAAGAAAAAAGAAATTGCAAGCAGATACAGCTACAACCGAGAAGGTGGCCCCACAGGCAGTCGGTTTTTCGACCAATCTGCCATGTACCACGCGACCGGCGAACGAAGATTTTTATTCAAAGAGTGGAATTTTACCACAGGTTTTAGTGCCAGAATGTATCGACCCTTTTCCCATGGAACTATTTTTTTAGATACAGGAAATACAAGAATTACCAACACAGAAGCCGGAATATATGGTGGGGTTGACAAACGTTTTTGGAACCGCAGATTGAAAGTAAATTTCACCGCAAGATTGGATAAAAATCAAAATTTTAATTTTTTATTTTCCCCTGCCGCGTCTATCATTTACTCCAAAACCAAATTGCATACTTGGAGAATGAGTTTTTCTTCCGCCATTCGCAATCCAACTTTGCAAGACCAATACCTTTTTTACAATGTGGGAAGAGCCATTCTGTTAGGCAATATACATGGTGTAAAAAATGTATATGAAACCCAAGATTTTATCAATTATATCAATACAAGAAACCCCGATACCTTAAAAAAAATAGATATTGCGCCTATAAAACCCGAAGCTGTAAAAACTTTTGAATTGGGATACAAAGGATTTGTCTTGAATAACAAGTTGCTTTTAGACGCAGGTTATTATCTAAGTTATTATACCAATTTTATTGGGTATAGAATTGTGATTGATGCGCAAATAGATACTGTAAACAATTATCCAACAAGTGCTCAGGCTTATCGCGTTGCATCCAATAGTAAAGATGTTGTAAGCACACAAGGCTTCTCTGCTGCAGCGAGTTACTTTTTTGCAAAGGTTTTTATGGTAGGAGGCAATTGGAGCTGGAATATGATAGACAGAATGGGCAGTAACGATAAATTAATTCCTGCATTTAATACGCCCCAAAATAAATTTAATGTTATGTTTGGTGCCCCTAATATCAATAAAAAGTTTACCATTTTTAATAAATTGCTACATTTAGAAAACGTGGGATTTAATGTTAACTTTAAGTGGGTGCAGGGTTTTCGATTTGAAGGGTCACCCCAATTTACGGGAGATGTACCTACTTATTGGAGTTTAGACCTACAAATGAACAAACGGATTCCTAAACTGAATACTACTTTTAAATTAGGGGCATCCAATTTAACCAACAATATGGTGTTTCAAGTATACGGTGGACCCCGTATTGGTAGAATGGCATATTTCAGTATTACTTACGAACCGAATCAAACTATCAAATAATTTCATACATTCGCAAACCAAAAAACCAAAAAATAATGAAAAAACTATTACTTTCCTCAATCCTACTATTTTTCGCAGCCTTTTCTATGGCACAGCTAAAATATGTAGATTCTATGTATCCTAATTCTGGGATTACAATTACAAAAAAGCTAAAATATGCATATGGCATAACGGTGCTTACAGGATCCCCCAAGTTAGACAGCATGTATTTTGATTTGTATGAACCCACCGGAAATACGGATGCAAAAAGGCCGTTAATTATTTTTGCCCACACAGGCAATTTCCTCCCTAGATACAAGAACAAACAACCCACAGGAGCAAGAGATGACAGCGCTACCGTGGCTATTTGCAAAAAGTTTGCACAGCGCGGCTATGTGGTTGCATCTATGAGTTATCGTCTCGGTTGGAATCCTATATCCCCAGATGTGAATGTGAGAAGAGGTACAATTATCAATGCAGCTTATAGAGGAGTTCAAGATTTAAGCGCTTGCGTACGATATTTTAAAAAACACATTAAAGAAGGCGGCAACACTTGGAAAATTGACAGCACCATGTTTGCTGTGGGCGGACAAGGTACAGGCGGATATGTAACTTTGGCTTATGCTTCTTTGGATCGTCAAAGTGAAATTCGTATACCTAAATTCTTTGATTTTAATGCAAACAAATGGATGGTTCAAGACAGCGCGCTGTTAGGTGATATCAATGGCTTTAGAATAGCAGGAACAACAGGTGCCTTGGTTACTGAAAACTACAAAGGCTATACCAGCAATTCTAAGGTTGCATTCAACTTTGGGGGCATGATGGGAGATACAAGTTGGCTAGAAGCGGGTGAAATGCCCATTATTGCAATTCACGGAATTTATGATCCATTTGCACCCTATAACTATGGTACCGTTTACGTACCAGGCACGACGCCACCATTAACAGTTGTAGATGCAAGCGGCAGTGGCGATGTAATGATGCGCGTAAACAAACTGGGCAACAACAGCATTTATAAAGGCAAAGTGAAAGACGTTTATACAACCCGCGCCAATATGTTAAACAAAGGTTATGATGGATTGTTTCCAATTGATGGTTTGGCTAACGGTTCTGCACCTTGGGAATGGTGGGCTGATACAAGCTATTTGCGTTCATACCTAACAGGTTCTGGTGCTTTTACCCAAGCAGAAATAACCGAAGTAAATACAAATGGTTACAAATCAAATCCTTTTGTTAGCAAAGCACGGGCTATGCGTTACATAGATACTATGGTAAGTTATGTTGCACCGCGCCTTGCCGTGACTATGGGCTTGCAAATAGCTGTAAATGTGGTTTCTTTTAACCCTACCAATGCAGTAGTATTGTATCCAAATCCGACCAGAAATTTACTTACCATTACCAACAATGCAAGTGAAAATAAGCTTAAAAATGCAATAATTACGGATCTAAACGGTAAAGTATTGAAATCTATCTCGGTTTCAAACAATCAGATGACAACCAATCTGAATTTGCCGGCGGGCATTTATTTGGTTCAATTGCATTTTCAAAATGGCAGTGGTGTAAAAAAATTAGTGGTTCAGTAAAACGAACTTCATTTTAACATTTTTATAAAAAGAGGCGATATACGAACCGTATATCGCCTCTTTTATGCGCAAAATCCGTAGCTAAATCCCTAAAAATTGAGTAATTTTGCAGACGCTTGCCTCGGCAGGCACATTTATTTTAAGGCAATCCATGTATCGCACCCTAAAACAACTTAACTGGCCAGCTATTGAAGAAGAAATTCTTAAATTTTGGGAAGAAAACAATGTCTTTGAGCTAAGCATTGAAAATAGACCTGCTACAAACGCGTATACTTTCTACGAAGGTCCGCCGAGTGCCAACGGAATGCCTGGTATACACCACGTTATGGCCAGAGCCATTAAAGACATTTTTTGCAGATACAAAACACTAGATGGTTTCAGGGTAGAACGCAAAGGGGGCTGGGATACCCATGGCCTGCCCATAGAATTGCAAGTAGAAAAAAGACTCGGCATTCGCAAAGATGACATTGGGGAGAAAATTAGCATTGCAGATTACAATAAGGAGTGCAGAAAAGATGTGCTTGAATTTAAAGATAAATGGGATGAATTAACCCGTCGCATTGGCTATTGGGTAGATTTGGACAACCCCTATGTTACGTATGAAAATGACTATGTTGAATCACTTTGGAGTTTGCTAAAACGCCTTTATGATAAAAATTTATTGTATAAGGGATACACTATTCAACCTTATTCTCCCGCTGCTGGAACTGGTTTAAGCAGCCATGAATTAAACCAACCCGGAACGTATAAAATGGTGAAAGACACCACCATTGTGGCACAATTTAAAGTTAAAGGCACAGAGAATGAGTATTTTTTGGCTTGGACCACAACGCCATGGACCTTGCCCAGCAATACAGGCTTAGCCGTAGGCGGTAAAATTGTTTATGCAAGAATAGAAACCTTAAATCCGTATACAGGTCAGCATCAAATTGTAACCTTGGCTAAAGATTTATTGGGCAAATACTTTTCAACTGAAGCAGAGAACATAGGATTTGATAATTTTAAACCTGGTGACAAACTGTTGCCTTGGAAATTGTTGGGTACCAATTTTGGGTATGAACTTGCTGGAATAAGCTATGAGCAGTTGATGCCATACGTTCAGCCAGACAGCGGAAAGGCTTTTGAGGTAGTGGTGGCAGATTTTGTGAGTACCGAAGACGGAACTGGCATTGTGCACATCGCGCCTAGTTTTGGTGCAGACGATTTTAAAACAGCCCGAGAAAACCAATTAGGCAGCCTCACTTTGGTAGATAAAAAAGGCAGGTTTGTATCCGAGGTTACAGATTTTGCGGGAGAGTTTGTAAAAGAACAATATTTATCCGAGGCAGAAAAGGCGGAGGAAATTGTAAAACAAGGGCGCGAAAAATATTTAAGTGTGGATGAGAGAATTTCTATAAAACTGAAACACCAAAACAAAGCCTTTAAGGTTGAACGCTACGAACACACATACCCGCATTGCTGGCGCACGGATAAACCTATCCTTTATTATCCGTTAGAGAGTTGGTTTATTAAAACCACAGCAGCAAAAGACAGATTGGTAGAACTCAATAAAACCATCAATTGGAAACCGCAGAGCACGGGTGAGGGCCGCTTTGGAAATTGGTTGGAAAATTTGGTGGACTGGAATTTAAGCAGAAGCCGCTATTGGGGAACACCTCTGCCAATTTGGCGAACCGAGGACGGTTCTGAAGAAATTTGCATTGGTAGTGTTGAAGAATTGAAAGTTGAAATTGAAAATGCCAATTCCAAATTGGGATTGAATCAAATTTTCGACGCAAATAACTTTGACCTTCACCGTCCGTATGTAGATGAATATACATTGGCAAGCAAAATGGGCTTACCCATGAAAAGGGAACTGGACCTTATTGACGTTTGGTTTGACAGCGGCGCGATGCCATATGCACAGTGGCATTGGCCATTTGAAAACGAAGAAGTTTTCAAAAGAAATTTCCCTGCCGATTTTATTGCAGAAGGTGTAGATCAAACAAGGGGCTGGTTTTTTACCCTGCATGCTCTATCTGTTTTGTTGTTTGACCAAGTCGCTTTTAAAAATGTAATTGCCAATGGCTTGGTTTTGGATAAAAATGGCAATAAAATGAGCAAGCGTTTGGGCAATACCGTTGACCCTTTTGCAACCATTGCAAAATACGGGGCCGATGCCACTCGGTGGTATATGGTTACCAATGCCCCACCTTGGGATAACCTTAAATTTGACATTGAAGGTGTGGCAGAATCTCAAAGAAAATTTTTAGGAACTTTGTACAATACGTATAGTTTTTTTTCTATTTATGCCAATATTGACAAGTTTATACCCAATGAAAACGGGCACCACACCATAACCGACCGCCCAGAACTTGACCAATGGATTTTGAGCAGATTGCAAAATTTGATCCTTGAAGTGCGGGTTGCATTTGACGATTATGACCCTACGGCAGCAGGAAGAGCTATAGAAGATTTTGTCGATAGAGATTTAAGCAATTGGTACGTAAGGTTAAGTCGAAAACGGTTTTGGATTGGGGAAATGACTGACGACAAACGATTTGCCTATGAAACCTTGCACAAATGTTTGGTTACTGTAAGTCAATTAATGAGTCCGATAGCACCCTTTTTCTCAGATTGGTTGTACCAAAGCTTACGAGAGCCTGCTGTTGAAAATAAAGATTTAATGTCAAATGCCCAATTCCCAATTTCTGTGCACCTTACCAACTTGGAAGTTGCAAATACGGCCTGGATAAATTTGGAGCTGGAGCAATCTATGTCGATAGCGCAAAAAGTGTGCAGCCTTGCATTATCGTTGCGTAAAAAGGAAAAAATTAAGGTGCGCCAACCCTTACAAAGATTGATGATACCTGTGTTAAATTCCCAATTTGAAAAGCAGTTAAGACACATGGAATCTTTGATATTGAATGAGTTAAATATCAAAGAACTTCAATCCTTGGATGCATCCGACACATTGATTGTGAAACGCATCAAACCAAACTTTAAAAACCTTGGTCCTAAATTGGGCACCGATATGAAACTTTTAGCCCAAGCGGTTACAAGTTTTGGTCAAGCTGAAATTAAGGAAATAGAACAAAACGGCAAATTGTCTGTAAATCTTGGCGAGGTTCAATTTGAGCTCTTGGCGGAGGATGTTGAAATATTGACACAAGATATGCCAGGCTGGTTGGTGGCCTCGGAGGCTGAAATAACTGTAGCTTTAGATATAACATTGACGGACGAGTTGCGGCTTGAAGGAAACGCCAGGGAAATTGTAAATAGGATACAGAACTTGAGAAAAGATTCAGGTTTTGATGTAACAGATAAGATTTCCATTGCTTATTTTGGACAGGAAACAATCCAAGCGAGTGTAAAAGCGTTTATGCATTATATTTGCAACGAAGTGATTGCTTCTGAAATCCAATTTGAGGAAAGTGTACGTGATAATCTTTCTGAAATAAATGGAGAAGAGGTTTACTTTTCAATAACCAAAACAAACAACTAATATGGAAAAAAATCGCTACAGCGACGAGGAACTGCAGGAATTTAAAGCTTTGATTATTGCCAAAATGGAAGTAGCCAAGGAAGAATTTACTACACTTCAAAAAAGTCTTAGAGATGGCAACGAAAATGGCACAGATAGCACCAACAACAACTACTTAACCATGGAAGATGGTGCCGATACTTTTGAAAAAGAGAACACCACCGCTTTGGCAGCGAGATTGATGAAATTTATGCAAAATCTTGAAGCCGCCTTGGTTCGTATTGAAAACAAGACTTACGGAATTTGTAAAACTACCGGCACTCTCATTCCCAAGGAACGTTTGCGCGCTGTGCCGCATACTACACAAACCATAGAAGCAAAACTTCAGAAATAATTTGCAGTTGGAAACACTTCCTTTAAAAGGGATAAATAAATCTAAAATATTTATCCCAATACTAATCATATTTGTTTGCATTGCACTGGATCAATGGATAAAAGTGTATGTAAAAACCCATTTCACACTGAATGAAATGAGGAATGTTTTTGGTCATTGGTTTCAGCTCTATTTTATAGAAAATGAAGGTATGGCCTTTGGAATAACTTGGGGAGGCAAAGCCGGTAAATTGTTTTTAACGGGCTTTAGATTGGCCGTATCCTGTTTTGGTGCATGGTATTTATGGAATAATATTAGAAAGGGAGCACCCATGGGGCTCCTTATTTCCATATCTTTAATTATGGCTGGCGCATTGGGAAACATCATCGATTCGGTTTTTTATGGGGTTATTTTCAAAGAAAGAAATCTATATGACGGCGGTTGGTTTATGGGTCATGTAGTTGACATGTTCTATGCGCCCATAATTGAAGGCCATTTTCCTGCTTGGTTTCCAATATGGAAAAATGAGTCATTCACTTTCTTTAGCCCTATTTGGAATGGAGCCGATGCCTGCATTACAGTCGGTGTTTTTCTTATCATTTTAGGTCAAAAGAAATTTTTTACCCCCCCGTTGAAACACTTTGAAGCCAATCAAGCCGCAAATGCGCAAATAGATTCAATCCAGCAGCCTTTGGATACACCAGAGTAAGGCAATAATTTGGATACTGAACACGGTTATTGAATGATAATGGAATGAAAGTGCTTTAAATTAAGGCATTTGAGCCATAAGACGTATCTTTGCAGATTCATTTATGAGCCGTATTGTAGCCATTGTAGGCCGTCCAAATGTTGGAAAATCCACTTTATTTAATCGT
>JBBQBB010000041.1:0-32397 GCA_038317095.1 Bacteroidia bacterium | reverse complement strand
GATGTTGGATTGATATTTACTGCATTCAATTTGCGCAGAATACTGAATATTTTAGACCAAAACCTGCTCAAAAAGTTCTTAAAAGAGCTTGCCTTTTTGTTTTTGCAAAAACCGCCCTACACAAACTCAAAATTAGCCTATATAAGACCACTAAATTTTTACACTATCCAACCCATAATTTTAAAAAGCGCAGCATAACAGCGCTTAAATGTGCTTAAAATTAGTCAAAAAAAATTATGTTTGCAAAGCAAATGGGAGTATTTAGACGGACTGACGTTATGGGCAATGCAAAACAACTATGGAAACATTACCAAACAGAATTAGAAAAATTAGACAAGCTAAAGGTCTAACACAATCAGATATTGCAGATAAATTAAACATAACTCCATCTACATATGGTAAAATAGAAAGAAATGCAAACCATTCATCTTATGAAACTTTGAACAAAGTTGCAGAGGCTATTTCCGTTCCTCTGTATTTTCTTCTTGATACAAAAAGCAACAATTTTATAGAATAAACAGCCAATAAGCTGTTTTCAAATTTCATGAAAGCTCATTTATTTGTAAACACAAAATAAAAATTAAAAAAATGACTCTTACAAGAGATCAAAAAATTGCAATTGCATGGGTTGACTATGCAGCCGGACTAGCATCAGTTGAATTAGGCCCACTTAGTTTTGCAATTGCTGCTGCTGCCTCAATGGCGTACTATCAAGACAAACATGTTTCCGAGGGATGGAACCTTAGTTTTAGAATACCTGAACCTATACCAAGTACAAGTGATGACGAAGGTATTCTTCATAATTTGACTTGTGAACAATTCATTGCCAATGGTTACACTCTAGTAACTTATTCTAATATAATTCAAAGCGCAAGTGAGGTTAGGCCAGATTTATCTTCTGAATTGCAATCAATAACACAAACATATTTTGACGAGAAAGTAACCTCGGCTCAAACTCAGGCTTTGAAAACAAGTCAAGAACAACTTGATTATACGATGAGTATTATTCCATTAAACAATACTGATCAAGTACCTTTTCTTAATACTTTAAATATACTGCAAACAGCTGAACAGGCGCAATGGGTGCAAAGTATAGATTCTTTAATCCTTCAAGTTAACAATTTTACATTAACTCAAGAAGAGAAATCAGGACTTATAAATTCACTTCAAATTTTAAAACATAGTTATGTACTATGGGGAAATTAAATATATTTGGTGTTATAGCATTGACAATAATTGTCAATGCTATATTTGTATTTACAAGTTACTTAATTTATGACAAATTTAAACTTTCCATTTTGCATATTATTTTTGGACTACTTCCATTAATATTGCTTTTACGCAAAAAAAATCCCAAGGCACCGCGTTATTAGCATCGTCAGTATAAAATCCAATTTTATTGCCACTGGTTAAAGTTGCCATATGTTTTGATTTCCACGTTTGACTGTTGCTTATAGCTGCTCCATTCCATAATGGACCAATTATCCATCTTTCTTGACCCAAATGATCCTTTTCATTTTCAGATTTAAATTGCCCTTTTTAACATGCTAAAATAAAAAGCATTAATAATACAGATAAGGAAATAACTCTAGATAGGTTATTCATTTTACAAGATAACAGAAATATTATTATAATTCCAAATTGAAGCACTTGAACCACCACCTAATCACTCCAACTTCTCTATTTTAATAATATTTTCTATTTGATAATCCAGAGACGGATCGTATTCGGTTTTTAAATCGTGCCCATAAATGCTACCAAAGGCTTGCCAAAAAATAGTTTCACCAGAACCACGGTAGTTTTTCATGATTTCCCAAGTTGTTTTACCCGTTTCTCGGTGAATGAGTTTCATCAAAACCTTGCCTTCCTCAATGGTCATATCTTTAAGCTGGGCGGAATACAAGTCCTTTAAGCTCTGTTCGCACAACTTGATGTATTTTTTCTTTTCTTTTTTGGTCTTTTTTAACGCCAAATTGTCTTCCATTACCCGCATTTTGTATGCAGCAAGTTTGGCATAAGGCATCACTTTGCGTACCCGTCGTTTTAGCAATTGGTAATCTTTGATTTTTTGGTCGTCCATACCGGCACTTACCAAAATAGGGTCAAACACCTTAATATCGGTAAATGTATCTCCGTTTAAAATTTTCACCTTTCCTGTGTCGGATTGGGCAGAAATAGCAGCCAGAAAAATAAAAGTCAAAAGAAAGAGTCCACTTTTCATCTTATAACTAAATTCAAAAAGGGTGCCAGCGATTTATATTGTGGATTTAACCCCAAACAGTGGCCTAAGTTTTTTGCCCAACAAAAACATCCAAAGTGCGCCAATGAACACCAGGAAAATAGAAATCATTTGCGCTTGGGAGAAACTGGTAGAACCAATATGGTAAAGACTTGTGCCATGCTCTCGGATGCTTTCTATGGCGAATCTTTCTACCCCTGCAAATATCAAATACAAGGCAAACATGTTGCCAGCAGGTAAATTTTTCATGCGAAAGACCTTCCACATAATAAAAAACAAAGCCACTCCCATTAGAGCCTCGTATAACGGAGTAGGGTAAACCGGGAGCATCAATTGGTAGGCATAATCGCCTGTAAAACCAGGCACTTGCACCATATCTGCGGGTGGGTAATTCCCTGTTCCCAAAACATTGTGCGGATAGGTATATGCCCAAGCCCAATCTGGCATTGCGGCAAAAGGCTTGGGGTGGGTATTGGCTATTCCCCAATCGCCGTCACCACTAAAATGGCAACCAAATCTACCCAAACCATAGGAAAGCATCATTGCGGGCCCACCGGAATCAAGAATGTGCAGCAGGTTCAATCCTTTTCGATAGCAATAAATCAAAACTCCGCCAGCGCCGCAGATCAACCCGCCATAAAAGGTCCAACCACCGCTGCTAAAAATTTCACTTACTATTGTAGACCATTGCAAATGAGAAGGATCTTCTAAAATATGGAAAATTTTTGCACCCAAAAATCCGCTAATTAAGGCAATGGTGGTAATGGTTCCCATGTGGTATGAGGCATCCATTTTCACCACTTCCGATTTCGGTTCGGAAAGTCGCTGTTTCAAATCAGCCCTATACCTAAAGGCCATAACTATAGCGGCAGAAATTAGGCCAAAAACCCAACTGCCTTCGGCATTGAAAATATGCTCTTGGGGCAAAAAATCTGGCCCCGCATTGGCAGCCAACCATATTACTTTGTATCCAAAAAGGAAGGCCAACACACCGTTAAAAACATGGTCGAAAATAGGAATGGGTTTGCCAATGATAGTGGTTACATCCGTATACGGCAATAAGCCCAAATTGGTTTTTCTGCTCATTTCCAATTGCATAACTCTAAAAGCCGCAGCTATGGAAATTGCCACAAAAAAGCCAAACGTATTGACAACTTGCAACCAGCCTAGGGAGATACCAAAGCTATAGTTGAAAAAATGATAGAGGGTTGGAAACACGGCCGCAAGTTAGGTCTTATAAAGTTTATATTAAAAGCAATTTCGTTAAACCCGGGGGTTTTCAATGCCTAAGCATTTCAACAGGAATCGAAACCTCTACAGTACCGTTGCCCAATATCCGATCTAGACGCACATTCACAATTTCATTCACCAACAATGGATCGTAATCCGCAGTTACTTTGATATAATTGTCGGTAAATCCGTGCATTTTGCTCCCTTTTTCTTCCATTTCAAACAATACGCGCCTTTCTGTGCCAATGTATTTTTGGTAAAAAGCCATTCTTTTTTTCTCACTTAAAATGCGCAACATTTCAACCCTTTTGCCCCGTTCTTTCAAGGGTACTATGTCTTTCATTTTTTTGGCTGTGGTATTCGGCCTTTCGCTGTATGGGAAAACATGCAAATATGTAATTTCCAATTCATTTAAAAATTGGTAGGTTTTTAAAAACTCTTCTTCCGTTTCTCCCGGAAAACCCACAATTACATCCACGCCAATGGCACAATGCGGCATTAATTTGTTGATGGTTTCAATTCGTTGCAGGTACAAATCACTTTCGTAGCGCCTGCGCATGTTTTTTAAAATTGTATCGCTACCACTTTGCAATGGGATATGGAAATGGGGAACAAATTTCTGGCTTTCAGCCACAAATTCAATAATTTCAGGAGATAGCAAATTTGGTTCGATGCTGCTGATTCGGAAACGATCTACGCCTTCAATTTTATCCAATTCTTGAATCAAAGTATAAAAATCTTGTCCGTGGGTTACACCAAAATCACCTAGATTTACCCCTGTTAAAACAATTTCTTTGGCGGAACCTTCGGCTACTTTTTTCACTTTTTCAACCGTATCAAAAACGTTTGCACTGCGGCTCGATCCTCTGGCCAAGGGTATAGTACAAAAGGTACAAAAATAATCGCAACCATCTTGCACTTTCAAAAAAGTGCGTGTTCTATCGCCTTCACTAAAACCTGGTATAAACACATTGGTTTCTTTAATCGGGGCATTGAAAATCAAGGCCTTTTCTTGTTTTACCAAATCGGTTAAATGCAGGGGTAAATTGAATTTTTCTGCTGCGCCTAAAACAAGGTCTACCCCAGGAATGGATGCGATTTCTTCAGGCTTCAATTGGGCATAACAACCCATAATTACTACATATGCATTGGGGTTGTAGCGCAGCGCTTCACTCACTACTTTTTTGCATTTCCTATCGGCATGGTCTGTAACACTGCAAGTATTGATTACATACAAATCTGCGGCATTTTTAAAATCTGTAATTTCGAATCCATGCTCTTTCATTTGCCTCCCAACGGTGCTTGTTTCGGCAAAGTTGAGTTTGCAACCCAAGGTATAAAAAGCTACAGAATATGGCATTTAAACTGCAAAGATAATACAGCTATGGAAGAGAATACCTATTAAAATAAAACCGCAAAATCTAAATTCCACGTACCGATGTTTTTGCCTGTTCCTGTAACTGGCAATAAACCTGGCAAATGAAAATCGTTGTTCATATTAAACAAACTGTATTTGAAAGAAATTTGATACCCTGCAACCCTACCGCGGGTTTGATATGCAATAACAGCCTGAATATCAAAAGGTTTCAAGGGCAACTTGCTCCAAGTTTCTAAATAGGAATCGCGCTGGGCCGGAATTTTTTCATCCCCAATATACACAATAGATCTTAAAATGTAGCTGCAGGTAGCACCTATTTGAAGCACCTTGTTTGTGCTTGCCCTTGGGGCGCTTAATCTATAATTGATGAGCAATGGAATGTCTATTGTTATCAATCCGATTTTGGTATATGCAGTATTCCCACTATCGCTATTGTTAAAATTACTGCCCCTAAATCTAGCCTCTAAGCCAGTTTGCCAATTTATTTTCCTTAAAGTATCTTTTCCGTGCAAAAAAAGCCCAGCATTAAAACCCATCAATGGAGTTGGTCTTTTTAATTCCTTGCCATAAATACTGCCTATGCCAATACCCAATTTTAAACCCAAATTTGAACGCGCATTAATCTCTTCATCCGTCCAAAGTTGGGCATTGGAGAATTGGGGTGCCATGCAGAACAATATGAATATGTATTTCAAGAACCTCATTCGTTTATTTGTTTCCCTTTTAGTGCAGCAGCCACAGCAATGTCCATGAGTCTTTCTGCAAAAGGGCGGGTATAATCATTTAACGCATCCATGGTACCTAGTATTTCGTCTTTAGAACCTTTTTTTAGGATATTTTTTAAGTTAGACACCAATTCCATGGTTTTAGCTGCCTCTGTTTCTGAAATTAGTAATTTATTCTTATTTACAAATCGTTCTGTGGCATAAATTATCTGTTCAGCCTCAGTTTTGGCCTCTATTTGCATGCGCTTATCCATATCTGTCTTTGCATTTTTCATACTCTGCAGCAGCATTTCTTCTACCATTGCATCGGTAAGTCCATATTGGGGAATTACATCAATTTGTTGTTGGATACCACTTCTCAACTCCTCTGCACTTACTTTCAATATTCCATCTGCATCGATGATAAACCCAATTTCAATTTTCGGCATGCCGGCTGGCATTGCAGGAATATTCTTTAGAACAAACTCGGCCAATTTTCGATTTTCTGTTACCAATTCTCTTTCTCCTTGAAAAATATTGATTTTCAAATTGATTTGTCCGTCTACCGAAGTTGTATATTGCCTAGCAGCCCTCACTGGTATGCGGCTATTACGGGTAACAATCACGTCCATTAAACCACCCAGGGTTTCAATACCCAAAGAAAGAGGAGTTACATCCAACAAAAGTATATCACGCCTGTTGCCTGCCAAAATATCTGCCTCAATGGCTGCACCTAATGCCACAACCTCGTCTGGATTTAAAGAATCATCTATTCTTTTGCCCACAAATAATTTTTGCAGTTCTTGTTTTACCAAAGGAATTCGGGTACTTCCACCCACCAAAACTACTTCATCCATATCGCCTGCATTTAAACTGGCATCTTTCAACGCCAATTTTGTGCTATTCATGGTGCGCTGAATGATTGGCGAAATCCAATGTTCAAATTCTGAGGTGGTAAGATCGCACGCATATTGTTTTCCCTTTAGCTCAAAATGAGATGTAAAACTTTTGGCTCCATTACAAATTTCAATTTTTGCTTTCTCTGCCAACAATCGAATGGTTTGGTTTTCGTTGGAGCTCATTTCGCGTAAATCCAATTTGTGTCTTAGGATCCAGTGTTGGGCAATTTCCCTGTCAAAATCATCTCCACCCAAGTAGGTATCTCCCCTGGTAGATAAAACGTCAAAAATTCCATTTTCAATTCGCAGGATGGATACATCAAAAGTACCACCTCCCAAATCATACACCACAATTTGCTTTTTCTCCGCAGGGTCAATTCCTATACCATAGGCTAAACTTGCAGCAGTAGGTTCGTTCACAATACGCAATACATCCAAACCAGCAAGTTTGCCTGCATCCCTGGTTGCTTGGCGTTGGTTGTCATTAAAATAAGCAGGAACAGTGATAACTGCTTTGGACACTTTTTTCCCTAATGCTACTTCCGCCCTTGTTTTTAATTCTACCAATATCATAGAACTCAATTCAATAGGAGTATAGAATTTGCCATTGACTTCTACCCTAACCAACTGGTCGTTTTGCTCGTCCACAATTCTGTAAGTCAGGAAATTGCTTTTTTCCACAATATCTGCATAGCTCCTACCAAGCAATCTTTTTACACTAAATATTGTACTTTCAGGATGTCTGATTAATTCTTTTTTTGCATTCTCACCCACCCATATTTCTCCATTTGCGGCCATATATACAACCGATGGCACTATGGCAGAGCCTTTGATCCCTATTGTTTCGGCTATCCCAGTTTCTTCATTTACAATGGAGATTAAACTGTTGGTAGTTCCCAAATCTATCCCCACCACCAATTCTGAAGCGATTTTAGTTATTGCACCTTCCTTTATATTAATTCCTATTTTTGCCATTTAGATTTGTAAAATGCTGGGCTTTTTGCCAAATATTTTGCAAAAATACCGTTTCAAAAATGAAATTCCTTAGCATTTTGCAATTATACACAGCATGAATTTGGACAAACATTACCCAAATTTGACAAGAATAAGGCAATTCTTTTACTTTATTGCATGTAACATAATCTAATTTTGCAGCATCTTAAACCAAAAAACATGAAAAAAAGAATACTTATTGGCTTGTTCATTGCAGGCTTTTTTCAGGCTTTACAAAGCCAAACGCTAAAAAGAGACTCCATCTTTATGGGGGCTGGTTATGCAAACCAAATTTTTTACGATATGGCAAATGGCCAAATAAAATCGGACAAAGTAAACAATTGGGATATAGCCCATACTACAGACGCTAGAAGCAGTTGCATACGAGCCAACCACATGACCGGTTTGCGTGTTTATGCTTATCCAAAAAACACCAATACAGGCTGGGCAAGTTTTGACACTGCCGGTTGGAAAAAATGGTATGCGCGCTACAACAATATACACGAACACGACAAAGGTGCATTTTCATTGGTAGCCAACCATCCAAAATACGATTGGGGAAGCTACGATGCGTTAAGCCACGAAATTGTAGGCGATTCCATTTATTTATTGGCTTGGACAAATGGCGCTACTTGGGTTAAATTTTTAAAATTTTGGCCTATTAAACAACCCACTTCTACTGATTTAATTTTCAAATACGCAAATGTGGATGGTAGCAATGAAATTACGGATACCCTTTATCAAAGTGCAGCGAATGCGCAAAATTATAAATATTATACATTTGCAGGTAAAGCAAAAAACGTGCGCGAACCAGACAAAGCCACTTGGGATATTACATTTAACCGCTATTATGAGCCCCAATATGATCCTACCAGCGGAACAGTTATTCCGTACCCCACTATGGGCGTAGAAACCAACAGAAACTTAACCAAAGTGGCTCGCTTAATAGGTCCTTCTTTTGCAACCACCCTTGCAGACAGTGCGGATTTAGCCCGTAAAAATTATCAATCTAAATACACCAACGATTTAACCGCCATTGGCAGCAATTGGAAAATATTCAACAACGGTTTCATTTTAAAAGATACCCAAAGTTACATCGTCAAAGCGGTGCTGCCAGATTCGGTTTATTGGCTCATTCATTTCACAGATTTTGGCGGAAACGCAACTGGGAAAGTTGTATTTGACAAACTGAAATTGCGCAGTAACAATGTGAGTATCAAACAGGAACAGTTGGGTGTATTTAACATTTTTCCTAATCCCGCAAATGGCCAATTGTTTATTAGCTTGGAAAATAGCAAAGTTTCTAAAGCAATTGTTGAAGTGACTGACTTAACGGGTAAAATGATTGTAAACCAAAACATACAAGTTATTCCAGATTTTGGAGCTTATGAATTACCTATTAAAAATTTGAAATCAGGTATTTATTTGGTATCTGTAAAATCTGGTGACAATATTTTAACCCAAAAATTGGTTGTTGATTAAATAAGAATTGCAAACCCGATATTATTTACATACCGTTTTTGTTTTTATACTGCTTTGCGCACAGGCTTTGGTAGGACAAATTCCTACACAGCCGGTGCGCAAAGTGCATGTAATTGATGAAGATTATAGCAAAGTTGTTATAGGTATATTGGTTGTTGCTGATTTCAGTCCAAACGGACCCATTATTGAGGGCAAAACGGATAGTTTCGGTAATTTTTACTTTACACAGAACGGTGCATTTAAACTTTTCATTCCCACGCGTGAAGACAATGCATACTCTAGGTTTGAAGGGCTTTACAATGGTGCCGAAAATGAAATTTCTGTGATCCTTAAAAATACGGATATACGAACCAACCCTATCACAGTTACCGCTACATTTGGACCTAGACCGGTTTCTAAAAACCCTTACATAGTGCAAGTGATCACCCGCGATAAAATAGACAAAATGGGGGCGCAAAATTTGGCCGAAGTGTTGCAAAATGAAACCAGTATTCAATTAGGACAAGATCAAGTTCTTGGAGCCAGCGCCATCATGCAAGGCATTGGCGGGCAAGACATTAAAATATTATTAAATGGGATTCCAGTAATTGGAAGGGTAAATGGAAATATTGATGTAACCCAAATACCCATTTCCAATATTGAACAAGTTGAAATTATTCAGGGTCCTATGAGTGTGGTTTATGGTACCGATGCATTGGGTGGAGTAATTAACATTATAACCCGCACACCAACTGGAAAAAAATTCACAGGTCGTGCATCGGTATTTATAGACAATTTAAGCAATTACAATTTTGATGGCACCTTAAATAGCCGCATTAAGCAATTTAAAACAAAGAATTACATTCCACTTTCTTTTAATTTTGGGAGGTATTTTTTTACGGGTGTAGACTTCGATCCAGCTACACGCGCGCTAGATTGGAAACCCAAAACAAAATATTTTGCTGATGCATCGGCATTCATTCACAATGAGAAATCTACGCATAGAATTACCAGCTCCTTTTTTACAGAAAAACTCACCGATTGGAGCAATGCTGAATACAATTTAACAACTACATTGGGATACAATAGTTTTTACTACACATCACGTTTCGACAATTCCATACACAGTGTTTTTAAAATAAACAAGACAAGCAGGTTTGAATGGCAAAATGCATTCAACATATATGCGCGCGCTAAAACCACCATTAAAAGAGACCTTGTAAGTGGTTTTGAAAAACCGTACCGGCCCGAGGACCAAGACACCACTACTTTTAAATATTTCAATTCTCGCGGAATTTATAGCCAATATTTAGAAACTTCCAAAACCAATTGGATTGCAGGCTACGATTTTGTGCAAGACCATGGATTGGGCAAACGGATTCCTGCCGATAATCCTGGTATTACAGATATAGCACTATTCGGATCTTTTGAATATGCCCCAACCAAACAATGGGAAATTCGCCCAAGTTTGCGCACCATTTACAACAGTAGGTTTGGGAACCCCATTTTTGAAAGTCTTTTTGGAAACAATTTAAAAATTGCACCTTTAATTCCCAGTATCCAAGTTAAATATAATTTGTCAGAACATTTGTCCTTTCGGGGTTCATTTTCCAAAGGGTTTAGAGCTCCAAGTTTAAAAGAACTTTTCTTCTATTTTGTGGATGTAAATCACAATGTGCATGGCAATGAAAATTTAAAAGCAGAAACTTCAGACAATTATATTTTGTCATTCGATTACCGCCATAAATTACCAGCAGGTATGGGAACTGTTTTTGGATTTTCGCTTTACAACAATATCATTAAAAACAAAATAAATTTGGCCTTGTCTGATGCAAGAACCAATCTGTATACTTATATCAATATTGGCCGTTTTCGTTCACAAGGATTGAATATTAATTTTGAATTTTTTACCCGCAGATTCAATTGGAAATTTAGCAGTACCTTTTTAAATGTGGTAGACTTATTAGAACAAGCAGATACTTTTAACCAAAAATATTATATCAATGGCCAAGTGACCATGAATTTTAGTTACAAATTTCCAACCCAAAATTTAACGGTAAATTTATTTAGCAGGTACACCAGCCCTACCAATGGATATACCGAAAACAAAGAACGCTACGTAATTCAAGGATATTATTTAATGGATTTGACGGCACAAAAAACATTTAACAAATTTAAAAACGTGAGTCTCTCTGCAGGCGTAAAAAACCTATTGGGAATCACCACAGTTAACAGCACTAGGGTCATCAACAACAACCCACACAGTCAAGAAGGTTTTAATATATTTATTACACCAGGAAGAACCGTATTTTTACAAATAAATTTTAATTTAAGCGCAGGCAAGTGAACAGGTATTTATTCATAACAATCAGTTTATTAATTTTCATTTTTAGTGGATGTGAAAAGAAGGAAAAACTATGGCCCAAAATTATAGTTCCAGCCGGCATACAAACCCAGATTTTTGGACTGGGGGAAAATTACGAAAACCAGATTTGGTTTAACATTGCCGATCAAAAAACATGGTCAAACTTCCATTCAAATTGGGAAATTGCTTTTGGATCCGGCCCGAACAATGAAATTGTTATTAATGGCGGCAAAAATGGAAATATAGGAGTTCATGAATTTGCAATGTCCCGGTATAATGACTTCACAAAAGTAAATATTTCTGGGATACCGGCTCTAGATTGGAAATTTGACAACCCTTCTGGCCAAGCAGACTCCATGGCTTTTAATGCTTGGTGTAATCCAAATGGTTCCGGTGGTTTTTTGGGCAAAAACTCACTTTATCTCATTGACCGTGGAGACGACAGTATGGGAAACAAAAGATATATTCAATTAATTTTGCACTCAAGAATTGGGGGGAATTACCACTTTTCGTGGAATTATGCTTTGGATACGGCACAGGCAAAACACGATGTATACATAAATCCTTCATTGTCAAAAAATTATGTCTACTACAATTTTGGCAAAGCAGATACTGTAGAAAACGAACCTACAACGAACAACAACTGGGATTTGGTTTTTACCACCTATAAAAAATTCATTCCCGACCCTTCCAATGGCAACAAACCATATCCTTACGTGCTACGAGGTGTGCTTTACAACCCAAATGGGGTAAAAGTGTATGATGTCCCAAACGTGGGTTTAAACACTTGGGAACAATTGGATTTGTTGTATGCAAAATCAATTACATGCAGTACCATCCGCGATGAAATTGGCTACGATTGGAAAATATGGAATATGTCTGCCAATAAATACACAATGGCAAATAAAATTTACATCATTAAAGATACCAAAGACAATTATTTTAAATTCAAATTTGTGGATTTTTATGATGACAATGGCAAAAAAGGTTATCCAAAAATGGCTTGGGAATTGTTAAAATAAGATATATTCCCACTTATTAAACCTAATTTCGCGGCCGCTTTTTAATATGCTTCACTTAAGAACATTCTTTATTTTATCTATCATTGGCGTTAGCTGTGGCAACAATCAAACCGCTGCAAAACTTGATAAATGGCATTGCATTACCCCAAACAAAGAAGAGAAACATTTCAAGTCCTTGAAACAACTTACTTGGGGTGGTGACAATGCAGAAGCCTATTGGAGTCCTGATGGAAAACGCATTACATTTCAAAGCAATTACAAAGCCTGGGGCCTAGAATGCGATCAAATTTTCAGCGCAGCCATTGAGTCTTTTGCCGACAGTGGCTACAAACCCAAACTGATAAGCACCGGTGCGGGCAGAACTACTTGCAGTTATTATATGCCAGACAATAAGCATATCCTATTTGCAAGTACACACAAAAGCAACGCTGCTTGCCCACCAGAACCCGACCACCAACACGGTTACATTTGGCCAGTTTACGATGCTTTTGACATTTACGTTTCCGATCAATCGGGTAAAATCGTAAACCAACTTACTGACACAATGGGTTACGACGCCGAAGGCACTGTCTCTCCAGATGGAAAGAGCATTGTTTTCACCAGCACCCGCAGCGGCGATTTAGAACTATGGATAATGGACAAAAACGGTAAAAATCCACGTCAGATTACCAAAGATTTGGGTTACGACGGAGGTGCTTTCTTTAGTCCTGATAGTAAAAAGTTGGTTTTTCGAGCATCGCGCCCCAATACCGCTGAGGATATCAAACATTACAAAGGTTTATTAGCCAAAGGCATGGTAGAGCCCACTGCGATGGAAATATTCACCATCAATGTAGATGGAACCGACCAAAAACAAATTACCCATTTGGGAAAAGCCAATTGGGCGCCCTTTTACCATCCTAGCGGAAAGAAAATTCTTTTTAGCAGTAACCATGCTTCAGTTAAAGGGTATGATTTTCAGTTGTACCTAATCAATGAAGATGGCACAAGCTTGGAGAAGGTAACCAATGAAAGCAAATTCAATGCATTCCCTATGTTTTCTCCTGATGGTAAATATTTGATTTTTAGCAGCAACCGAAACAACGGCGGCACCCGCGCTACCAATCTTTTTATTGCCGAATGGAAAGACTAAATTTGTAAAAAGATGCTCGTAAAATCCGATGCCATCTTGCTTAAAAAAACCCCTTACGCCGATAACTCAGCAATACTTCACATTTATACCCGCAGCCATGGCATGCAATCGTTTATTGCCCAAGGCATGCACGGGAAATCTGGGAAAGCGGCCATGCTGCAGCCCGGCAATTTATTGGAACTAATTTTCTATTTCCAATCCAATAAAAATTTAAAACGCATCAAAGAAATGCAGCTCATGCAAGGGTTTCGGGGTTTCGACCAGAATCCAGTGCGCCTTCAAATCCTTATGTTTTGTTTAGAACTTTCCTCAAAATGCCTGCCCGAGGAGCAAGAAGACCTGCATACTTTTGATTTTATTCGAGACCAATTGTTGAATTTGGCGGAAGAGACAGAACTTACTTGGTTTCCTGTGCAATTTCTGCTGAAGTTTGCCAAAATAAATGGCCTGGGATTGCAACTTCCTATAGATGGGAAAAAAGGCTTTCAATTGGAAACTGGCACTGCCATTTTTAGAGATACCAGAATGAATCCAATGCAGCATTTGGAAGAAAATGAAATCATGACCTGCAAAGTTTTAGAAACGGGCCACATTCCTCAAATGACGATTGAAGAAAGACGCACACTCACAGAAAAGCTACTTTATTATTTTAAAGTGCACCTTTTCCCAGAGCAAGAGTTAAAGAGTTTTCCTATTTTAATGGAAGTTTTGGGGTGAGGAGATCTCTATTTTAATAATTTGTTGAGTTTTTTTTAACAACTAACCAAAGTGATGCAAGTCAAATGATCCTGTTTTAAATTTCCAACAACATCCCTACAGCCATTTCCACCATATCCTTGCTCCCTATAAACAACGGAACGCGCTGGTGTAATTCTGTGGGCACCACTTCCATGACCCTTTGGGTGCCTGTGCTTGCCAAGCCACCAGCTTGTTCTACAATAAAAGCCATGGTATTGCATTCGTACATCAAACGCAGTTTTCCGTTGGGTGTTTTTGTAGTAGGAGGATAGATAAAAATACCCCCTTTTAATAGATTGCGGTGAAAATCTGCTATGAGGCTGCCAATATACCTAGCTCCATAAGGGCGATGGGTTTCTGTGTCTTTGGCTTTGCACCAAGCAATATAAGCTGCAACACCGGCAGGAAAATCTGCTGAATTGCCTTCGTTTATGGAGAATATTTTACCCGTATCCGGAATTTTCAAATCGGGGTGAGACAAACAAAATTCTTGTAAACTGTCATCCAGGGTAAATCCATTCACCCCTGTGCCCGTTGTGTAAACCAGCATGGTGCTGCTGCCATAAATAAAATAACCTGCTGCAACTTGGTGCACACCTTGTTGTAAACAATCTTCCGTCACTGGCGGGCGACTGGTGTCCGTTCTACGGTAAACGGAAAAAATTGTGCCTATACTTGCGTTTACATCAATATTGGAACTGCCATCCAATGGATCTATACTAATGATGTACTCGCTGTTTTCTCCCCCTTTTACAAAATAGGCATTGTCTTGTTCTTCGCTGATTATCGCACAAACTTCACCACAGCGGCTCAGCGCTGCAATGAATATTTCATCGGCAATAACATCCAGTTTCTTTTGTTCCTCACCTTGAATGTTGGTAGATCCCAAATCGCCTAAAATGTCTATCAATCCTGCTTTGCGCACATCCCTGTTCACTATTTTAGCCCCCAATTCCATTGCACGAAATATGCGGCTAAACGCGCCAGTTGCGTTCTTGTGCAGCGCCTGTTGGTCTGCTATAAACTGTTCAAGGATGATCATTGCCATTGCTTTGTTTTTGAAATTATTGCGCAAAAATAAAGGAAACACTTGGGTTTCACATAGTGCAATAGGCTTTTCCGTTAGGGGATTCCACGATTTTAGTTTTATTTTGCATGGTTTTCCGTAAATTAGTATCCATGAGAATTTTCAAATTTGGCGGTGCATCGGTAAAAGATGCGGCAGGTGTAAAGAATGTTGCAAAAATTCTAAACGAATTTGCAGGTGAAAAGGTGTTGGTGGTTATCAGTGCCATGGGCAAATGCACCAATAAGTTTGAAGATTTGGTACACGCCTATTTTCATGGCACCGGTCAGGCAAAAAATATTCTCAATGAAATCAAAGATTTTCATTACCAGATATTAAAAGAGCTAGACCACAACTCAAGCATTTCTTTGTACAATGACGTAGACAATCTGCTGCTGGAACTTGAATGCTTGATTGAAAATCCGAACAATTTGCCAGACTTCGATTTCGTTTACGACCAAATTGTTTGCTTTGGTGAATTGCTGAGCACCCGCATAGTGAGCAATTATTTAATTACCTGCAATACCAGAAACCAATGGATTGATGCAAGAAATTTTATCATAACCAACAACCGATACAGAGATGGGAAAGTTGATTGGGAAAAAACAGAGCATTTGATAGCCAATAGACTAAAACCTTTGGCAGAAAAAAGCCTGGTAATTTCGCAAGGATTTATTGGCCGAGATAGCCTGAATGCGACGACTACACTAGGGCGAGAGGGCAGCGACTATTCCGCAGCCATTTTTGCCTATTGCTTAAAAGCCAAATCTGTCACCATTTGGAAAGACGTAGCCGGGGTGATGAATGCGGATCCTAAAAAATTCCCCTTTGCCACTTTAATACCAACCTTAAGTTACAACGATTCCATAGAATTGGCTTATTACGGAGCTTCCGTAATTCACCCAAAAACCATGCAGCCTTTGAAGGCAAGAAATATTCCTTTGTTTGTAAAGTCATTTTTAAATACTGGCGATGCTGGAACTGTGGTTTCTGAAACCTCAGCCGAATTAAATGCCCCTTGTTACATACACAAATCCAATCAAGTAATGATGGAGTTGAGTACCCGCGATTTTACTTTTATTGTGGAAGATACTTTGAAAGAAATTTTCACCATCTTGGCAGATTACAAAGTGCAATGCAACATCATGCAAAACTCTGCCATCAGTTTCAGTTTTGTTGCAGACCAAGCTGAAGACCGTATTGTAAAAATTTCAGAGATTTTTCAGCAATTGGGTCTCAATGTTTTGGTACATTCTGGTCTAGAATTATTGACTGTCTACCACGGAGCCACTGCTCAAGTCGACCAATTGATTGAAGGCAAACAAATAAAAATGGAACAACGCACTGGAAAAACCGTGCATTACGTTTTGGCTTAGCAGTTGTCCAAAAGGTCAATATTGCCTCCCAAAATAGAGCAACAACATTCACACAAAGATACTGGCTGCTCTAACCCTCTCCTCGCCACGGCGAAGGGGTGAGAAAAAAACCCTATAACATCGGTTGTTTAAGGAATCGAAAGTATCTGCCCCACCGTAAGGTTATCGCCTGGCAGGTTGTTCTTTTTTCGAATGGCATCCACCGTAACCCCAAATTTTCGGGCAATGGAATATAAGGTCTCCCCCGCCTGAACCGTATAGGTTTCCGGATTTTCATTTTTGGTTTTGGCCACAGGAATTACAATGACTTTTATTTCCATTCCTGGTTTAATTGTTTTTCCCTGCAGGTGATTCCAAGCAATGATTGAATCGACTGGGGTGTTGTATAATTTGCCAATGGAATACAAAGTTTCCCCAGAAATGACAATATGGTATTTGATACTGCGATCCAATTCTGTTCGGGTAGTCGGAGCTTTTGTAGAATCAGCGCCTGATGCTTTAACATTTCTTTTCAACACCAGTATTTGGCCTACTTTCAATCCTTTTCCATCCAGGTTGTTCCACTTTATCAAATCCTCAACCGTCACTCCCCTTTTTGTGGCAATGGAATATAGGGTTTCACCTGTCTGCACCTCATGAAAATTCGCGTTGGGTTTAATTTCAACTTTAGGTTTCTCAATAACGGGTTTTGGCCTCGGAACATCTACGGGTTTTGCATTCGGATCCATAAGAGAGGGCGTATTCTCGTTCTTCTTTCTTAAAGTTAAAACCTCACCTGCCTTCACTTGCTGGCCCGGCTTAAGGTGGTTTTTTTTGTACAAATGCTTTAATTTAATACCGTATTGTTGTGAAATTTCGCGCATTCCCTGCCCTGGCCCAACAACCGCAGTTTCTGCACTGCCCTTTCTTCTTTTGGGTTTTAAATACACAATCTCACCAGGATCCAATTTATCTCCGCGTTTCAAATCGTTGTATTTGTAAATCTGCCAGTTTCCCATATCATACTCCTTGGCAACATCCTCTGGCGTTTGCCCTGGTTTTGCGTAAACCGCAGGTATGCCATTTACATTAACCTCTCTCTGCGCGGCGGTATCTGTAGCAATATAATCATCCCCCAACAACACAATGGAATCATACATTCCCAATCTGTATTTTTCAATAATGCCAGTCAATGCATTGGCGTATGCTGGGTTTGTGGCATACCCTGCATCTCTTAATCCCTTTGCCCAAGAACGATAATCTGTAATGGGCAGCGTAAATAGCGAAGCATACCTAGAACCTCCTTGTAAAAAAAGCGAGTGATCGCGGTAGCTTTCGGTGGCAGTTGGGTATCCCCTAAAACATTCATTCGGGGCATCGTCATCCACCATACAATAAGTACCTGTCCAGTTTTTGCGGCACTTTATGCCAAAATGGTTGTTGCAATCGCGCGCAAGTTTGCTATTTCCGCTTGCACTCTCCAAAATTCCTTGTCCCAAAGTGATACTTGCCGGAATTTTGTATACCTTCATTTCCTGCATGGCAGCATATTTGTATGCGTTAATGTATTCTTGCGTACTCATTACTTGCGAATACAAAGCAGATACACTGTAAATAAACAAAAATACTAAAAAAACCGACTTGTATGTATTACTCCCAACCATCACGTTCCACAAACCTAAATATACAACGCAGAAAAATGCGCTTTCATTTTTTAACAAGATGTGTTTATTCTGGCGGAATTTTACTTTTTTTATTGTTTTTCACCTCCAAGGCCAATGCCGAAAATTCAAATCCCTTGGGAATGACCGTTTCTTTTTCGAAACCAAACCCCAAAATTGGAGACACACTTGATGTTGTTTTCAAAGCCAACATTCCAGCAGGATGGCATTTATACGGAGCCCAAAGCGACTGCCCAGTAGATGATGGTCCAATAAGGGCCATGCTTTATTTAGATTCATCTGAAGGATTTCAAGTCCTTGGCGATTTTCAAGAAATTGGAAGTCATCTTGTAAAGGAAATGGATGTTTGGAAATGCACCACTTCTGAATTTAAAGATTCATGTGAATTTCACATCCGTATTTTTATAAATGGCCCCATAACTGGACTGAAAGCGCACCTTTACGCGCAAAAATGTTCTGATTCTGATGGAATGTGTTTAATGGTGAAAGAGACAATACCCGTTCCTTTGGTTCTAAACCGATAAAATTATAGATTTCACTAAAATTAAACCTTTGTACATGTAATAAATTGACGAATAAATGCGATTTTTGCCATTGAAGATGAAGAAATATCTGCTGTTACTTACGTTTACAATGTTAATTGGGAACACATTTGCTTTGGATCAACCGAAGTCTGTAACCCTTACCGTGTCCAAAACCAATGTAGTCAAAGGCGATATTGTAGAACTTACTTTAACCATTGTTCCGATGGATCATTTTCATGTGTACGCCGAAAAAACGACCTGCCCCGCAGACATCGGTCAACCAACGGCCGAAATTTCTTTTTCAGGAGACAATATCGAACTCATTGGAAAACCTTATGGGGTAGGCTATGAAATGCGCAAGGATGACTTGGCAGAATTTGACAAAATTGATTGTAAAGTGGGTGTGTTTGCTGGCAACGGTGTTTTTAAACAAAAAATAAAAATTTTAGGTTCTCCCAGGAACGTCAAGTGCTATTTTTTAGGACAAATGTGCAGCGACGAAAGGTGCGTTCGCATTAAAGAACCATTGGTACTTTTAAAATCAGTATTCTCATTTTCGGGAGAAGAGCCACTACCCGCAGAAATTACAGAAAAAATAGACACCCAAACGACAACACCACCTGATACCAGCGTTTTGGTACCTACACAATCTGGCACTACTCATACTTACAAAGCAAATTCCCCTTCCGAGGTGGGCAAATGCACAACATTAACCTATGCTGGATCTGTGGGTGAAAAGGAAGATAAAAAGGACAAGGGTTTGTGGTTGGTTTTTTGGTTGGCACTTACCTCTGGTTTGGTGGCATTGCTCACCCCATGTGTATTTCCAATGATCCCGATGACGGTGAGTTTTTTTATTAAAAACAAAGACCGTAAAAAGGCCATCAGAGATGGGATGGTTTTCGCACTTTCCATTATAGTTATCTACGTTGTGCTTGGCACAATTGTGGCGTTCACCTTTGGCGCAAATGCAGCCAATTGGCTAAGCACGCATTGGATACCCAATGTGTTTTTCTTTATCATTTTCGTTGTTTTTGCAGCAAGCTTTTTCGGTGCATTCGAAATTGTACTTCCTTCCAGTTGGGTAAATGCAATGGACAAACGTGCCGACCAAGGGGGAATGACTGGCCCTATTTTTATGGCATTTACCATTGCCTTAGTTTCGTTCAGTTGCACCGGCCCTATTGTAGGCACTGTGTTGGTTGAAGCCGCAAAAGGGGGGGTTATTACCCCAATTATTGCCATGCTGGGTTTCTCACTCGCCTTTGCGCTTCCTTTCGGGTTATTGGTTGTTTTCCCAAGTTACCTTTCAAGTCTGCCGAAAAGTGGTGGTTGGCTTAATTCTGTAAAAGTTGTTTTAGGCTTTGTTGAATTGGCCTTTGCCCTTAAATTCCTTAGCACTGCGGACCAAACCTACCATTGGCGATTGCTAGACCGCGAAGTATATTTGGTTTTGTGGATTGTGATATTTGGATTGTTAGGTCTATATCTTTTGGGTAAAATCAAATTTTCACACGACAGCGAAATGCCCCATTTGGGTGTTGGCCGTTTAGGTCTGTCAATTATAACGTTGGGTTTTGTCATGTATATGATTCCAGGGCTTTGGGGTGCGCCGCTAAAATTTTTAGCCGGTTATTTGCCTCCAATGGCCACGCAAGATTTCGACATGAACCGAATCGTGCTTGAGGCAAATGGGAAAGCGGAAGCTACCTGCGGTGTTGCTTTGTATGCCGATGAACTTCATTTACCCCATGGCATAAAAGGCTATTTCGATTATGAACAAGCATTGGCTTGCAGCAAAGAACAGAAAAAACCTGTTTTTATAGATTTCACTGGCCATGGCTGTGTAAACTGCAGGCGCATGGAAGAGAAAGTTTGGAGTGATCCAGCTGTGCTGAACATTCTTAAAAATGATTACGTCGTTGTTTCACTTTATGTAGATGACAAGAAAATTAAACTGCCTGCAAATGAATATTTCACCGGCAGAAGTAGTGGTGCAAAAATTATAAAATTGGGGGACAAAAATGCCGAAATACAGGCCTGTTATTTCAATAGCAACAGCCAACCTATGTATATTTTAATGAATGAATCTGAAACCATGTTGCAAAATCCAGGCAGCGCGCAAACCTTTAATTATAACGCGAAAAAATTTGCCGATTTCTTAAAAAATGGTTTGGCTGAATATAAAAGAATAGGGAAACTATAATGAATAATAGAATCCTCTCCCATTTTACAGAAGCCGCAGAAGTCCTTCACAGATTTGTTGGTGATTCTGCCAATTTCATTAAAATAGAATATGGGGCTGAAATAATTTCTGAAGCTTTAAAAAGTGGCCATAAAATTATCAGTTGCGGCAACGGGGGAAGTCATTGCGACGCTATGCATTTTGCAGAAGAACTATCCGGCAGATACAAAGAAAATCGCAGACCTTTTGCGGCCTTAGCGATTAGTGATGCCAGCCATATTACCTGTGTTGGCAATGATTTTGGTTTTGAATATATCTTTAGCCGATTTATAGAAGGCATTGGCAGTAAGGGCGATGTTTTGTTTGCCATTTCAACCAGCGGTAACAGCGGAAATATTCTGAATGCCTGTGCAGCGGCGAGAGAAAAAGAAATGAAGATCATTGGCCTTACCGGAAATGACGGTGGAAAATTGGCAAAATTAGTGGATGTTGAAATCCGTGTTCCTTTTCACGGCTATGCCGACAGAATTCAGGAAATCCATATTAAAGTTATCCATTGTTTGATAGATTCTATCGAACATAACCTGTTATAAAAGTTTTCTGCTTTAGTTTCCAAATTCACCATATTCATCGTCATCTTCATTTTCCATGAAATGTCGTTGGTTTTTAATCTTTTTGGATGGATAAAATTTAACATAAAGAAATGAAAGTAGCACACCCGCTATTGCTCCAGACAGGTGTCCATCCCAAGAAACTTTTGTATCTAAGGGAATAAGCCCCCAAATCATACTTCCATAGTATATAGCCACAATAAGGGAAATGATTTTTAAGCTTCTATTTTGTGACAACACACCAGCAGTAAACAAGAAAACCGATATTGCATACACTACGCCACTTGCCCCAATATGGAAAAACCCAGGCCTGGCAATAAAGAACATGAGTACGCCCGTAAATATCCAAGAACCAATTAAAATTAAAACTGCCACTTTGTCGTAAAACAAAAACAACAAAGCAAGAAGGCCGGCTAGCGCAGTAATGTTTGAAAACAAATGCTCGGCGTTTCCATGAACAAATACGGTAGTAAAAATACCCCACCATTGGTGAATATCCCATGGATGAATACCAAAATAAGAAGGGTTTATGTCGAACATTGTTTGCATGCTGTATGCACTTACAATGGCTAAAATTGAAAGAAGTGGAACTAGGAATTTGGAAAATATATCATTCCAAAGATTTGATTTAGAGTTCAATGGTACAATTCAGCCATTCAGCATCAAATGTTACACCATGTTTTTTATAGAACTTTATGGCAGGTTCATTCCATTCCAATACTTGCCAAGTCATTCTGGTGTGCTTTTTTTCTTTAGCAAAATCTAGACAAGCGTTTAGCAATGCAGAGCCAACACCTAATTTCCGATATTCGTCTTTTACCACCAAATCTTCTAAATACAGCACTGGGCCTTTCCAAGTGGAATAACGAATATAGCAAATTGCCATGCCTAGAAGATCATTCTGTTTGCCATCATCCATTCGTTTTTGGCGGGTTGCTACCCACGCATAAAAAATTGGATTTTCTCCAAATCCATGAAAACGAATATTTTCTGGTGAATTTACAACCTGATTTGGTGCTCGTTCATATTCCGCTAGGAGTTGAATGAGGTTAAAAATTTCTGTCGAATCTTCAGGAATGGCTCTTCTAATTTCGAATGCTAGTTCCATCTAGCGAACCGCTAGTTTTAAGGTTTTGGTGGCTTCACCGCTTTTCAACTGAACAAAGTATATGCCTTTATCTAATTTGGCATCAGCCAACTCAATTCTCACCTTCCCATTCATAAAATCCACATGTTTCAGTGGCACAACATAGACTACTTGTCCCAGAACATTGGTAATATTTATGACCGTAATGGGATATTCAGCTTCTGTAAAATCTAGATTTATGTCAAAAAAATCTCCGGTAACCGGATTTGGATTCAAGGTAAAACCTGGTCCACTAGAAACAGGATATGCCCTCACAGTTGCTACTAAAGGCAACAACATCAACAATATAGTAAGTATTTTCTTCAAAGTTCAATCTCCTCCGATGCGAAAATAAAACAAAAAAGGCACTTTTGCAAGTGCCTTTTAAATTTTCTTTGATAAAAGAATTACTTCTTTTCTTCTTTTTTAATTTCAACTTTAACTGTAGTGTCAGCTTTAGGAGTAGTGTCTGCAGGTGCAGCAACTGGCTCAGCAACCTTAATAGAGTCAGCCATAGTTGAATCGGTTTTTCCAGCATCTGTGCTAGAATTGCAAGCTGCAAAAGCGAACATAGCGCAAGCAGCGATAGCGAAATAGATCTTTTTCATTTTTTGTTCTTCCTGATTAAATGTGGTGCAAAAGTACAAACATTTTAGAAATATACAAGCAAAATTTTATTTTTTTAAAAAAATATTCAAAAAATAAGGAAAACTATGACTGTTATAGGTCGAAGCGTGTTTGAAGACTAACCATTAAAAAACAGAACTATTTGTATGAAACAAAAGTAAGCAACGTCAAAATTGAATTGTAGATGTGTAATTTGAAAGTAACAAGGGTCTAACTATTGCTTTGGCATCAATTCAGTTTTCTTGCGCTGGGCAAATAAACTTTGCACGTATATATAGCCTCCAATTAAAACAATAACTGCAATAAACAATACGGCCAGTTGGGCGCTTAATTTAGGAGCTTTAGGAAATAATAAAATAATGGTGACATTCACCGCCAATTGCGCCAAAAAATAATAAACGCTTACCCTTAAATGTGCCAATTTGCCTTTGTGCACTAACTTTTTAAACAGAAAATCTCGGTGCGGAACAAAAATATTTTCCCTCAGAATTAACTTATAACAAACCGTTAATCCAGCATCTGCACCAAAAACACTAAATAGCAGAAGGTAAATATAATTGCCTGAGGCTAACAATAGGTTGTACATTAGGAAAAGAATAATAAATGCAGCACCAATGCTTCCCACATCTCCGATAAAAGCCAATGCATGATTTCGAATATTGAAAAATCCAAAAACTGCCAATGGTGCCATAATGGCCAAAATAAAATGCGTATTGGTAAATTTCAAATGCTGCCCTTGCAAATCTACCAAAGATTCATTTAAAAAGGCTAGACAGCCCAGAACCAAAAGGCAATGTAGCGTAAGCATTCCATTGATTCCGTCCATGAAGTTGTATGCATTTAGTACCCCCACACCAAACAAAATTGCAGCAATGGCTAATGCCCAAATACTCCCTCCTGCGCTGTGAAAAGGCAGTTGATAAACCATAATTGCCACCGAAAATATTTGAAAAAACAACCGTAAGGAATGTTTCAAAAAATACAAATCGTCGATAAAACTAACCATCGTGAGTAAAAAAAAACCCAATACAAAATAGGATGGCAACTGGTAAGGCTCGAAGAATAAGTAAATTACAAAAGCCAAAACCAGTATAATACCCATTCCAGTTACGGTAGGCTGCCTATGACTGCTTCTTCCGTTGGGGTGGTCATGCAGTCCAAAACGTCTAGCCATTTTCATGAAAACCAGAGCTCCGATGCTACATCCAGATAAGGTGCTTAATACAATGGGTAAAGTCAAATTCAACCTCCTTAAACTTGGGGGCAAATATACTGTGCTTCTTTCAAATTACGACATCTATTTGCAATGCTGTAGTGCTAAATAGACATTAAAAAGTTTTTAATACATGGATTCTATTTCCTTTGAGAATTTTTCCATCACTACTTTCCTCTTAATTTTTAATGTAGCGGTAAGTTCTCCATTCTCAATACTGAAAGCATTTCTCTTTACAATAAATTCTTTAATTCTCTCAAACTTAGCCAATTGTTCTGATAGCTTTCGAATATCTAAGTTTAACCAATCAACAATCTTTTGGTCTACAATAAATTCGTCTGATTCTTCAAAAAACGCCTTATTTACTCCAAATTTTTCTTCCAATTCTTCAGCATTGGGTATAATAATGGCTGTAATATACTCTCGTTTATCACCAAGAATAATTATTTGTTCAATTTTAGCACTACGTAGATATATATTTTCAACCTGTGTAGGAAAAACATTTTTACCCAAACTGGTTACAAGCATATTTTTTAGCCTGTCTGTAATTTTAAGATAGCCCTTTTCAAATTTTCCAATATCCCCAGTATGAAACCATCCTTCATTGTCAAAAACTTTGGCCGTTTCTGATGGATTGTTCCAATAGCCTTTCATGATATTGGGCCCCATTGACAATATTTCACCTTCCTCAGACTCAAAATCAGGGTTAAAAGAGTAATAAGATTGTTCTGTAATTAATTCACCCGTAACTATATTTTGTATCGCAACCTTTTGTCTTGGAGCAATTCTGCCTACAGTGCCAAAGATTTGACGGTTGTATTCATTTACCGTTATAAAAGGAGAAGTTTCTGTGAGACCAAACCCTTCTTGCACTTTTAGTCCCAAATTGCCAAAAAATTCTCCCACGTGCTTGGGTAAAGCTCCGCCTCCTGAAACAAACAATTTCATTTTGCCTCCCATTTTTGCTTTTAATTTTGAATAAACCAGTTTTTCGGCCAACTTATGCTGGCAAGCCAAAATAAAACCTGGTGTCTGACCCTTTTCCCGGATTACCCTTGCCTTTTCTCCTACACCTAGTGCCCAAAAAAAGATTGCCTTTTTAATACCGCCTGCACCCGTTGCATTTTTTACCACCTTATCGTGTATTTTTTCTAACAATCTAGGTACACATGCCATTATGGAAGGCCTAACTTCCCCTATATTTTGAGAGACCTTTTCTATACTTTCGGCAAAAGCAACCTGTGCACCTATGTATGTGCCTAAATAGTAAGTAGCCATTCGTTCGTAAACGTGGCACAGCGGTAAAAAACTTAAATACCGATCGTCTTTGTTTATATCAGGAACCAAATCATACGCGTCAAAACAATTTGTAATAAAATTGCCATGGGTAAGCATTGCTCCCTTAGGCACACCGGTAGTGCCGCTGGTATATATAAGGGTTGAAAGATCTTCTCTAACAATGGTTTTAAATTGTGCCTCGATAAAAGCAGTCCATTTAAAAATAAGTGTTCCGCCCAATTCTATAACATTGGTAAACGTGTGAAACTTATCCGTTTGTTCTAAATCTTCTGGAATACCAACTACTTGTATAATAGTTGGACAATCACTTTCTATTTTTTTAAATTTCTTTATTGAAAAATGATTGCCGATGAACAAAACCTTTGCTCCGCTGTCGTTAATAATGAATTGTGTTTCTTCCGGTGTTAGGGTAGAATAAATACTTACGTTTACCAAACCCAATTTTTGCAAAGCTTGATCTATACAATAATATTCTGGATTATTCTCCATCAATATGGCAACACGGTCGCCTTTTTGCAAGCCCAACTCCATAAACCAAGCTGCCAAACTGTTGATTTTGGTTAACAATTCTGCGTAACTGTACTCTCTCCAGTTTCCATTTTCTTTGCGGAGCAAATAGGTTTTGGAAGGAGTGTGTATATTGTTTGCTGCGTTTAAAAACAACTCGTGTAACGAATTGTATCCTGGGTCATTTAGTACAATGGTTTGAGTTTTATTCATGCGTAATAAAAAACAAAAGTGCTGCAAAAAACTGACATGTGCAACCTTGGCATTTTAGAAAAAATATGTTTTGCCTATTTTCTAAAAACCCGCTTCACCCATATGTCTGGGAATTCTAGTTGTTCCTGCCATTTTATTTGCTCGGCCTCCTCATTGGTTTCAGCCTGTAAAATGTAAACATAGTAGTATTTAGATTCAGGATAAAAGAATTTATAAGCAGAATATCCTTTGGCGTACATGATTTTAATATATTTGTTGGCATTACTTTCCAATCGAAATGTACCAATCGTTACAAAATAACCGTTGGAGGGTGGTTCTTGTCTTAGATCTTTTAAAAATATTTTACCGGTATCGTAACCCAACTTTAACAATTTCATGTCTTCAAATGATCCAATCACAATCGTATCATGTTGGAGTTTGATGGTTTCAACTGAAATAACATTCCCTGAGGAACCTACTGTAATTTCCTTTTTTTCTGGCAATACGCTTCCATTTTTAGAGGTATTGCTAGAATCAGAATCAATTTTATTTACTGTAATTGCATCGTAGTCCAAATCTTTTACCAATTCCGATGTTTTGCCTAAGTTTATGGATGTAAAAAATTCGTGCCCTGCGCCCAACAATTTAGAGGTGCTGCTGTAAGGCATAGAATATGAATATCCAATTTTAATAGACTTGTTAATGCTTGCACCCAATTGAAAGGACATGTTTTTATTGCCGGCACTGTGAATACCCATCCAAAAAGCATCTTTTGCGTAAAAATTTAATCCATAATTCAACAAAGTACTTCTGAAGTTAAATATATTTAAACTTATCACAGGCTGAAGGATTAATTCCTTAGATATTTTCAATCTCGCAGACATAAATGCATTGCTCAATGTAGAAAGGCCATAAATTGCATTGTAATTGTAATAATCATACCCAAATCGAGGGTTTGTAAGTCTACCAGAGCTAAAACCCAGCAGAAAACCTGCAGTTTGGTAGCAAACAGAAGCCTTTAAGTCGAATTTATTGTCTGGTTTTCCTTGTTGTAAACTTAAATAATATGGATCATCTTGATTAATCACATCAATAGCATTGGGATTGAACCGCTGTGAAAGCAAGCCAAAAGAGGCCGCCGTGTGCAATTTGGATTTTTTTCCCAACTTTAATGAATAAACATAAGAAACGTATGCATTGTATAAGGTACTAAAACCAATTTTTTCTTGGGCAAAATTTACCCCAAACCCAACGTGTTTTTCAGGATTTGGGAATATGGCACTCAACAGAATATTTGTAGGACTGCCTTTAACGCCGGTGAACAATCTGTTGTAAAAAACATTCAACGATGAATTGTTTGCTGCATTGATAGCGGCGGGATTAACGATACTAAAGTCTTGGTAGTATTGATCTACACGTGTTGCTATTTGGGCGTCCAAATTCAAAAATGCAATACCCAATATTAGAGATAGTATGGTTTTTTTCATCAACGTGCTACATGTAAATACCCTTTTAACGGTTCCTTTTCGGTGGGAATTTCAATAATATAAAGGTAATTTCCTACCGGAAGATTTCCACCGGTATTGTTTGTTCCAAGCCAAGTATGATCATAACCTACATTCTTAACATACACCAATTCTCCCAAACTGCTGTAAATGCTTACCTTGCTGTTTTCAATATTAGGCACTTCTCTTAAATCCCATGCATCATTTTTACCATCCCCATTGGGTGTAATCATGTTGGGTATTCTAATAAATAAGGGTGCTTTTACAACTACCAAAACACTATCATAGCCCACACAATTATTGCCATCTGTAACTTTTAGATAACACATTGTTGTAACCAAAGGTTTCACTCGTGTTCGCACGGAATCCTGGGTTTCACAAATACCTGCGGGTGTCCAAAAGTATTTAATGCCTCCTCCTCCTTGTAAAATCAAATATCGTCCTTTAATCAAGGATGTATCAGGGCCAGCATTCGGAAAAACAGGAGGAAAGGCTTGCGCAGTAACGCTATCAGAAACAAAGCAAAAAGGGCTGGTGAATGCAGTTACCTTATAAATCCCGCTGTTAAACAAATAATGGATTCTATTGGTATCTCCATTGTTCCATTTTATATAGGCGCCGCCTGCAACTTGCACCCGCAGAGAATCATAGGCACAAAATGGATTGTTGCTACCTACATTTAAATTAATGCTGGGTTTACTGGTGATGCCCACTACATTCATGACACTATCCTTACATCCATCAGAAGTAGTAACAATATCCCAAACATTATATTTACCTCCAAATGAATAATTATGGGATACGGGATTGCCAGATCCCGTATAGGAATTGCCAAAACTCCAAAACACATTTGTGATGGTTGCTGCGCCTGCGGTGGAAGAATCTCTAAACTCAGCGGCCTTAGGCAAACAGAACGTTAAAGCCGAAAATTTAACGTTTATCTTATCGAATACTTTATAAACGTGTTCCGAACTGTCTTTGCAACCTTTATCTGAAGTTACAATCATTTTGACTCCAAAACTACCTGATTGTGTCATGGTAATTGAATTGGCTCCAGGTGTAGGTGGGGTGCCCCAAATATAAACTGTATTCAGAACTTGGCCTTGAAAGGTTTTGCTAACATCCTTTAATTTAAAGTTGTTTCCGGCATAGCACTGAATTGAATCATTGCCAGCAATTGACGGATCTAAATAAAATAAAGATTTAGGAGGTTGAAAAATGGTTACTTTTTTAAGAATTGTATCGAGGCATCCAGATTGACTAACCACTGCGACTGAAACATCATAAATTGCAGCTGCTGCAAATACTTTTGTAATTTTTTTACCTGTATTTTCAAATACTCCGTTTACAAACCATTTCCAATTTGAAATGCTGTCACCTGCATTGCCGCCAGTTCCATTAAAAAGCGTTTTTTCGGCAAAACAAATGTTGGAAGCTATAAATGTAGGATTTGGCGTTTTGTTTATAGAAATATCTTTTTTAAACGTGTCAGTGCAACCTGAATTGGATACAGTAATTAATTTTACGGTAAAGGAAATTGGGAGTGCATATGTATAACTGAAGCTTGCTTGAGACCTTGTGTTTCCATCACCCAATTCCCATTTGCGGATTTTTAACGTATCTGGAGCATCAATTGTTGTACTGTCGTCAAATTTAAGCGGCCTGCCTAAACATCCGTCACCTGTCAAAAATTTTGATTTGGGGCCGTTTTTTAAGTCAATTTGAAGTGTATAAACATCATCAAACCCTAGGCTATTCCAAACCCGCAAACTAACAGTAACCGGACCATTAGAGGTAAACGTGAATTTGGGCAAAGCCAAATTGGAAGTGTCTTTGGGATTGCCCGTTCCAAAATCCCATAACCTGCGGGTTATTGCGGATTTATTGCTAAACGAGGAATCCCTAAATTGAATGGGAGAATTGACACAAATACCACTATAGCCAAATTTGGCCAATGGAAATTTTTGACCCAAAGTATTTACACCGCCTGTCACATTGGCCAAAGCAATGTTGCCTAAAGTATCTGTGGTATTAGCAGAAGCGATTGTTCCTTTTAATTTCGCGGTTCCAGTGCCTGCCAAATTTATATAATTTGAATTTCCATTCTGAAGAATCAATAACCTCAATTTCGAAGGCTCAAACACTTCATCGTCTATTTTACCAGAATCATATTGCACTCTTACCTTAAAAGAAGATGGCGTTGCTAAGCCAGTATATCGCAAATTCCAATAATGTACTTTGGAAATATTTTTTATACCCGTGGGCAATGTGCCTGTTGGGGCAGCTAATAAGTAAACTTGCGCAATGTATCGATTTTGCAAGGATGTATTTTGGTTGAAAGATAAAAACACCGGTCTGTAATCCTGGCCGGTTCCCATGGGAAAAAACAAATCCGTCACCACTGTTTGTATGTTTACACGGTAAAATCTGCCTTCAACAAAACTAAGTCGGCTGCCACCTAAGACTTTGCACGTAGTTGCAGCAATTAGGTTACAGTTTGTTAAGGAAGCATCGATATAGCCATTGATGCAATTAATGGTATCGCTGACGACCAAATCTCTGCCACCAACAATGGTTAATTTAACACCGGCGGCATTCATGGTAATGGATTTAACCGAAATCACGTCCAACAAAATGAACGTAAGAGATTTTTTTAAATTGATTCTATCTGGATAAACCGTGCCTGCAATTTCTAACAAATCACTGCTATTGGCTATTTTTATTGCTGCATTTATTGTTTTCTTAGGTCCATTAGGAAAACCGGGCGTATTGGAACTTCCATTCCAACTATCATCCCCAAAGTCCCCATCTACGAAGAATGTATTTGCAGCTGCCAGACCACTATACAATCCTAGGGCACCTATAATAAATATCTTAACGAAATTAAGATTCATGCTCCGGTAGTGCGAAATTAAACATTCCGGGCGAAATTGAGAAACTTTATTTTTATTATTTTTAAATTTACCAAACAATATGTTGACAACCTTATACTGCTTCTGCTTCAACTGCCTGCACTTCAGGTACCATCCGTTTCAATAAATTTTCAATGCCTGCTTTTAAAGTCATGGTGCTAGATGGGCATCCACTACAACTTCCTTTCATTTGTACAGTTACCACACCATCGTGAAAACTTTTAAAATCTATAGCGCCACCGTCCATTTCAACCGCCGGGCGAACATGGTCTTCTAACAATTGCTTAATTTTTCTTTCAACTTCAGACTCTTCCTCTCCTGAAAGCATTTTTTTAGGATTCACGATGGCTTTTCCGTCACCAATCCATTCTGCAAAAAAATTGCGCAAATCTGGGATTAAGTCGAACCATTCATAATCTTCATTCTTGGTGATGGATACAAAATTATTCATAATAAAGACGCCATTGACAAATGGCATTTCAAACAAAGCCAGCGCCAACGGACTTTCTGCGGCACTCAACACCGTTCTAAAATCCGCACTGTCATTCGGCAACAACATTTTACTAGCTACAAATTTCATGCTGCCTGGGTTTGGCGTTGCTTCGGCATATATGGTCACAATGTCTTGAATATTTTTTTCCATTTTTGAAAGTTGGTACAAAGTTACTATGAAATTTCCGTTATTTGTAATGAATCTAAATAAAAACCAAATGCAAATCCGTATTAGATTTGCACATTCAGGATGGCTAAAAGTAAATCTACATTTTTTTGCAGAGGTTGTGGTTTTGAGAGTTCTAAATGGATAGGCAAATGTCCACAATGTGGCGAATGGAATACATTCACCGAAGAAGTTGTTGTGCAAACAAAAGTTGCAGGTACTTGGACAAAAAATATTCGGAAAGAAAAGAACCTTCCCCAAAAGATTCATGAAATCAAGGCGGATTTGAACCCACGAATGCCATTGTCCGACGGAGAACTCAATTTGGTTTTAGGCGGTGGTGTAGTTCCCGGAAGTGTAATATTGCTGGGGGGAGAGCCCGGAATTGGCAAAAGCACTTTATTGTTACAAGTTGCGCTGCAAAGCAAACTTACAGCCTTGTACATTAGCGGAGAAGAAAGCGAAGAGCAAATAAAATTGCGAGCAGAACGCATTGGTATTCTAAATCCGGAATGCGCCGTCTTAACAGAAACTTTGTTGGAAAATGTGCTAGCTATATTAAATGAGGCGAGGCCAGACATAGTAATTGTAGATTCTATACAAACTATGTATACAGATACATTGGAAAGTACGCCAGGTAGCATCTCACAAATAAAGGAATGTACGGGCAAATTACTTCAATATGCTAAAGAGTCGGATGTTCCAGTTTTTCTAATTGGGCATATCACCAAAGATGGCACCATTGCGGGACCTAAACTGTTAGAGCACATGGTT
>JBBQBB010000040.1:0-32460 GCA_038317095.1 Bacteroidia bacterium | reverse complement strand
TATTACAATTCAATGATATCGCTTTCCTTTGCCAGAATTACTTCAAAATCTACTGGATTGGTTTGCATTAAATCTTGGTAAATGGACTCCAATTGTTCGTCGTTATGGTCTGGATCGTGGTGAAAAAGCAAGAGTTTTTTTACATTGCAAATTTTTCCAAAACGCAGCGCATCTTTAAAGGTACTATGGCCCCAGCCAACCCTAGTGCTATATTCCACATCTGTGAACTGCGAGTCGTGCATTAAAACATCCACACCCTCGGCCAACTCTGCTCCAGAAAGCCAGCTTTTATCTGCTTTCCAAATATTTGGACTAATTGCAGGTTCGTGATCTGGAAAGTAGGCGATGGTTTTTTTGCCGTTTGTAACCCTAAATGCAACTGTGGGTCCAGGGTGGCAAATAAAATCTGTATTGATTAGAAAATTTCCAATGTTAAATTCGTTTCTACCTATTTCGTGCAACTTCATATTGCAGGGTAAATCTCTAAAATGCACTGGGAACAGGGGAGGAGATAGATATCGATTCAATCTTTCCTTTAAGGATTTATTGTATGCCAGGGGTCCCCAAATATTCACTTCACAATTTGGATTGAACATTGGTTTAAAAAAACCCAAACCCTGTATGTGATCGATGTGCAAATGGGTAAGTAAAATATCCACCCGTTTTCGGTTCATTAATAAACTTTGTGGGATTCTTAATATTCCAGTGCCTGCATCCAAAATCAACAATTCATCTCCGTCTTGAATGGCTACACAGGATGTGTTTTGTCCGTATTCTGAACTTTTTTCACCAGCGTATGGGAAAGATCCTCGCGTTCCATAAAGCGTTAATTGCATGAATTAGTTTGTCCAGAAAAATGCAACTGCACCCAAATGGCGATCTCCACGGCCATTAAGCGGAAAAGAAGTAACGGTAATTTGATGGGTTTCGCCTTCTAAATTATGGATGAAAAAAGACCCATGGGCAGGCTTTTTATACGTCAAGGTTTGAACTAGGGGAAGTTCTTCTGGATTCAATGGATGACCATCTATACCCAATGGAGTAAAAATTCTAGCCCATAAGTCCACATTCATAGGGCCGGTATCTTCAAATCTTCGACCTAGAATGGTTTCGGCAGGTTCATTGTAGAAAATTAAATTCCCTGCTGGGTCTGTAATAAACATAGCTGTACCCAGACATTCTGCCAATTGTCTGCTAAGTATGATTTCAAGGTCGAAAGATGCCATTAATGGTTTAAAGGTGTTAAAAATTCGAAAGTATGGATATTTGTCCTAAATTACCTAACAATTGATGAATTTTCTTAACAGAATGGTAATATTGTTAATGGAAATGATACCAATGGAAATCGGTTGTCGAATTTATATATTCTTTAAATGGTTTTGTAAATTGGAAAAAAGGGTATAAAAGTTTCAATATTGTGCCTTTTTAAAGACATTTAAATCCTTTTGTGTAACTAAATTTAGTCTAACCTCATAAAGTCTATTTCGAAATAAGTATTATATTGAATTTAATTATGGGAGTTTGTCATCATTTTTGCACCTCATCCGTCACGGGCAAGGCAACCCTGCGCCACCTTCTCCAAAGCGGAGAAGGCTACAAGGCAATAATTTATTTTTGGGCAAAAATACGGCCAACCCCATTTTGATGTTTCAGATTTTATTCAAAGGCTTGACTCCGCTGGAGACACAAAATTCACATTAAATTGCTTGTTTTTCTATATTTTTAATGAATACCAGGTACAATAAAACAGGTATATTGAGCCCAATGCCGTGGCTCAATATCGGCCCTATATATGCATGAGGTTCGACTATTTAGATTTATACAATTGGTGCAACTTTTAACTTCTATGTAGTCAAAAGTATTATCATTGTAATTGGATATTTTAGACCATTCTTAAATTGGAAAAATTAATCTTTGAGATAGAGTAGGAATAAAATGAATATGTAGTCTAAGGTTTTAACTATGTTTAAAATAAACGGATTTAACTGTCAAATATTTTCTTTATTTTTTAGCATTATCCTGTTAAATACGGCATTTGCACAGCAAAATACCATCCTAATTATTGCCGACGATGTAAGTCCAGATTATTTTGGATTTTGTAACACAACGACGGATACGGCTATAGTTCCTAATATAAGAACATTGCTGAAAAAAGGTATTTTGTTCAACAAGGTGTGGGCTTCTCCAGTGTGTTCTCCAACGCGTGCTGGTTTATTTACAGGCCGCTATTCATTTCAAACGGGTGTGGGCGCAGTGATTGTAAATGCCGCCTCAGCCCAATTGGATACCAGTGAAATGAGTATTGCCAAATTGCTAAAATACAAAGGAGCCACCAAATACAACACAGCCAATGTAGGTAAATGGCATCTGCATGTGGCAACTGCGCCCAAACTTTTATTCCCAAATAAAATGGGTTACGATTATTATTCGGGTAATTTCAATGGTCAATTAAATAACTATTATTACTATCCCAAAGTAACCAATGGAAAAATTGATACGGTTAAAATATATGCAACTACACAAACTGTAAATGATGCGGTGAAATGGATGGATACGATGAACAAAACGAAACCATTTTTCCTTTGGTTCGCATTCAATGCGCCACATTCCCCATACCATTTACCACCCGATAGTTTGTTGATTACCAAGGGTTTAAGTGGAACTATGGCAGATATTAATGGAAATCCTAAAAAGTATTTTAAAGCAGCAATAGAAGCAATGGACAGCGAAATTGGTCGACTTTTTAAATATTTAAAGGCCCATAATATGTATGACAATACGAATATTATTTTTATGGGAGACAATGGCAATGCAGGATCTACCGCGCAGATTGCGAATAAAACCAAAGCAAAACAAACATTATATGATTATGGAAGCCGAGTGCCTATGCTTATTTCTGGTCCCGCAGTTGTGAATCCTGGAAGACAATGCAATGCTTTGGTAAATACACTGGACTTATTTGCAACCATGGCCGAGCTTGGAGGCATTGCAAATTGGAGAAATTTCATTCCATCGGGTAAAATCGCATACAGTAAAAGTTTAATGCCTATCATCAAAAATACTTCAACTGCAACAAGATCTTGGATTTTTACTGAACAATTTGAAAATCCAACTGTGGCTGCTGATGGCAAAACAATTAGGAATGTGGATTATCATTTAATTCGCTTTGAAAGTGGCAATGAATTGTTTTTCAATCAAACCAAAGATAGAGAAGAAAATACGGATTTATTAACAACATCCATGACGGCTATTGATATCAATAATTATATATTCTTATGTGATAGTTTAAATACTCTTACTGGCAGCGGAAGTTGTAAAACTTTGAATTCAAATGCTACAAACAGCAAGCCAATATTAACTGTTTACCCTATTCCAGCGGCTGATTTTGTTGAAATAGAAACGTCAGTTCCTAGCGATCAAATTGAAATATACAACATGCATGGTAAAAGGGTTTACAGTGGCAATGAGCAAAAAATAAATATCTGTTTATTAACCCAAGGTCTATATTATATTGTTGCCCATTTTGAAAATTATTTTGCAGTTAAACAGCTTATTATTCAGCGTTAATGTACTTTTGTAGAATGACCACCAGCGTAATTTTATGTTACAATTTAGAATGTGCATATTGTACTAGAATACCGAAAATATGTTTTCAAATTTGTGCAGAAATAATACAATCATTAATAAACTGAAATTGGTACTTGCAATATTGATGCTCTTAAATGTAATGTCTTTTCATACGAAAGGATCAAGGCTTGGAAAAAGAGTAAATAATTTTCATTTAAAAAACACAAATGATTCCATTGTTGCCCTTTCTGATTTTTCAAAGACCAAAGGATTTATTGTCATATTCACTTGCAACCATTGTCCATTTGCCAAATTGTATTCTCAAAGAATGAATGATTTAAATGCAAAATACAAGCCGCTTGGTGTGCCAGCAATTGCAATAAATTCAATGGATACTGCTGTGTATGAAGAAGAAACCTTTAAAAACAGGGTCACTCGTGCTACCGAAGAAAAATATGATTTTCCGTATCTTTTTGATACCATGCAAACGGTAGGAAGAAATTTTGACGCCGATCATACACCTCAAGCTTTTATTGTTTGGAAAGAACAAAGCGATTGGATTGTTAAATATTCAGGATCCGTAGATGACAATGGAAAAGAACCCCAAAATGCAACACCATTTGTTGCCAATGCAGTCGATCAACTTTTAAAAGGACAAAATGTAACCCTCGCAGAAACCGAATCCGTTGGATGTAGAATATTTTACCGGAAATAAGAATAGTACCAATGTAAATACAATTTATTGCAATGATTTCATTAAAAAAAGGCGGGGTTTACATTTTTTGTAACAATCAACGGTAATTTCCTTATTATCGTAGGTTGAAAAATGCCCCAGATTACTTGGAAGAAATTACGGCGTCGAAAGACTGTATTTGAACATGAAGGAACCCATTCGTTAAAGCGGGTTCTGGGCGTCAGAGATTTAACTGCAATGGGCGTTGCGGCGATTATTGGTGCTGGAATATTTAGCACTGTTGGAAAAGCCTGTTTTGATGGTGGGCCTGCGGTAATCATACTTTTTGCCATCACGGCCATTGCCAGTGCATTTAGTGCATTGTGTTATGCAGAATTTGCAAGTCGCATTCCGGTAAGTGGCAGTGCCTATACTTATGCTTATGCCACTTTTGGTGAATTTGCTGCATGGATTATTGGTTGGGCTTTAATATTGGAATACAGCATTGGAAACATAGCTGTGGCGCAAAGTTGGAGTGGGTATTTTACAACATTAGCCAATGCGGTTCTTTCCCATTGGGATATGAAGTTTCCTGCCTGGCTAAGCATTAATTATCCAACGGCCAAGGCCGCATTTGAAGAAGCTTTGCGCACGCACCAGACTGCGGTGTCGTCAGGTAATCTTCCTCTTTTTGCTTGGTTTTCTGCCCCCAAAATTGGAGAAATGCGAATTCTGCTCGATTTACCCGCAATTTTTATTACAATTGTGATTACCTGGATCGTATATCGCGGGGTTAGGGAAAGCAGAAACGTCAATAATATCATGGTAGCCATTAAATTGTTGGTGATATTAATAGTAATATCCGTAGGTGCATTTTATGTGGAACCAGACAATTGGAAACCGTTTATGCCCAATGGTTTTTCAGGAGTTATCACCGGCATCTCTGCCGTTTTCTTTGCCTATATTGGTTTTGACGCCATAAGCACTACGGCGGAGGAATGCAAGAACCCCTCGCGAGACTTGCCTAAAGCCATGTTTTGGTCCTTGGGAATTTGCACCATTCTTTACATTCTGATTACACTCGTGTTAACTGGAATGGCAGGTTATAAAAATCTCAATGTAATGGATCCTTTGGCATTTATATTTGAGCAACGCGGATTGAATCGCTTAAGTGGATTTATCAGTGCCAGTGCTTTGGTCGCTATTACGGGTGTACTATTGGTTTTTCAATTGGGTCAGCCGCGTATATGGATGAGTATGAGCAGAGATGGCTTGCTACCGAAAGCATTTGCTAAGGTGCACCCCAAGTATCAAACGCCCTCATTTGCTACCATTGTAACAGGCTTTGTTGTCGCCTTCCCTTTATTCTTCTTCACCACAGGTTTCAGTGTTGATTTTACCAGTATAGGTACATTGTTCGCGTTTTTATTGGTTTGCGCAGGCACTTTAATGCTTCCAGCAATGGAAAAAATAAAAGGTAAATTTAGATTGCCTCCTTTTCCGGGAACCTTTTTGGTGCCTGCTACATTTATAATTATGTTAGGTTTAATGGCCTTTTACAGGTTTGATTTTTCGGTTTTCTATACAATCAGAATCTTCAACGATTTACAAGTATTTTTGTTTGGGATCTTTATTTTAGAATTTGCTGTAATTGCCTATTTTTCTTGGAGAAAAAAGTGGAAATTTGTACCCGTTGCGGGTGTACTAATGTGTAGTTATTTGCTCACAGGAATGAATGCCTTAAGTTGGAAATGGTTTTTTGGTTGGTTTGCCATTGGCATAGCCATCTATTTTATTTTTAGTTATCGAAACAGCAAATTGGCCCATGGAGAAAAAGGAAAAAGGAATTAAGGACGTCATTGATGCAATGCACAAAAAGTACCGCATGACTCAAAAAGTCAATGAAGTACGTCTGGTAAACGCATGGGCAACCATTACTGGGCCGCTTATTAGCAAGCATACTTCGGAGATTAGGTTGGTTAATAAAACTTTGTATGTTTCCTTCGACAATCCCCCGCTGAAAAACGAAATGATGTACCGAAGATTCGCATTGATTGAAGCGGTAAACAAAGAACTAGGTGCCACGGTGGTGGAGAAAATATTTATTAAATGAATGTTTGATGTTTGATTTTCGATGTTTGATTTCAGATGTTATATGTACGGTTAATGCCCAATTCTTTTATCCTTAATAATTTATAAATAAACCTATCTCAACCCTTGCAATCTTTTGAGTTCTGACTCAGCAATTTGGGCATTGTATATTGCTTCAATTTTCCGGTTGCTGGCATTCATCAAACTATATTGAGATTCTTTTAATTCGAATGTTGTGGACTGCGCTAGTCGAAAACGTTCAGTCATGATTACAATATTTTCCTGAGCCAGTAAAACACTTTCATTTTCTATTTTCAACAGTTTTAGGGCTTCGGATAGCTGCGAACGCACTTTTAAGAACAAACCGGTCTGGCGAAGTTTTTCCTGCTCATATGCCATTTTTGCCGCTATTTCCGTAAATTTTGCGTTTTCAATATTCCTTTGGGTATTGAATCCATTGAACAATGTCCAGTTTAAATTTAAACCTGCGGTCAAACCTAAATTTTGGTTCAATAATGCAAATCCTGCTTGATTTTTATTGGTGGTAAAATTATAGTTAACACCCAACGCTATTTTTGGATATTGGGTTGTTTTTAATTCCAAAAAGTTGAAATGGGCTAAGGAAATGTTTTTTTGAAACAATTGCAATGTAGCGTTGTTTAATGGATCTACGGAAGTTTCGCCCAACAATTCTTGCCATAAAACTACGTTTGCAAAAGAAGTATCTACGATTTGGTAATCTTTATTGGGTGGAATTCCGATTATAGTAAGCAAATTTGTTATCGCATTTGCTTCCGCGGTTTCTTGTTTAATTGCGGCAGATTTTTGTTCGTTCAAATCCACTTTAGCCTGAAGTAAATCGGATTTGTTGCCGTTGCCAAGGGTTAATTTAGCTTCTGCAATTCGCACTCTTTCCTCCATCAATTGCAACATTTGCGCAACTACTTTTTGCTGGGCTTTTGCTTTTGCAACATTAAAATAGGCAGAGGTAATTTCTACTATGGTTATTTCAATAGATTCGCGGATTTTTAATTCACCAGATTTTTTTATTTCTTTCAACTTGTCTAGCGTAACAAACATTTTTAATCCATCGAAAAGGGTCCAATTCAGGGCAAGACCCGCATTTGCGGCATTGGCACCCACGTTGTTCTTTTTTACTGATAGGCCATTTGAAAATTCTTGGTTTATATTGTTGCTAGATTTGTTTGTGCCAGCAATTATAGATAGGGTAGGAAGGAACCCCGCATTGCCTATGTTTGTGTTGTTTTCGTTGATTACTGAGTCATTTTTAGCCAAATGAATATTGTAGTTGTTTTTTATACCTAAGGCAATTGCTTCTTTCAAAGAAAGCGATTCTTGTGCTGAGGCAAAACCCGAAAATAATGTTAAAAATAAAAGAATATTATTTCTCATGAATAGCTATGCTTTTTTTATTTGAAATATAACTGTACATAGCAGGGATAATAAATAAGGTTAAAACTAGCGAAAACAACAATCCACCAATTACAACAATTCCCATTCCCATCCGGCTTTTGGCACCGGCACCTATTGCCAAAGCAATGGGCAAAGCACCTAGCATGGTGGCTAAACTAGTCATCAATATAGGTCTAAATCGAGCTACCGAACCTTCAATAATTGCTTCAGAATATCCCATTCCTTTTTCGCGCAATTGATTGATAAATTCGACAATTAAAATCCCATTTTTTGTAACCAATCCAATGAGCATAATCATTCCTATTTCGGCAAAAATATTCAACGTTTGGTTGAAATACCAAAGTGAAAGAACAGCACCTGCTAGCGCTAAGGGTACTGTTATCATTATTATCAAGGGGTCTCTAAAACTTTCAAATTGAGCCGACAGTACAAGATAAACAAGTACCAACGCGAGCAAAAATGCGAACAAAATATTGGATGAACTCTCCTCAAAATCTCTGGAGGCGCCTGTTAATTCTGTGGCAAATCGATCGTCGAGTTGGTTATTTGCAATTTTTTGCATGGTTTTAATGCCATCGCCAATGGTTTTTCCAGGGGCTAAACCGGCTGAAACGGTGGCTGAAGTGTAGCGGTTATAATGAAATAGTTGAGGTGGGCTGCTGCTTTCTTGAATCGCAATTAAATTATCCAATTGAATCATTTCATTTCTAGAATTGCGCAAATATATATTTGTTAAATCAGATGGATCATTCCGGTTGTTTCTTTTTAATTGTCCTATGGCTTGATACTGTTTGCCTTCCATGGTAAAATATGCAAAACGTTGCCCACTTAAACTCAGTTGAAGCGTTTGTGCAATGTCTGCAACCGATACACCGAGATCTTTTGCTTTTTCACGGTTGATTGTGATATTCAATTCGGGTTTGTTAAATTTTAAATCTATATCTACTCCTTGGAAAGTAGGATCTTTCCGGGCCTCATCTAAAAAGCCAGGAAGTTTTTCTTTCAATCTTTCAAAATCAGGAGCTTGCAACACGAACTGAACGGGCAATGCTCCACGTCCACCGCCACTGGCTGAAATGGTTTGTTCTTGAATAACGAATACTTTGCCTTCCGGAAATTGCGCCGCTTGTTTCATCAAATAACCCGCAATTTGTTGTTGGCTTCTTTTTCTGTTATCGGCATCCACCAATACCACCCGCCCAAATCCTGTATTTACAGCGCCAGAGCCTGTGAATCCTGGGGCTGTTACACATAGCATTATTTTTTTTTCGGGGATAGAATCTGTGACGAATTGCGAAATTTTATCCATAAATCGGTCAGTATACTCATAAGATGCCCCTTCGGGTGCCGTTACACTTATTCTGAACCAATTGCGATCGTCGAGAGGGGCCAATTCTGATGGCAATAGTTTGCCCAGAAAAAATACAATGACAAAACATGCACCTAGAATATAAAAAGACAATTTTCTGTTTCGAATGAAAGACTCCAATTTATTGCGATACCATTGTGTCATGCTCACAAAAAAGGGTTCTGTTGCTATGTAAAACCTACTTTTCTTTTGCACTTTGCGTATAAGTCTAGCATTAAGCATTGGCGTTAAGCTCAGAGATACAAATGCAGAAATAAGCACTGCACCGGCCAAAACTACACCAAATTCACGAAAAAGCCGACCGACAAAACCTTGCAAAAACATGATAGGCAGAAACACTATAGCTAAGGTTAGTGAAGTTGCGATTACGGCAAAAAAGATTTCCTTAGATCCTTCATGTGCCGCTTTCACAGGATCCATGCCTTCTTCCACTTTTTTATAAATATTTTCAGTGACTACAATTCCATCATCTACCACCAGACCAGTTGCCAATACTATGGCCAAAAGCGTTAAAACATTGATGGAATAGCCAAACATATACATTATAAAAAATGCCCCAATCAATGAAACTGGAATATCGATCAAGGGACGGAAAGCAATAATCCAGTCGCGAAAAAATAGAAAAATAATCAGAATTACCAATATGATTGCGATGAGCAATGTTTCTCCAACTTCTTTGATAGATTTGCTAACAAAAAGTGTTTTGTCCAAAGCAATGTTTAGCTGAAAATCGGAAGGAAGGTCTTTTTTTAATTGATCCATCCGTTTATAAAATTCTTTGGCAATATCTATGTAATTTGCACCAGGCTGGGGTACTATTCCCAGGCCAATCATGGGTGTGCCACTTTCTTTAAGGATGGTTTCTTCGTTTTCTGGACCCAGTTTGGCTTCTCCGATATCGCTAAAAACAATATTTCTGCCTCTACTATTTTTGATAATGAGCTGTTTGAAGTTTTCTTCTGTGATTAATTTTCCTAGGGTTTTTACCGTAAGTTCAGTATTGTCGCCGCTAACCTTGCCCGCAGGAAGTTCTACGTTTTCACGATCCAATGCAACACGCACATCTGAAATAGTGATGCCAAGCGAGGCCATTTTATCGGCATCCAACCACAATCGCATCGCATATCTCTTTTGCCCCCAAATTTGAATTGAACTTACTCCAGGTATAGTTTGCACCCTTTCTGCGATTACATTTTCCGCAAATGCGCTGATTTCGAGAATGTTTCTTGCACTGCTTTTTAGCGTCATTGCAATAATTGCATCGCTGTTGGCGTCTGCTTTGGTTACGGTAGGGGCTCCATCAATATCTTTAGGTAAAGATCTTAAAGCTTGGCTCACTTTGTCGCGTACATCGTTAGCGGCGGCCTCCAAATTTTCATCGAGATTGAATTCAACCGTAATGCTGCTGCTGCCTTGGTTGCTTGCAGATGAAATAGTTCGGATTCCAGCAATTCCATTAATCGATTTTTCGAGTGGTTCTGTAATTTGACTTTCGACAACATCTGCATTTGCGCCCGGATAAACCGTTCGCACCGTAATGACAGGGGGATCTATACTTGGAAATTCCCTGACCCCCAGATACTTAAAACCAATAGCACCAAATAAAACAATGACCACCGACATAACAATGGCAAGTACAGGACGATTAATACTCAGAGAGGGTAAATTCATGCTAAATGTTTGTTCTCTATCCTATTTTACAATGTTGAGTTTCATTCCGGGTTTCACTTGCATTATCCCCGATACAATAATTGAATCCCCTGCTTTGAGGCCTTCTGTAATTTCAATTCGGTCTTGAGTGCGTAGTCCAGTTTTAACCAATTGCGGAAATGCATTTCCATTTTTCACAAGGTAAATTTTTATAGCATTCAAATCGGGTATCAGAGCCTGCGTTGGAATTAAAATTGCATTTGTTTTTCTCCGCAACTGAAGTGCGATTTTGGCAAAAGAACCAGATTTGAGAATTTTACCAGGATTTGGGCAAATCGCCCGCAACCGAACACTTCTGGTTTCAATATCAATTTTTGGGTCTTTTGCATAAATTTTTGCCATAAATGTTTTATCAATCCCTTCTACATTGAAAGAAAAAACACTTCCCGCATTCAAGAGTTCCGAATATTTTTCGGGTAAACTTAAGTCAATTTTCATGGGATCTGATTGCTCTATGGTTGCAATTACGATTGAAGGCGATACAACACTCCCAACAGAAATATTTTTTAACCCGCAAATACCTGAAAAAGGGGCACGAATTTCAGTTTGGGCTATTTTAGCCTTAATAATCTCAATGTCAGCTTCTAAACCTTCTTCAACATTTAAGGCATTGTCATAATCTTCTTTGCTGAGCCCACTAATTTCCAGCAATTTTCTAAAACGTGCTGTTTTTTCAGATGCAAGTTTAAATTGCGCGGTGGTTTTATGCAGGTTTGCCTGAAGTTCTGCATCATTTAATTTCACCAGCAAGGATCCATTTGAGATGAATTGACCTTCCTGGAAATAAATACCCGTGACTTTGCCCTGTATTTCTGGTTGCATATTCACACTTTCGTTGCTTATAAGGGTACCGGAAGTGAAAATTTTATCGCCCAAATTCTCTAATTCTGCAACATAAACAGAAACATTTGCAGATATAGCAGTTGTAGGTTTGGATGGCGATAAATGCTGTTCGCCCGAAAAAAAACAATGTCGGACCAAAAGGAGCAGACCGATTATTCCTGTAACAAGTAGCCAAGGTTTAACTGATTTCAAAATGGTTGAATTTTAGGTACTGCAAAATAACACTGTACCAGGTAAGAATCCCACAATGTTAAAGAAAATAAAAACAAAGTTTAAGGGACAAATATTAAATTAATCAACAAAGGATGTGAAAAGATTTTTATTTTTATTTTAAGATGCAATGGATCAACCCTTTATTTTTGTTGCGATGTTTTCGAATTTGGCGCAGCAAGTAAATTTAAACGTGGATGGATTTTACACACTTTTAATAATCGCATTGCTATTTTTTTTAATTTTTTATTTTCTTCGAAATGTACGAGTTTTTAAAAAAAATGCCCACACTTGGTCAGATTACAACATCAAAACAGCAGATTTCATGTTCACCAAATTGCTGGGCGCGTTTATTCTCGCGGCTATTCCCTTGTGTTTGGCGTTGTATTGGGGTCATCGTTTAAACGAATTTCGGGGTCAACAAAATCCAAACTTTTCGCCCATAATTCTGGCAAGTGCATTATCCTTACTTTTTATTTCGTTAAATTTATTTGTTTCTAGGCAACCCGAGGCTCAATTAAAACATCCACAATTAAAGGTTAAGGTTTGGAATTGTAAAACCATATTTACCGTTTGTCTAGGGTGGGGCCTCTATCTTTTGGGCTATGAATTTTTTTTTCGTGGATTTCTGTTTTTCCCCATGATTATGCATTGGGGAATCATTCCGGCATTTTGCGTAAATATACTCATTTATGCTTTGTCCCACGTATATCAGGGCAAATATGAAGCCCTGGGGTCAATCTTTTTCGGATTTTTATTCTGTATGGTCTCCTTCCTTACGGGTAGCTTTTGGGTGGCATTCATTACCCATTATGTTTTCTCAATTTCTGGTACTTTTCTGGCGGTTTACTTTAGCAAAGACCTCCAATTTGATTTAAAAATGAATTAAACTTGATGAAATATTTTGTAACAGGTGGCACTGGTAGTATAGGTTTTGGCCTTGTGAAGAAATTGTCAGAATTGGGGCATGAAGTGCATGTTTTGGTTCGTGACTTAAATAGTGCAACTTTTCTAAATTTCAAAGGTGTTTCGTTGCATGCAGGGGATGTAACGGATTTTGAATCGATGCGGAAGCCTATGCAAAATAGCGATGGAGTTTACCACCTGGCCGCATTGGCAAAAGTTTGGGATAAAGATCCAGACAGGTTTGAGCAAGTGAATTTTATAGGCACTCAAAATGTGTTAAACATGGCCATTGAATCAAAGGTCTCTAAAGTTGTATTTTGTTCTTCAGCAGGAACATTCGGACCTTCAATAAATGGCATTGTAAATGAAGAAACTACCCGATCTATTTCATTGTTTAATTTATACGAGAGTACCAAAATGGCGGCAGAACAACTCACCATTAAATATTCTAAAAATGGCTTAAATGCAGTGGTTGTGAGCCCAACCAGGGTTTTTGGACCTGTTTATTTTCGCAAACCGGATTCATTGTTCTTATTAATCCAAAAATTTATTAATAAAGGCTGGAGAATTATCCCAGGCAATGGCAAACAAATAGGCAATTATGTATTTATCGACGATGTTGTAAATGGACATATTTTGGCGATGGAAAAAGGGGTCAATGGTGAAATTTATATTTTAGGCGGACACAATCTTACTTACGATGCATTTTTTCATGAGTTGGCTAAGGCGGCTGGAATTCGAAGGGTAATGATTCATATTCCTATCCCAATAATTAAACTTTTAACCTATCTGCAAATGTTTCGCACGCTGTTTGGCAAGGAACCCCTCTTAACACCAGATTGGACTGCCAAAGTAAAATTAAATTGGGAGGTTGACGTTCAAAAAGCAGTTTCAGATCTGGATTATTCAATTACCCCACTTTCAAAGGCATTAAAAATTACAGCGGAATTCTATAAAAAAGATTGGAGTAACTCTTAATGTTGTTTTGCAATTAAAATTGAAGAAGAGCACATCAACAGCGCATATTCTGCAGTATAGCCAGAATTGCTTATTCCCAATTATCCAAGCGAGTTGCCATTAGGAATTGCCAATCATTTGGTGGAAGAATTAGATGGCTTTTCTTTAGCGCTTATGCATGATGTTTTCATGCGTATTGAATTGCCAGATCATTCAATGGGTGCCGAAGATGAAGGGCGTCATAGATTAGATTTTCAGCACCATCACACCTTAGGTTTGTTGTATCGGTTGCTTCAAAATAATATTATGTTATTGTCAGAAGAAGTGTTGTTGGGATATCCAAATTTACAGGCCAAAATGAACCTCCCTTATTATCGTTTTGCTGAACTCTACCATAGCAAAAGAATTTCGCCAAATAGCAATTGTCCAGCTAGATTTGCTTACCATGGTTCTAATTTAACATTGGATCTCAATGGCGTTATTGCTGTTTTTCCCAATCGCAAATTTCGAGATGTAGATCCGCATGGCGGAAGTTTTAAAACCACAGCAGTATTTGCCCGTTCCTATCAAAAACTTTTATCTGAAATAGAGATTGTATTTAGCAAAAATGGCATTGGCTTAGAAAATGCGGTTATGGGAATGCGGAATTTGGGTTTAAAATATGCATTCGTTTTTGTTAAATGTAAAAAAATAGCTAATATTGTAGTCCTTCCTTACCCATGAAGACATTAACCCAAACCCTTCGTTTTTGCATCATTTTGTGCATTTTAACGGCCAGTAAGCATTCTTCAGCCCAGTTTTGGGGTGGGCTTGGCTACAATTTTTCTATACCTTTAGGTACAAAGAATTTAAATTATGTATTGGATAGATTCAACAGCACTCGTCAAGGTTCCTTAAATAAGGAAATGAAGAACGTGAATTTTTTAAGTGGTCTTTCGTTGCGTGTTGGTATTCTAAAAAAGGACCGTTTTATGGACATAGGATATTCAACATCTTCATCCATGATATCAGCCAAAGGCACCCTTGAACCCATGGGACCAGAAATGCAGCGCGATGTAAAAACCTCATTCAATGCTATTGAATTTTGTTACGGTCATTTTTTTCTGAATTCAGAAAAATTGACATACGGCTTTGGTCTGAATGTTGGAATAGGCCAACTGCAAGTAAAAACAAGAACGGATAAACCCCAAACGATTACAAATGCATTTTGGGCGTATCCTGTAAAAAACACCATGCTCACTTTAGGGCTAATCAGCCGCGTAATGATATTGGACCCAGGGTTTACATTTGAACCTTATGTAAATTTTAGTATTTTGGGTTTGGCCCGCGGAGATGCTGCTGCTGTAAATGAAAAAATAAACCCACTAACGCACGCTGGAGACAAAGCCCCACTGCGTTTCAATGCGAATTCAATTGGCATGCGGGTTTATCTATCCTTGTCTGACAGATAGATGTTTTAATTCTCTTTTTTATTGGCACTTATTGCCAAGTTTTGGGCATTTTCCCTTTCTTCAAATAGTATATGTGCCTTGTCTATACTGGTATTTAATTCAAATCCCACAATCACCACCAAAGTATTGATATATATGAGCACCATAAGGGCAATAATGGCTCCTATAGAACCATATACATTGTTGTAACTGTTAAAATTGTCTACATAAAGCGAAAATGCAAATGTGCTAATGATAGAAAGAGTGCCTGCAAAAATACTCCCCGCTGAAAAAAAATGCCATTTATCTTTTTTGGAAGGACCGAAATAGTACATACAACTGATAGCGACGAAAACAAAAACAATTACAATCAAGTATTCGAATGTTTTTATAATAAATTTAAAAAACGCTTTTGAATCCCAATTGTGTTTAAAAATATAGCCGTTCGCTTTATAAAATTGGGTAAGAATATACAAAGTTACAATGGCTAAGACAATAATGAGTAGGGTTAAAAAAATAGCCCTAATTCTGTTTTGAATCCAAGTTCTGCGAACCCTTATTGGCAATCGTCTATTGAAAGTATTGATCATTGTATGGTAAGCATTGCTGGCAAAATACAACGCCAGAACAATGCCGAAAGAAAGCAGACCAGAACTAGGATTTTTCAATAAATCATAAATGGTTTCCGTTAGGGCTTTGGAGGTAGATTTTGGGAAAAGCAAGGCAATTTCATTTATTAGCCTAGTTTTCATGCCTATAACAGGCAACTGCGCAATTAAAGCAAGTAAGAAAATTAATATTGGAAATAAGGAAAGAAAAAAGTTAAAACTTAAGCTAGAAGCTCTTAAATTTAAATTTTCTTTAAATAAACTACGTAAAAAATATTTACCTACATCAAACAAACTCCGCTTTTCAAAGCCAGGTAGGGTATGGGTTTTCAAATATTTCACAAACCTGCCATCCTCCTGTTTTACAACAGTTTCTAATATTTTAAGGGTATCGGTTTTACCACGGTATGTTTTATATCCGCGGTTCATTGTTAAAAATATTTTCAATTAGGCCCATATATTTAACTGGTAAAACACAGGGTCGTAAATTTTCTTTGCGCACAAAAAACATTTCCGTACTGGCTATATTCAATAATTCAGCATTTTGATTGTGGGTTTCATAGGAAAAATTCCAACGGAGTTTGGGAAGTTCTGTTAGTTTTATTTTAATTGTCAAAAGATCATCGTATTTACCAGCTTTAAAAAACGTGAAATTCATATTTCTAACAGGCATAATATATCCTTCGTTTTCTAAGTCGTGATAAGATATTCCAAATTTTCTTAAAATCTCCGTTCTCGCTTCTTCAAAATAAATGGGAAATACGGAATGATGAACGAAACCCATCCGGTCACATTCGGCATATCTTACGCGAATCGTATGTTCAAGAAATTGGTTCAATAGCGTATGGTAAAATGTTCTTTTTTTTGACCGGTTCTGAAAAAGGCAATTCCAAAAGCAAATATATCTACAGTAACAGAAATGCGTGAATCATTTTTGATGGCAGACCATGCATGCTTCATTTCTTCACTCCAATTGATATCGTCAAAAACCAAAATGGTTCCAGGATGCGCTTTGGCAGCAAGCATATCGAAATACGACATTGTGGGTTCATAACGATGGTTGCCATCTATATATGCATAATCTATTCTAGGTATTGTTTGTAACAATTGGGGCAACTCCGAATTAAAATCGCCAGTGTAAAATTTAATATTATCGAAAATGCCACATTTTACTGCATTAAAAGCAGCTATTTCAGACAATTTGGGGCTTCCTTCTATGGTGTGCAAAGGCCTATCGGGATGAAGTGCACAAGCTTGATACAAAGCGGTTATCCCAGAGGCTGTGCCAAGTTCAATGGAATACTCAGGTTGCAACTGAGACACCAACCGATAAAGAAATTTACAATATTTGGCTTCCCTTGCTGTGTTAGAAACAAATTCGCTTAGCTGTCTGTTGCCCGATTTTTTACCTCCACCCAAATCTACAAAATCAAATTTAGTTTTGGAATGTATCATTTTGCGTCGTACATTTTCAATCAAATCAAATGCTGTATGTTTATCTTGGGCTTGAATAATATTTTGATTGAACGCATAAATAAAAGGACTGTGTATGCCATGTTTGGTTTTGGCAGTAAACAAGTAAGCGAAGAAGTCAATAAAACGATAAAGGCGACTAAGCATTGTTCTTAAAGGAACGAATTACTTTTAACTCTTTTTCCAACCGTTCAATTTGGGCTTGCAATTTTTGAATGTTTGCGTCAAATTGCTTTCGAATAGCATCTGCATTTTTGGCCATCGCAAAAAAGCTTAAATTATTTTCGATGGTGCCTTTTTCGTCACTTAGTTTTTGTATTCTTTCTCTAAGTTTTCGTTCTTCAAATTGAATTTTTAGTTTTCCATCTGGCGCGCCTGCTAAAGTGTCGTAATGTTCTTTCATTACGCTTTCCTTCATTTCATCGCTGCTGCGTTTGAATTTTTTGAAAAGAAAATCCGAAGCATCTTGGTATCGCTTTTGCAAATTGTGGTAGACTTTTCCACTCACAAATCCAGCCTTTACCCATCTTGATTGAGCATCTTTTAACAAAGCAAAAACTTGGGTGCCATCCTCTATTTCCTTAAGGCCTTCTAATTCAATTACAATTGCTTCTTTAATTTTAGTAGCTTCAGATTCCTGGTTGCGCCTTTGTTCATAGAATGCATTTTTGCGATTGTAAAAATGGTCAAATGCACTTCTAAACCTTTTCCAAATTTGATCGTTTTTGCTTTCAGGAACAGGGCCAACTTTTTTCCATTCCTCTTGCAATGCGTTAAACGCATCGCTGGTTTTATTAAAGTCTTCTCCTTCTTTTAATTTTTCGGCCTGTTCACACAATGCCATTTTTTTTGCAAGATTCTCATCTTTGGTAGAATTTATATCTTTGTAAAATTCTTTTCTAGCATTAAAAAATAAATTGCGTGCACCTTTAAATTTACCCCAGATTTCCAAGTTGTTTTCTGCCGGCACAGCTCCAATTTGCTTCCAATCGTCCATGTAGCCGTCCAACTCTTTGGCTACATTGCCCCAATCCTTTAATTTTTGAGGCAAGGCAGCTACCGCAGTTTCCGCTTTGGCAACCAACAATTCTTTTAATTTTAAATTGTCTCTTTTAATTTCATCCAATTTTTCTTGAAGCAATTTCTTGTCTGCCACAACGCTGTCTCCAGCAGACTTAAATCGATTCCAAATTTCATCGGATATTTCTTTTTGCACGGGCCCTGTATTTCTCCAATCTTCATGGTATTTGTGCAATGTTATAAGGGCTTTCCGAATGTTAGTCTCAGATCTAAGCGCTTCTACTTTTTTTATTAGTTCAATCTTTTGTTCAAGGTTTTTGCCTTTGTCCATCTCCTTCAATTCGTTGTAAATTGAAAGGTTATCATAAAATTTCTCCAAATAGAAACGGTATCTTTCAAAAAGGGTATTCTGAAATTCTTTGGGAACATGTCTAATTTCTCTCCATTCGCGCATCAACTCACGCATGGTTTTTAAACTGGTTGCCGTTTCTTCACTTTCTACAAGCGCCTTCATTTTTTCCAGCACCAGTTCTTTTTGCTTTAAGTTTTTTAGTTTTTCCTCTTCAGTACGTCTTCTTTCTTCGTCGCGTTTCTCTTTAAATTTCTGAAAAATCTTATTCAACGAAAGATGTGTTGCATCGGGTGTAGGTTTAAATTCTCTAGGATCATTTCCTGCATCTGCCCATGCTTTAATCAATGCAGGTCTTTCTTCAGATTCAATGGTTTCCAGCGCAAATCTCAATTTTTGCAATGTTTCATTCGCTTTTTTAATATCAGCAGCATGCAACATTTCTTGCGCCTTGGCTAATATATCCGGTTTGGATAAAATAGAATAATCCGAAATGTCCACCTGTTCCTCTTCTGAACTTTCTATTAATTTATCAACTTCAGTAAGTGTATCAATGTAGGTTTCGGTTGCACTATTCTTTAGCTCTTTGGCATTTTCCGAATGGGTTTCTTCCATAAAAAAATATTAATGTTGTTTTAGTTTATTGAATTTAAATATTGCTTGCCTGAAATCATTGACAATGCGGTTACAGCAGCTTCAGCACCTTTGTTGCCTAGTGCTCCTCCGGCTCGACTCAGAGCCTGTTTCTCCGTTAATGTTGTGAGTACTCCAAATATACAAGGTTTTTCGTAGTCAAGCCCAACCCTCATAATCCCTTCTGTTGCGCCTTGGCAAACATATTCAAAATGAGGCGTATCTCCTTTTATTACGCAACCCAAGCAAATTACCGCATCACATCCTGCTTCAAAAAGCAATTGGGCTCCATATGGCAATTCAAAGGCACCAGGTACTTGTAAAATGGCGGTCTGGTTCGAATCTATACCAAATTTTTTAAGCATATCTATGGCAGAATCACGCAGTGGAAAAGTGATATGGTTGTTCCATTCAGCAATTGCGATTCCTATCTTTAAGTTGGTAATTTGTAAAGGATAGGGAAGAGAGGATAATGAAAACCCAGATGTAGCCACAAAAAATCTAGTTGTTCAACTCGCCAAGCAAACCTTTGGCCCTGTAGATATATTTTTCAATGTCTGAAGCTTCAGGAGATTTTCCAAAACTTTGACGAAGTTTTTCCCAGCATCGGATTGCAGATTTATAATCTTTGGCCAATTCATATTGAATGCCGGCTTTCTTTAAAAATTGTGATGTATAATCATTATTGCCCAATTCAGCAGCTTTTTCATATTGTTTTGCTGCTTTATCTGGTTTACCTAATTCGGCATAACATGCTGCTTTCGCAGAAATGATAGCAGGTGCCAATAGCAAATCATTCGCATCCGACTTATCCAAATATTTTATAGCCTTTTCGAATTTGCCAGTGTGCATAAAACTCAAACCCGCCATCAAAGCGGCTTCTTTTCCTTTTTTGGTAAATCCATAACTGTCTGCAATATTAGGTGCAGTTGCTATTTTTTTGCCTTTTATTCCGTTTACAACGATATTAAAACTGTCAGAATCAAAGTAATGGTGCAATTTGGCAAGCTTTAAAGCAGCGTCATTTTCTCTTTTTGGATGCCAATATAGGGTCCAAAACGCTATTAAACCACCTAATAATAAAAGGGTTCCGCCAATGATGTTGGTGTTTTTTTTGTTGTTGGTGTAATAATTACCAACCTCAGATGAAATACGGTTAAAAATATTCTCAGTCGACATTTTCTAAAAAAGGAGGCGCGAAATTAACTAAAAAAAAGCGTTCTGCAAATGAATTAGTCCATAATATATGGATAGTCGTTTTCAACATAGACATCTTTGTACAGTTTTGAAGCATCTGGATAGGGTGAATTTTCAGCAAAATCTACACTGGCATTCACTTCTGCCAGTATAGTTTCTTCCATATTCTCAAGTTCCTCTTCCGTAGCAAAACCTTTCTCCAATATCGTTGCTTTTGTTGTTTCCAAAGGATCTTGAAGTTTGTATGTAATCACCTCTTCTTTACTTCTGTAAGTTGCAGGGTCACTCATGCTATGCCCTCTGTAGCGGTATGTTTTTATTTCTAAAAATGTAGGGCCATCGCCTTTTCTGGCCCTTTCAGTGGCTTCTGCAAATGCACTGTGCACTGTCTCACATTTCATACCGTCTACTTGAAAACTTGGCATTTCATAGGCACTACCAATTTTGTAAATATCCAGGACGTTGGTGGTTCTTTCAACGCTTGTACCCATCGCATATTCATTGTTTTCACAAACAAATATTACTGGTAATTTCCATAGCATGGCCATGTTGAACGTTTCGTGTAAGGCACCTTGTCGGGCTGCACCATCTCCAAAAAAACAAACACAAAGATTATCGGTTCCTTTGTACTGCTCTGCCAATGCAATGCCAGCACCCAATGGAATTTGTGCGCCTACAATTCCATGTCCACCATAAAAGTTGTGCTCTTTGCTAAACATATGCATGCTGCCGCCCTTGCCGCCGCTGCAACCTGTTTCTTTGCCATAAAGTTCCGCCATTACTTGGTTTGCACTTACCCCTAATGCCAAGGCATGTCCATGGTCGCGGTATGCTGTAATAACGCTATCTTCTGGTGTTATGGCTGTAATCATACCCGCAATGATAGCTTCTTGCCCAATGTATAAGTGGCAAAAACCACGAATTTTTTGTTGGCCATATAGTTGTGCGCTTTTTTCTTCAAATCTGCGCACCAATAGGATAGTGTGGTACCATTTTAGGTATTGGTCTTTGCTATATTCCGTTGTAGAAGACTGTGACATTCGATGCAAAGGTAAGAAAGGATTCTCTAAGTTTTAGAACACCAAACACTTCCAAATAAAAGTTTTATTCTTTGCAAATGTCTAACAGTCCCATTTTAAATAAAATTTCTTTTACAGATAGGGGTTCTGTCTTTTTTAGCGTTTCTATCTTCGTATTTAACTGTTTTATTCCAATTTCCAAGGTCAAATCTCGCTGATTTTGCAGGGTTTGGTATTTTTCTTTGGGCTCCAAAAGTACATATATCATAATTTGTCTTCAATTGAATTTACTTTTTCTTTGATAAATCCAATCTCCCTTTGCAAAACGCGCAATGCTGGACCCACCTCATCTGCACTGGTTTGGGTGGGTTCTTCAAACTTGGCATTGATGTAATTTACAAACTTCCATACCTCCAACACTTCATTTACTTTAACAGTATAGGGCTGATAAAGTGGGTTTGTGCTACATAATAATAGAGTTCCATCTTCTTCAATTCTATTGTACACTACTTTAAAGACAATGCCTTCATCTAAAGTTACTACGATGTAGGGTTGTCCATTTCTAATCATCGCCCAGTTTTGGAGATATTCTCCTGTTACAAATGCCCCATCACAGACAGGAGGCATACTATCTCCTGAAATTGGAAACGTTCGGTATTTTTTATTCGGAGACAAAAAGGGAAGGTTAAATGCAGGCAGTACTTTAATGAAATCTGGATCGGCATAACCTGCGGTGTAACCCGCTTTGGCTTTTACCGGTACCATTTCAATGTTTTCTACATTGGCAGAATTTACAGTAGTTGCCAATACGCGCAATCTCGTTCCCGCCAAATCGAAGTCAAATCCTTTTTCCAATTGAGACAATTGCATTTCTGGTATCACTGACAAATCTATTCTTACCAATTTGTCCAAATTGAGTTGAAAAAAATCGACCAATTTTAACAGAACCCCAATTCCAGGCTCGGCAACTCCATTTTCATAGCTGTTGTATGCAGAACGGGTAATGCTGAGAGATTTGGCAACCTCTTCTTGGCTGCGTTTGCGCCTTTTGCGCAGTAGTTTCATATTTTCTTTAAGATACATAATTTTAAATATTAGGTTATTTGAAGGGTTTACTTTTCAATGTATGACTTTGTTTTTTCTTTTGGTATCTGTTTGTGATCGGTATTTTTATTTTTAACATTTAGCAAAATAGTTGAAAAAGATTTCTGAGGCTCCGTCATTTTATTTACTTGTTCCTTTTCAATCGTCAATATTTTGTATTCTAAGGTGCTACCTGCGGATATTCTGCGCAAGAAAGTATTGGCAATTGCACGCATTTCCCCATTGTCTTTGATCTTTTTTACCAACATATCTGGATCTAGGTGCGTGGGTAATTCGTCAACAAAACCCCAACCCAATACTGCACCATCGGCCATATAAACAACCCCAATTTCATTTGTTGTTTTACCAGGACAAAGGATAATAAATTCGTCATCGTGAATGGAAAAAGCAGAAATTGCTTTTAATATGCGGTCGTTATGGATACTGAGCCGCAGGGTAATCTCGGATTTACAGTAGCAAGATTCATCGAAACAAAGGGTATTTGAATAAGCCAAACTATTGCAAATGGCGTGATCCCGAATGATTTTTCCCAGTGAATTGCGTGCATCATTTAATCTAGCAAAGCCAATACCTGTGGGGCTATTTCTTGCCCTGCGAATGGTTTGTAGGCGCAATTCGCCATTGCCAGTAGGGTAGTGAACAATAGAATAGCGGTTGCTAGGCGATTTGCCGGATTTGTTCCATTCTGGCCATTGTTTTTGAATGGCTTCTGCTTCAATAAGCAAAGCTATCAATTCACTGCCTGCTTCTTCAAAATTTATGGATGCAACTTTTTCCAATTGCAATGCCGTTTTGCCTGTTTTTTTGTCAAAATGCTGCAATACCCGCTTTTTTATATTTTTTGCTTTCCCTACATAAAGCGCTTTACCAGATCTATTTAGGAAGTAGTACACCCCTGGCGTGGATGGAAGTTTTTCAATGTCTGTATTTTCAAGTCCCGGTGGAAGTACCAAGCTTTTACCACTTTTTCCGGCTATTTTTTCTATATCTGCTTGCCCCAAAATAGACACTATCTTTTGAAAAAGGATTGTTGTTGCACGTGCATCCCCACCTGCGCGGTGTCTGCCTTCAATCACTATGCCCAAGCTAGAACAAATGCTGCCCAATCCGTAGCTTCGTTTTCCAGGAAAAGCTTTTCGGGCGGTGCGAACCGTACAAATTTTGGGCAAAGAGAAAGGCTGGCCTATTCGTTCAAACTCTTTTTGAATGAAGCCATAATCAAAGTTGACATTATGTGCCACGAAAACCTTGTCATGTAGCAAATGGTATAATTCCTGCGCAATGTCTGCAAACACTGGCGCAGATGCCACCATTTCATCGTCGATGCCAGTAAGCGATGTAATTCCCCTGGGAATAGGAAAACCAGGGTTTAACAGGCTTTCAAACTCCTGTAAAACGTCTGTGCCATCTGTAATTACCACACAAATTTCAGTAATGCGGGAATTGGATGGTGTTCCTCCAGTTGTTTCGATATCTACTACTGCAAATTGCATTTGTTAAAAAAATAGCCAGCCTTTCGGTGGGTAAATTAACAACTACTTTTTGAAATTGTCAAATAAATTTGCAAAAAAATGTGTTATAAATTAACAAAAAACATTTATATAGTTATAAGTCAATAGATTAAGCGTGGTAGAATGTTCAAAAAAACTTATAGCCATTAAAGTTATTTCCATAGGGCTCTTATACTGCACAGCCATCTTCAAAGTTAGGATGGGGCTTTTTACAGTTAAGCATTTTCTGAATACACATAAAACCTTCCCATGCTTTTTACAAAGCCGCTTGTGCAGCCCCTTCTTTAATTAAAAAAAATTCAGGTTGAATGTACCAATTTTCCCTAAATGGGTCGGCAGGGCCTTTTTGAATGGTATAAATGCGCATCTGTTAACTGAGGCTTTACCTCAAGGCGGCTCGGTTGAGCAATCAAAGTTAATTCTTATAAATGAATACACTCATCGTAAGCCAATGCTACTGCCTCCATAATGGCTTCACTCATCGTTGGGTGTGGGTGCACACTTTTGATGATTTCATGGCCAGTGGTTTCAAGATTGCGCGCAACAACTGCTTCTGCAACCATGTCAGTCACGCCTTCGCCTATCATATGGCAACCCAACCACTCACCGTATTTTTTATCAAAAATTACTTTTACAAATCCGTCTTTGGCACCACTAGCGCTGGCTTTGCCGCTTGCACTAAACGGGAATTTGCCAACTCTAATATCATAACCTTTTTCTTTTGCTTGCGTTTCTGTAAGTCCTACACTGGCAATTTCTGGATGGGTGTATGTGCAACCCGGGATGTTTCCGTAATTGAGAGCATGTGGGTTTAGTCCGCAAATGCTTTCTACGCAAATGATGCCTTCAGCGCTGGCTACATGGGCCAAAGCTTGGCCCGGCACAATATCTCCAATGGCATAAACGCCGGGTGAATTTGTGCGGTACATCTCATCCACCGTTACTTTTCCTTTATCCGTTTTAATGCCCATTTCTTCCAAGCCTAAGTTTTCCAAATTGGTTTGAATGCCAGCGGCACTTAGTACCACATCAACTTCAAATATTTGTTCACCTGTTTTGGTTTTTACGGTCACTTTGCAACGGTCGTTTATAACTTCCACTTTTTCAACAGAGGCATCTGTAAGTATGGAAAGGCCTTGTTTTTTCATATACACCGCCATGGTTTTGCTTACATCTTCATCTTCCACTGGAAAAATACGTGGCATAAATTCTACCACGGTTACTTTGGTGCCAATAGAATTGTAGAAATAACCAAACTCCATACCTATGGCACCGCTGCCAATGATTAACATTTCCTTCGGTTGTTTTGGCAATACCATCGCTTCACGGTATCCAATTACATATTTGCTATCCATTTTTATATTGGGCAATTCACGGCTGCGGGCACCCGTTGCCAAAATAATATGTTCCGCTTCTACGGTTTCAGTTTTGCCTTCATTGGTAACAGCAATTTTTCCTTTGCCTGCCAACTTCGCATTCCCTCTGATAACGGTAATTTTGTTTTTCTTCATCAAAAATTCGATGCCCTTACTCATGTTGCCTGCAACACCACGGCTGCGTTTTACCATGCCGTCAAAGTCCGCCACTGGCTCTCCTACAGAGATTCCGTAATCTGCCGCATGTTGAATATAGTTAAATACCTGGGCGCTTTTTAACAAGGCTTTGGTAGGAATGCAGCCCCAGTTTAGACAGACACCGCCCAACTCAGCTTTTTCAATAATGGCAACATTTTTGCCCAATTGTGATGCGCGGATTGCCGCTACATAGCCGCCTGGGCCACTTCCAATAATTGCAACGTCGAATTTCATAGTAAAACGAGGGCAAAAATAGTGATTTTGGCGGGGATTTGGTGTGGGCAAAGTTTCGAAGATTTAAAATTGGATTGAAAAATGGAATAGCTCGCTTATTACGCATATAAGGCAAAATGATAGTAAAGACTTATATAGAGATTCTTGCTGTAAAAATCTTTCAAACTTTCGGCAAGAATTTCATTTTAGAAGGGATAAGCGTGTTTTTGTTTCGACAAGGAAAAAGTTATGCCTCATTGTAAAAAGACCGACATTCAATCAAAATAGCAACACGAAAAATGAAATACAGCCAAACCTCCGCAAAATCAAAAGAGAATCAACGCCAGACCCAAGCCAACGCATTTGTTATCACCCTTGCGACTTACTAATGCTTCGAATTGTTAATTCGCGCATAAGAGATTTTCACTCTCCGGCTTTCTTTCAGTAATTAAAAGAACTATATTTATCATTCAGGGCACACACAGCACCTACAAAAAATTGGCGGTTCAATGCTTCGCAGACACATTTGTGGTTAATCAAACATTGGTTCTTCGCATCAATCCCGATTGCTATCGGGATGGTAAAAATCGCCAACTTCTTGCAGCGGCAAACCGTCAGACTGTCTAAAAACTACTTGATTTGTAAAACATATTCAGACCTCTATCTATGTAAAACCCTAAATATGCAATTAACGAGAAGTAGAAATGAGTTTTTAGACAGACTGCCGTTATACGCAACAAAGCCGGACTAATTCTCCGAGACAACTCTAAGGCGCTGATTAGTTTTCATAATTCATTATCTTTATCTTTGATCACGATAATGAAACTAGATCATCCCGAATTAGTCGATCTGCTTAAACAAGCCTACTCTGCCGAAAAAGCTGCAGCCTTCGCCTATATTGGTCATGCCGCCTCGGTTAAAGATCCTGAAGTTAAAAAAGCCGTTAAACAAATTGAGGTCGACGAGTGGAATCACCGCCGGGAGGTTTTAGAGATCATACAACAGTACAATGTTCCCATTTCTAAATATTACGAATTCCGTTTTCATGTTATCGGCAAAATAATTTCGGCAAGTTGTTTTGTTATTGGTCGTTTTATGCCATTTTATTTTGCCGGTCTTTTAGAAAGCGGTAACGTGTGCGAATATTTTCGAATGAAACAATTTTTTAATTCTCTAGGTATTAAAGAACACGATAAGATCTTGTACGAAATGGGCATTAAAGAAAAAGAACACGAGGTTTATTTCTTAGAACAAATAAAAAAAGACAATCTCCTTCCCCTATTCGAAAAACTATTTTCCTGGGGAAACAAAAAAGGTTTTAATAACATCGATCTCGATAAAAAATATTCGGTCGAAGAATCTGACCACTATTGTAAAAAAAAATAATATGGGAATTAAACTTTCACGAAAAAAACCAAAGAATTTTTTGCTTAGCCTGATCTACAGGCTGCAAAAGCTCCTTCCCATGAGCTCAAAAGCAAAATTCAAACTGTTCTTAGATCTGGAATGGATATTTGACAGACTATCCCATGAAGAATCTTTTAAAAATTATTCTCCCAACCAACACCCACCGCGTCTTTTATCTATAAAATTTCTTTTGCCCAATTTTACTTCTAACGATACTGTTCTTGATCTGGGTTGCAACTCAGGTGACATAAGTTTTATGATCACCGAAAAAGCTAAGGAAGTTGTGGCATCGATTACAACAGGTCTGTTATTGACTTAGCACAACAAACTTTTAGACGGTTTTGATGGTAAGCTACAAACTTCAATTTGGGCTAAAAATGCCAAAACATCTACCGATTCAGCCTTGCGGGATATAAAAGACATGGTAGAAAAAGGCATCTTGAAAAAAACAGATGATGGCGGAAGAAATTCCAATTATGAATTGGCAGATTTTAAATTAAAATAATTCAGGAAATATACAAATAGGTTTTGTGAATTACGAGAAAGTATCAAATCAAAATACCATTTAATTTAAAACTATGATTTTCGTAAAATAATCTATTTTAAATATTTACAACCTTCAATTTCCAAAATCAAATTTTCTCCAAACAATCCAGATGGTGTATAGTAACCTCCTACAAATGAACCATTCAGTAATTTCTGAACTACCAAAATAGAGGTTTGCGCAGTTAATTGATAACTCTCTGGACATTCTAAAAGTGTTTCCTTTTCCTCTCCTAGTGAATTCCAAACTCGGCCATGCACATAACTCCGTCCAGTGGTATTTTGAATTTCAGAAGGCCCCGTTATATTTCTATCTACATACCCTTGAAATAGCCTTTTAAACCATCCACTTCTTAAAATTGGGTTTAGTAAAAATTGAATTTTTAGCACATAAAATGTGAATTTAGAAGCACTAGAATAAGTACGAATATTGGGAATATGGGTTGTGTTGTAGGCGCTAGACAGATCACCCCAAGGTATACTGATACAGAATTTTTTGTTTTTGCCAAAGTCAATCCATTTGCCAGCTTTTCCCAGTGGCTCTTCATTGATTTTGCCGTTAATCCGTGCCGCACTTGGGTTGCCCAAATTGATGCCCATGGTTGTTAAAGTGCCATGTGATATGCTGCCCCCTTCCATGGTAAATGCAATTTCTAGATGACTTGCATCTGGAAGTTCGTTATGCAATTTAAGTGCAACACAGTCAGTAGGTACTAGGTCAAAACCTACACCACACATAAGTACAATGTTTTTCTTTTTGGCTTCTGCATCAAATTGTTTTACCCATTCTAAAATAGCAATTTCACCTGTTATATCTAAATAATGAACGCCAGATTTTAAACAGGCTTCCACCATAGGTTTGGCGGTTTTGCTAAATGGCCCTGCACAGTGTAAAACCACTTGAAACTCTGAAATAATTTTAGCAATATTGTCTATATTTTCTAAATCAAATATACGGAAATCTAACCCTAGCTCTTTGGCCAACAGTGAAACTTTTTCCTCATCCCGCCCTGCTATTGTTGGGCGAAGTCCTCGTTGAATTGAATTCTTTACTGTTAGTTTTCCAGTATAGCCTGTGGCCCCATATATAATAAATGCCATAATCTAAAATTTTATGTGTTGTTTTACTATTTATTTGTAATTCCTGTAAATTTTAATTCTTACATTAAATTGCCCGCTTTCTTTGGATTTTTCCAATCCAATTTCCATTTGAAATTGTTTATATATGGAATCCAATTTTTGCTCATCCGCCGCTATGGAAATTGAAGTTTTGGGTAAGTCTTCGTAAACAGTTTCTTTAAACGAAAACGTTCCAACATTGTTTTGGCAAGCTTTAATGGTTGATATCAGTTCATTATAACTGGAGGAAGCTTTTGTAAATTCTATTCTCTCTTTAAAATATCCAATGTAGATGGGAGTTTCAGTTTTAATTTTACCAGTAGAATAGAAAAATTGATTTGCCATGTAAGGCAATGGTATTTTCGTTCTAAACAGAGTACCATATGCCATTTCGAATTCTAGATTTTTAAACAAAGAGTCGCTTCGGGTATTTTTAAATTGATTTACAAAATCGCCAATTATCATCGATAGCGTATCACAAAAAGACAATTTATTTATTGAATTAGGTCCATTTGAATTTATAGAAACTTGTTCTTTTTCAGGGCAACCAAAATTTGAAACGGAACCATAAGTATCAGGACAACTATCACTCATATCTTCTACTGCGTCATTGTCTCTGTCGCTAAACGGATTTTCTTTTGCGGGGCAACCTCTGAATGTTACTTCACCTTTTTCAAACGGACAAAAGTCCAATTTATCAGGAACCCCGTCACTATCGTTGTCAGCCAAGATAATTTCAGGCGCACGGTATTTTTTATAATACGTAACCAGGAATTTGTTTTCTGCAATTGAAGATACATTTATTCCATCTGATTTTCTATTTTCAATGGTGTCTTTATAATAATAGGTATGTTGTAAATTGAAACGGCGAATGCCACGTGCTCCTAGGGTTTTGGTTTCTATAACAATAAAAGTTCCTAAATTGCCCACCACGGCTTCGTAAACCTCTTCTGGACTGGTTTGTTTGTTTATTTTTAATTCTATATTTTTAGAAGAATTGATAATTTTTACAATATAAATGCTACCATTCTTTACATTATTTTTTAAAATGCCAGACGTTTCCATTTCAGCCGGTGAATTTGGTTCAATTGATTCTATAAAAACATTGTCTTTGTTTTTCCTATTTATGGTTAATCCAAGCCCCATAAATAGATCGTTTTTCTTTGCATATGTGCCTATTTGGATTTTTTTATCATTTTTCTTTTTTGAAGCTTGTTGGTTATACAACACGGTGTAATTATTGATAGTTGGCTTCTCTTGGGCCAAAACGTTCGATAGAATGGGTGTTAAAAGGAGTATAAATAAAATTTGTTTCACATTACAAAGATATTGATGGAACAACTTTAAAAAAAGAAATACGCATTTTAAGCAACACAATTCAAACAGTCAAAGTCTAAAGCCACACTTCGCATAGCAATGTTTCTAATATGAACATTAAAATCATTTTATTACGCTGAGGCTAAAATAGAAGTTTCCACTCTGGCCGCAGTTAAATGAACAAAGACTTTTTGACCTAAATTCAAAGAAATACCAACTTTTAGAAAAAATATATGAAATATATTTTGAAAGCTATTTATTATAGAATCAATTGGAAGTTGCAGGTCTTAGGCCATTTTCTTCCTCTTCGCGCAATCTCTTTACCTGCTCCAGCGCATCAGGAACAACATCAGATATTACAGTAATGAAAGCATCTTTCACCGCATTTTTGATGGCAAAATCAATAGCTTCAGATTCTTTTTGAATGACCTTAATGTCACAATCTGGTTTCACATTTCGAATACCGGTTGTGAGCAAATCAATGATTTCTTGGTCGCTTCGGCCACGTAAATTTTTATCTTGCCTAATAATAATTTCATCAAAAACTTTTGCGGCTTCTCCTGCCAAAGCAATGGTATCTTCATCTCGTCTGTCTCCAACACCAGCTATTATTCCTATTTTTCTAGAGGCATCTATTTTGTTAACCAATTTGCCTATGGCAATCATACCATGTGCATTGTGGGCATAGTCTAACAAAACTGTAAAATTCTTGAATCTAAATATATTCAACCTACCGGGAGTTTGGGATGGCGATGGAACAAAGGTTTGCAGGGCTTGTCTAACATCCTCGATTCTAAAATCACGAACAAAGCAAGCCATCACAGCGCCGAGCACATTGGCTATGTTAAATTCCGCTTTGCCATCAAAAGTTAGAGGAATGTTGATGGCTTTTTCCACGCGCATTTTCCATGTACCTTTCATAATTGTCACATATCCATTTTCATAAACGCAAGCCAAACCGCCAGCTGCGCAATGTTCTTTTAGCCTTTCGTTGTTTTCATCCATGGAAAATAGGGCTATTTTACACATGAGGTCATCTTTCATAGCATAAACCAAGTCGTCATCCGCATTGAGCACTGCATACCCTTCTGGAAAAACCGTTTTGGCAGGCACAGATTTAACCCGGGCTAATTTTTCCAAACTATCGATGCCTTGCAATCCCAAATGGTCTGGGGCCACGTTGGTTACAACTGCCACATCGCAACGGTGGAAACCCAGGCCAGCCCTTAAAATTCCACCTCTGGCGGTTTCCAAAACTGCAAAATCAACGGTAGGGTCTTTCAAGACAAATTCAGCACTCACTGGTCCTGTGCAGTCGCCACGCATCATCAAACTATTCTGAATATAAATACCATCCGTGGTAGTAAACCCAACCTTGTATCCACATTGTTTTACAATATGCGCTATCAATCTCGTGGTTGTCGTTTTTCCATTCGTACCACTCACAGCGATAATGGGAATTCTGGCAGTACTGCCCAGCGGATATAGCATGTCAATCACAGGTTCGGCAACATTGCGCGGTAAGCCTATGGTAGGTTCAATGTGCATTCTAAATCCTGGAGCCGCATTTACTTCTAGCACTGCACCACCTGCTTCTGCTAGCGGTATGCTTAAGTCTGAGGTAATTACATCTATACCACATATATCTAACCCTATTATTCTAGCAATCCTTTCAGCCATTACTATGTTGGCTGGGTGCACATGGTCTGTTATGTCCGTTGCAGTGCCACCAGTGCTTAGGTTTGCTGTGGGCTTAAGCCAGAGTTCTTCCCCCCAAGGCAATACCGACTCAAGCGTAAGGTCTTTCGCTATAAGAATATTCCACGTAAAATCGTCCACTTTAATACTGGTTAACACTTTTTCATGCCCATAACCACGTCTGGGATCCTCATTCACAATGTCTATCAATTCTTGTATGGTGCTTTTTCCATCGCCTGTAATAGCGGCAGGGGTGCGCACTGCTGCACAAACAAATTTATAATTTATAACCAACATCCGATGATCGAGTCCTGTTATAAATTTTTCTACAATAACCGCACGGCCATATTTTTTGGCGGCTTGCAAACCAGCCACTGCCTCATCCCAATTTCTCAAATCCGTAGTGGCGCCTTTTCCATGGTTACCATCAATGGGTTTTGTAACTACTGGGTAGCCAATTTTGTTAATTGCCCTTTCCAGTTCAA
>JBBQBB010000039.1:0-32530 GCA_038317095.1 Bacteroidia bacterium | reverse complement strand
CCAGGTAGCATCTCACAAATAAAGGAATGTACGGGCAAATTACTTCAATATGCTAAAGAGTCGGATGTTCCAGTTTTTCTAATTGGGCATATCACCAAAGATGGCACCATTGCGGGACCTAAACTGTTAGAGCACATGGTTGACACGGTGCTTCAGTTTGAAGGAGATAGGCAACATGCTTATCGTATATTGAGAACTTTAAAGAATAGATTTGGCAGCACTAATGAAATGGGAATTTATGAAATGCGATCCACTGGCTTGGAGGGTGTAAAAAATCCAAGTGAAATATTGTTGGCCCAGCGAGATGAACAACTTAGTGGAATTGCTATAGGGTGCGCTTTGGAAGGAATTAGACCCATGTTATTGGAGGCACAGGCATTGGTGAGCACGGCAGTATATGGTACTCCGCAACGTTCGTCTACAGGTTTTGATCTGCGAAGATTAAACATGCTCTTGGCGGTCCTTGAAAAGAGATGTGGTTTCAGACTTGGACAACAAGATGTTTTTATCAATATTGCAGGTGGGTTGAGGTTGGAAGATCCTGCCATTGATTTATCCGTAGTTGCGGCCGTTATGAGTAGTTTTCAAGGAATTACCATTTCACCTAAAACGGTTTTCTGTGCCGAAGTAGGATTGAGTGGCGAAATTAGATCCGTTCAAAGGGTTGAGCAAAGAATCAGTGAGGCCGAAAAATTGGGTTTTGAAGAAATTGTTTTAAGTAAATACAATAAAATACCGGATGGTAAGTATAAAATCAAGATTCAAACTTTTGGAAGAGTTGATGATGTTTTTAATTGGGTTTTTGGATGAACAAATGGTGAATTGTAATTCGCCCTCGCCGAGGCGAGGCGGAGTGAATAATAAATGATTAACAATTATACATTGAAAATGAAAAACAAATTGAAAACAGGAATATTCATGTCAAAAGCGATATTGGCCATTTGTTTATTGTTCGGCTGCAAAGGAGCTCCACCACCCTCTCCTGGGGAATTTAAAATAACCAGCAATTCGTTCTTTGATAATGGAACCATACCAGATTCTTTTAGTTGCAAGGCTGGGATAAAACAAAAATTTCCCAATTTGGATTTTCATAACATTCCGGAGAACACACAAAGTATGGCTATAATTATGGATGACCCTGATGCCATTTCAGTAGTTGGCTATATATGGACGCATTGGCTGGTATATAATATTCCAACAAATACTAAAAAAATAGGGCCGGGTGCAAACAACAAAAGCCCATTGCCATTTGGAGTTCTCCTAGGAAAAACAAGTTCTGGAGACACTGTATACGAAGGGCCATGCCCGCCTTCTGGGCAATTACACCGTTACAAATTCAGGTTGTTTGCACTCAACAAAACGCTTCCTTTGGGCCAGGGTGCCACAGCAAAAGAATTAAGAACTGCAATGCAAGGAGCAATAATAGATAGCACTATTTATACAGGGGTATTTAAACAATAAGCATTTCATGATAGAAAAATCAATATCTCTTAAACCCTATAATACTTTTGGATTTGACATTCAAAGTCAACTTTTTACCGCTGTTCGCAGTGCAGAAGATTTGAAATCCATATGGAAAACAACTTTAATTCCGCAAAGCAACACTTTAATTTTAGGGGGTGGAAGCAATATTTTATTTACCCAGAACTACCCGGGTTTAATTTTGAAGAATGAAATTAAAATGCGATCCTTGATCAAAGAAAATAACGATTTTGTTTGGTTAAAAATTGGGGGCGGCGAAAATTGGCATCAAGCTGTATTATGGGCGGTAGAAAATGGCTGGGGTGGCATTGAAAATCTAAGTTTAATTCCTGGCACAGTTGGAGCCTCTCCTATCCAAAACATTGGGGCCTACGGGGTAGAATTAGAGCAGGTATTTGAATCGTTAGAAGCCTTTAATTTAAATACTGGAAAGGTAGAAGTATTTACGCACCATCAGTGCGGGTTTGGATACAGGGATAGCATTTTTAAAAATGAAGTTAAAGGCAGATATTTTATTTTAAATGTCACTTTAAAATTGACAAAAAAATCTGCTCCCAATATTAGTTATGGTGATATTCAAAACACTTTAGATTCTTGGGGAATAAAAGCACCCACAATAGCGGATGTATCCGATGCGGTCATCCAAATTCGACAATCAAAATTGCCAGATCCATTGGTAATTGGGAATTGCGGTAGTTTTTTCAAAAACCCAGTAATTCCGATTGCCCTTTTGAATAATATTCTTAAAAACAATTCCGATTTGCGTTCCTTTCCTTCAAAAGAAGGCCATGTAAAAATCCCAGCGGCATGGCTTATCGAAAAAAGCGGTTGGAAAGGCTATAGAAAAGGCGATTCTGGTGTTCACGAAAGCCAGGCGTTGGTTTTGGTAAATTATGGCAATGCACTTGGATCAGAAATTTTTTCTTTGGCAAAAACCATCCAATCAGACGTTTTCCAAAATTTTGGTGTTGAATTGGATATGGAAGTGAATGTTTGCTAAACGTTTTAGTGCTTTCCCCAAAGTTGCACAATGGATTTTTTACTGTGGTTTTTGGTTTCATACCAAAAATCTACTTTCCGTATAATCCGGTCATCGCCTGTTAAGTTTATCACTCGGCTCTCAGAACCGGCTTTAAAGTTGTTGCGCAATTCTATTTCTTGTTTGCCGCCATTTTTAAAATGTACAACCATTTTTTGCATGTTTAAATTACCATGTAAAATCTTCACTTTTAGTGCATCAAATTTACCTTCTGAGGCCGTTACCAAAATCTCGTCGTGATCCATATTCCATTTTACCCCGCGAGTTCCAAGTAAATCCCATTTATTGCCCTGTGGCATGAAGGAGGAAAACAAAATGAATACGCCTAAAAATAGGACTGCTGCGCTTTTTGTCAATTTTTTCATATTATTTGTTGTTTTAATTGTCTTTAAGAGTAAGCAAAAGCATAAAAGTTTAATAGAACTTAAAAAAAGACAATTTTAAAATACCCCGTTTTTGAGTTACTTTGCAATAGAAATGGGATTTAAGAAAATAGCGTGTGTGTTCTTTGCAACTTGCATTTTTGCTTCTGCACATTCGCAGCAGGTTGGGTTTAGTCTGCCCCAAAAAACGAATTTGGTAGCTCCACTATACTGTGTATTTAATCCAATGGCGGCAGACACAACTTGGGTGCAGTTGCTAGAACAGGAAATGCCAATGCCTGGCGCAATGAGTGAAAAAGTTCGCAAAGAAGTGGATGCCGCGCGCAGCAAACACATGCGTCAAGTCAATACACGCGGCAATTACATTTCACCCACACCTCAGTCTGCTCTTGGAGCTGATTTCACCAAAGGGATTGACGGTTCTATAGGATCTGGAACTCCCAACGACAATCATTTAGCCGTGGGAAATGATGGAAAAATTATCAATGTATTAAACACTGTAATAAGGGTCTATAACGATACGGGGAAAATGTTAAAAACTTGGACGCTTACAAATTTCACCAAAACACCAAACATCAAAAAGGACCCAATACCTGGATTAAATAGGGTTTTCGACCCAAGGGTAATTTACGACCCCATTGCAAATAGATACGTAATCTTATATATGGAAGGCAGCACAGACGCTACCAGTAAAATTATTGTTGGGTTCAGTTCAACCTCAAATCCATTAGACCCATGGTATGTGTATATGGTGCCGGGAAAACCCACAAAAGACAGCATTTGGAGTGATTATCCAATAGTATCGCACAACCGACATGATGTTTTTTTTACCGTAAACCTCATTGGCAACAACGCCACTTGGGAAGAAGGATTTACGGAGGCAGTTATATGGCAATTGAACAAAGCGGATGGCTACAAAGGCGATAGTTTGCACAAAACGGTTTATACCAATATTAAATACAACAACAAACCTTTGCGAAGTATTTGTGCGATACAAAACGGATGGCTGCCAGATGGAACAGATAATTTTTTTATTTCAGCCAAACCCATCGATAAAAAGAATGATTCTTTATTTTTAGTTAGGGTAACCAATACCCAAAACAGCGGACTGGCTAAATTAGAAATGAAGGTATTGAAAGCCGACATCCCCTATGGATTTCCGCCAAGTGCGCTACAACCAGATACTGCTTATAGACTTAGGACCAATGACGTGCGAATTCTGTCTGGGATTAGGATTGGCAACACAATTCAATATCTGCAGAATTGTATAAATTTCAAAACTTTTCAAGCCCATATTAGTCATGGCACCATTTACAAAATTGATGCAAACCCAATTGCAAAAGTAAAAATGATTACACACGACAGTCTTGATTTAGGGTATCCTGCAATTGCGTCTGCGGGCAATGAAAGTGGCGATCCGAGCAGTGTTATTACATTCGTATATAGTAGTTTATGGGATTTTCCAGGATTTGGCATGCTTTATCACAACCGGTATGGCGAATATTCGAACATAAAAAAATTAAAAAAAGGGGAATCTCTTATTTATTACAATTATGTACCCAAGGGCGAACAGCGTTGGGGAGATTATGAAGGTATACAAGCGAAATACAATGAAAAAAATGTGTTTTATATGGTGGGTTCATTTGGCAAAGGATTAAACATGAATGCCTATATCGCGAGAGTTAAAATCAGGGACTCTGTTTGGGAAGATCCGGTGGCGGAAGTGAGGTTATTTCCCATGCCTATCGAGGATAACCTCACCATTGAATTGAAAGTAACAGAAGAAGGCATGTATTCGGTAGATTTATATAATGCCATAGGTCAAAAAATAAAACAGCAACGGTTGCAAGAACTTGAACAAGGTACGCATTTGCTCCAGGTTAAACATTTGGCAGACATAGCACCTGGCGTATATACATTAAAGGTTATCGGTCCTAGTGGCAAAAGCATTCACAGCCAACAAATTTTAACACAATGAACCAGGAAGGCCCGATGGGTGAAATACTGTTGATCAACAAGCCTGTGACATGGACATCTTTTGACGCGGTAAAAAAAGTAAAATGGGTAAAACGCGCCAAAAAGGCAGGCCATGCAGGCACGCTAGACCCGCTTGCGAGTGGGCTACTTATTATTTGCACCGAAAAGCAAACAAAGAAAATCAACCTGATTCAGGATGCAGAGAAGGAGTATACAGGAACCATAGTTTTGGGTTCAACTACACCCAGCTATGATTTAGAAACAGAAGTAAATGAACGTTTTGAAACGAACCATATTACCAAATCCATGGTTGATGCTATTTTGCCTACCTTTACTGGTGAAATTATGCAAGCGCCTCCTTTGTATTCAGCCTTGAAAGTTGGAGGAGAAAGAGCATACAAACTTGCTCGCAGGGGATCTGAACACAAGCTAGAGAAACGAAGCGTAACTATTAAGGAATTTGAAATCACAGACTTCACCGCCCCGTATATTCGTTTCAGGGTAGTGTGCAGCAAAGGAACATATATTCGTAGTTTGGCCAATGACTTGGGCTTAGCCTTGGGTAGTGGAGCCTATTTAACCGACTTGGTGCGCACCCGCATTGGAGAATACAGATTGGAAAACGCTATCACACCCATGGATCTTCAAAAAGAACTTCGTCCAGACAACTAAAGAATTCAAAATGGCGTCTAAAGATAAATAAAATGAAGGACCATTGCTTTTGGCGAGGTTTTTGTAATTTTGAAGGATAGATGAAATTTAAAAGTCTACTAATAGTAATCTGTGGCGCATTTATATTGCTAGGAATGAACAGTTGCACCCAGGCGAAAGCAGGCAATCTGCGTTCTGATTTTGAAAACTGGATTGGCAACTTATTAACCCCAAAGAAATCTGTACTTGAAAAAGCAGAAACTGGTTATTTGTTAAAAACCAACCTTAAAAACCGACCCAACAATTTGGTAATTCTATGGGAAATGCGGGATGAATTGTATTTTATGGACAGCGCCAGAACGGATGCATCTGGGAATCTTGAATTTAAAGGCAATATCAAGGAACCCGTTTTCTGCATGATACAATGGAATGAAAAAAGCAACATTTATTTATTTTTAGACAATAAAACCAATGCTGTTTTGGAAATAAACCCAGATGATGCATCTTATAGCATTCAAGGCAAAGGCATTGAAGGTACTATGGATTTGAAAGATTTAATCTCTCTGAACAACAATTTCAGCGTGCAATTTACCAATTTGGAAAACCAAATTAACAGAATGCCAAATACACCAGAAGCGCAAGCCCAAAGCGCCAAAATACAAGCCGAGTACCATGCATTGGTGGACAAAAGAAATGCGGATATTTTAAAATTTGCCCTGGACAAAAAGAAAAGTTACCTCCCGTATTTTATCATTCGCTTTGCGGTGATGGAAAACCCGGGTTTGCCTTTGTTAGAGCATGCTTTGAAACAATGTTTGGCGGTTAGCCCAACCTCAAAGTATTCTGTGGATATGCAAAAGCGGTTCGACCAAGAAAGTAAACTAGCAATTGGTGCTATAGCTCCTGATTTTGAAATGGCCCAACCCAATGGAGAAATATTGACTTTAAAATCTCTACGTGGTAAATACGTTTTGATTGACTTTTGGGCATCGTGGTGCGGACCCTGCCGCAAGGAAAATCCGTTCAATACCAAAATGTACAAAAAGTGGAAAGACAAAGGATTTGAGATTTTAGGCGTATCCTTGGATGATGATAAAAATCGGTGGAAAAACGCCATTGCCACAGATAGCTTAGCTTGGAAACATGTTAGTGAGTTGAAAGGCTGGGAAGGAAAAGTGAATCGGATGTACCAAATTAGTGGCATACCGAATACGGTTTTGCTTGACAAACAAGGACATATTTTGGCAAAAGGGCTTAGAGGCGAGCTACTGGAAGCAAAACTTCGGGAAGTATTGGCGAACCCATAAAAAAAAATCCTTGTTGCAAGTATGCACAATGCTGTAACAATATGTTAATATTGCATTAAAGCATTGGTAATGGTGCCGTAGTTAATTTGTAACCTAATGATAAGGCAAACACCGCGAATTTTGGTTGTGGATGATGAACAGGACATTCTGGAATTAATCAGGCACACTTTAAATAAAGAGGGGTTCGAGGTTCACATTGCCATGAACGGTTTCCAAGCCATAGAACAAGCAAAAAAAGTAAAACCTGACTTGATCTTAATGGATGTAATGATGCCAATTTTAGATGGAATAGGTGCATGCAAACAACTGAAAGACGATCCAGAAACAAGTGGAATTTCAATTGTGTTTTTAACTGCAAGAAGCGAAGAGTTTGCCGAACTAGCAGGATTTGAAGCCGGTGCCGATGATTATATTTCAAAACCCATAAGACCTAGGGTATTGCTCAGCAGATTAAAAGCCATCTTAAGAAGAAAAAATATCATTGAAAATACAAGTCCTGAAAAAATGGATTTTGGAAATTTGGTGATTGACAGAGAAAGATTCGTAGTTGTATTTGAAGGCAAATCGCTTCAGTTTCCTCGCAAAGAATTCGAATTGTTGTCTTTTTTGGCAAGCCGTCCGGGCAGAGTATTCAGTAGGGATGAGATTTTGGAAAATGTGTGGGGAAATGAAGTTTTGGTTGTAGACAGAACCATCGATGTACACGTAAGAAAAATTCGAGAAAAGTTAAACGAAAAATTTATTTACACCGTAAAAGGGGTAGGTTATAAGTTTGAAATTCTTTAATTTTAAAACTTCAAAATACCACTATAGCGAATTTAATTCGCATTCATGGCAGCGATAATGCCGGCCGCTTTGGTTTCACATTCATCATATTCGCTTTCAGCATCGCTATCATAAACGATGGCACCTCCAACATTGTAAATTAGTGTATGGTCTTTGGCATTAAATTGCAAACTGCGAATGACAACATTTAAATCAAAATCTCCATTACAAAACCAACCGATAGAGCCAGAATATAAACCTCGCCTAAAATTTTCATAGCGTTCTATTTCTTGCATAACCATAATTTTGGGTGCTCCTGTCATGCTTCCCATGGGAAAAGTGGCTCTTAATATTTCCAAAAATTTTGGGTCACCTTCAATTTCGCCACTAACCAGCGATATCATTTGATGCACATGACTAAAAGAATAAATTTTGCACAATTCATCTACCTTAACACTGCCGTTTTTGCAAATTTTGGATAAATCGTTTCTCACCAAATCGGCAATCATAATGTTTTCGGAACGGTCCTTTTCAGCGCATTCCAACTCATGGATGATTCGCAAATCCACTTGTAAATCTTTGTCTCTTTTTCTGGTGCCTTTAATAGGTTGCGAGATTATTTTATGCTGCTTTTTTTGAATAAATCTTTCTGGACTGCTGCAAATAAAATATTTTTGATTGTACTTAAAAAAGGCGGCAAATGGCGCGGGTGAAACAGTATTTAATTTAAAAAATGCCTCATATGGGTTAAATCCTACTGTATTTTCCGCTTCCCATTCTATACAGTAATTCATTTCATAAAAATCGCCGTTTTCGATTTGAGAACGAATCTTATTTACATTTTCAATATAAATAGATTTCTCTGTTTTGCATTTCCAATTTAAATCGGCTGTAAACCGTATATTAAAATCTGATACATCCGGAGGAGAAACATTGAATTTTTTTAAATTCAAGGATCCGTCTCGGCCGCATTCCAAAGACACTTCAGGTTCAAAAAAATAAAAATCTGGCACGCCCACTCCGGATGGATTGTTGCTTTCAATATTTTCAAATTTATTTTTTAAATCATAAGAAATAAAACCCAGTTTTAATTGGTCGTTGTTTTCGATTTCAGAGGGATCGTTGTATTTCATCTTTTCACCGAAACCTGCCACCAAATTGTATTTTCCATGTATATCCTCAAAATTATTTGACAATAAAATACATGCCGTATCATAATCTTTTGAAAAGACCAACAACTGTTGCAGCAATTCGCCTGTATCGTTAAATTTCCAATTATTCACCAAATTTTGTGTTTAAAAAATAGGCAATTATTTTTTCTGCTTTGGATTTACCTACGACCTCCACCAACTCTATGAATGTAGCTTTTTCTACTTTCCTTACACTTTTAAATGCTTTCAAAAGCACTTGGGCTGTATCTGGACCTATGCCAGCAATTTCTGTCAATTCAGATTTTAACGTGCCTTTATCCCTGCGATTTCTATGGTGTGTTATTCCAAATCTGTGTGCCTCGTCGCGCATTTGTTGAATGATTTTCAGGGATTCAGATTTTTTGTCAATATACAATGGCAAAGGATCTTCGGGATAGTAAATTTCTTCGAGTCTTTTTGCAATGCCCACAATGGCAATTTTACCATACAAATTCAATGATTTTAATGCTTCAACGGCGGCACTTAATTGGCCCTTTCCACCATCCACAATTATTAGTTGAGGTAATTCTTTTTCTTCCTCTAATTGTCTGGAATATCTCCGAGAAATAACCTCACGCATGGTTGCAAAATCGTCGGGTCCAACCACGGTTTTTACATTGAAGTGACGGTATTCACTTTTCGCCGCTTTTCCATTGATAAAAACCACACAAGCCGAAACTGGGTATGCTCCTTGAAAATTACTATTGTCAAAACATTCCATACGCCTTGGCTGTTCCGTCAGCTTTAAATCCATGCGCATTTGCTCCATTACCCTGTCTATACGTGCATCCGGATTCAATTTTTCGTATTGTGTCAATTTTTCTTTTTTGTACAACAAAGTATTTTTAATACTCAGTTCTAACAAACTTCGTTTTTCACCTGCTTTGGGAACCGTAAATTTTAAATCAGAATCGGTTAACTCAAACGGAAGAATTAACTCGGTGCTTGTACCTTGACCATACAATGCCGTCATTTCGCCAATTGCCAAAAACAAAAGTTCTTCATCTGTTTCATCCAATTTTTTCTTTATTTCCAGGTTTCTAGAAATGATAATTAATCCGTTTCCAACCCGCAAAAAATTCACAAAAGCTAGTTTTTCGTTGGTTGAAATTGAGTACACATCCACATTGCCAGTGTGGTGGCTAAAAACCGAACTTTTGTGTTGATATTTATCTAAGTTCTCTAGCTTTTCTTTAAACAATTGTGCGCTTTCGAATTGTAAATTTTGGGCAGCCAACTGCATGTTTTCTTTTAATACTTTGCGCACTTCTGCTAGATTACCGCGCAATATATGTTTAATGCTTTTTATGCTTTCGTTATACTCTGCCTCTGTTTGCTTTCCTTCACATGGGCCTTTGCAATTTCCAATTTGGTATTCCAAGCATATTTTAAATTTACCAGCTTGTATGTTTTTTTCAGATAAAATTAAATTGCAATTTCGGGTTGGATATAATTTTTTTACAAGGTCTAATACATTGTACATCAGCTTAGGTGAGCCATACGGGCCAAAATAATCTGAACCATCTTTAACTGGGTTTCGCATGGCAAAAACGACAGGAAATCGGTCTTTGGTAATTTTGATAAATGGATAACTTTTGTCGTCTTTTAAATTAATATTGTAGCGGGGTTGAAATTCTTTGATTAAACTATTTTCTAGCAGAAGTGCATCCATTTCCGTATCCACTGCAGTGAAATCTATAAATTCTATTTTGGAAACGAGAACTGCCGTTTTTCTATTTTCATGTTGCAGTTTGTTGAAATAACTGCTAACCCTTTTTTTTAAATTTTTGGCTTTGCCTACATAAATTATATTTTTATCTGTGTCAAAATATTTATATATCCCGGGTAAATCGGGCAACAGGGCAAGCGTTTTTTTAAGATTTTCAGGCGCCACTTTTAATTCGGTTGAATTGCAGTATGAACAGATGCAACGGATTCACCAAAAAACAAATTTGCCAATTCATCGAAATCTTGGGAGGAATCTGTTGTATAAAATTTACAATTGCCCTGTTTAGTCAAACCAGTTTCAATTTCTGAATGCCTTTGTAAATAATCTTTTAAACTATGTGAAACAATTAATCCTTGGGAAACAATTTGCACACCACTTGGAACCAATACCTGTATTTTGGGCAGTAACAAAGGGTAATGGGTGCAGCCGAGCAATAAAGTATCAATTCGGATATCTCTATCCAAAATTTGTTGAATGTGTTGTCGTACAAAATAATCGGCACCCGCAGATTCGTGCTCTCTATTTTCAACCAAAGGCACCCACATTGGACAAGCTTCTTGGTGCACAGTTATATTGGGGAAAAATTTTTTAATTTCGGTGGGGTAAGAGTGGGATAATACGGTTCCTTTTGTGGCCAATATACCAACGTGGTTTGATTTTGTGTAATTGCCAATCGATTCAGTTGTTGGGCGCAACACGCCAAGAACCTTGTGTCCAGGCCATCTGTGCAAATCGTTCTGCTGTATATTTCGCAAGGCTTTTGCAGAAGCAGTATTGCATGCGAGGATTACCAATTTACAACCTTGCTGAAACAACCATTCTACGCATTCCAGCGTATATTTATAAACCGACTCAAAAGAACGGGTACCATAAGGTGCGCGCGCATTGTCTCCCAAATAAAGATAATCATATTCTGGCAAAACAGTGCGAAACTCTCGCAAAATGGTAAGTCCACCAATGCCTGAATCGAAAACGCCTATGGGAAACTGTTCCATTTACTTGCAAAGGAATAAAAAAAGTCCCGTAAACAGGACTTTTTTTATTTGAAATGCGATTTAAATTTACCGAGGCATGGCCTTTGGTGCCGATGATTTTCTTGCAGCAGCTCGCATTTGTGCAATCACAATATTTGTAATATCGTCTGCGTTGCTGCCATTGTAGATTAGAATGTCGCTAGAAATGTCAATGATTTGTGTGTAGGCTCTTTGTTTGGCAACTATTTTAGTGTTAGCCTTTATAGAATCTAAAATCGGTTGCAACAATTCATTTTGTTTGCGTTGTATCAATTCTTGGTATTTTTGGGTTTTATTTCCAATATTTTCTTCCAAGGTTTTCAGCGTATTTTCTTGCATTTCACGAATTAATGGATCCACGCTAGCGCTTTTTATATAGGCATCATATTCCATTAGTTTCGCTTCATACTCTTTTTTCATTTCAGCAATATCTTGGCTAAAATAATCATTCAATATTTTCAATTGTGCAACGGCACTATCCTTCATAGGCAGTGAGTCTAAAACCATGCGTAAGTTCGCAAATCCAATTTTTTGAGGAAGTACTTTTGTACCTTGTGCAAATGCAACAGTCGTCATTGCCAGCAGTATTGCCGGTGTAAGAATCCATTTTTTCATTTTAATTTTATAGCGTTATTATTTGTTTATTATCTATTGCCAGGTTTGTTGTCATCCGGTTTCGGATCTGTGGGTATCCCTAGCTCTTCCATTACTTCAAAGGTTTTGTCATATTTAGTATCGGCATACAGCATCATTACCCCACCCGCTTTGTCGAATATGAATGCCAATCCTTCTTTCTTTGCTACCTTTTGCACGGCCTCATAAATTTTATCCTGTATGGGTTTAACCAATTCTTCGCGCTTTTTAAACAATTCACCCGATTGGCCAAATTTTTCCTCACGGAATTTAAAAAGTTCATTTTCCTTAGCTACTATAGCATCTTCTTTCGCCTTCTTTTGGTCGCGTGTTAACAATACTTCCTCGGCTTGGTAGTCCTTGTACATTTGATCAATGGCGGCTTGGTAGCCATCCGCTTTGGATTGCCATTCTGCGGTTATTTCATCCAATTGTTTTTGGGCAGATTTGTATTCAGGCATTTTGCCCAAAATCAAATCACTGTCAACAAAACCCAACTTTTGGGCGGCAAGTGGCATTGAAACCATGGCCACGACTGCTATTGCAAGATTTTTTATCATTTTGTTACTTTGTATTAATCCAAACTACGTGCCAAAGGTAAAACCCTTTGTTAAAATATTTTATTTTACTTTAAAACTGGGGCTAGTGTTTTAGCACTATTTCTTCTGTTTCTATAAGGTTGCTGCTGTTTTTTGCCCGGTCAAAAAGTTGAATGTGTAACTTTATTGTATCGGGTTTTGCCCCTAATGGTTCCGCAGGAATTTTTATTTCCAAGTCGCCTTCTATCCATTTGTACTTGCCATTTGGGGTAATGTTTTCTATTCGTTCATTAAAATTTATTGAATCTGCGGGTGAAAACGGATTGGGGATTTGTTTCCATATTCCACCTTTTTTTTCCAACATCGATATTTTTAAATTGTAAAAATAGGCCTGACCTGGCCCAAAAGGTGGCAAAGTGTCCGACGGGTTAAGCCCTATGTCACCATCCCCATCTTGGTAATGAAAGTTCATCAGTATGAAACTATCCTTGCTGGTGCCGTTGTTAAAAACAGAAAGCCAATTAAATTTTAAAAAAGGTACCTTGGAGAACTTATTTTTGTCGGCCCGACACGCCAGCGTCAGAAACAATATAATTGCACAACTTTTGAGAGAGACCAACCTTGAAGATGAGATATTCACGCTAAACGGTAGCAAATTTAACGTACTGAAGGGGAAAATATTCTCCTTTCAATGTAATCATATTCAGGAATATCAAAAATGGGTGTCTTTCAATGTGCCTAAGCCGCAGGATGTGCCTTATTTGCCCATTGCCTTTTTCAAAAACCATAAAATCGGGATTGAAAATGCAAACCCATCCCTGTTTTTCGAAAGCAGCAGCACAACTTGCGAAGGCATTTCTAAACATGGGGTGCCATTCCCCGATTTTTATACCCGAAATTTTACCCTTGGATTCGAATTGGAATACGGAAGCCCTAAAGACTATTGTATTTTGGCTTTGCTGCCCTCCTATTTAGAAAGACAAAATAGTTCCTTGGTTTACATGGCCGAGCATTTGATTTCACAGTCCGCCCCAGGTAGTGGATTTTACTTGTACAACCACGGCGCATTGTTAGAACAAATTGTCAAAAATGAACAAATTGGACAAAAAACTTTGTTGCTTGGGGTTACCTATGCTTTGCTAGATTTGGCTGAAAGATATGCTGGGCCTGCTTTGCAAAATTGTGTAATTATGGAAACTGGTGGCATGAAAGGCCGAAGGGCCGAACTAACGAGAATGGAAGTGCATGAAATTTTATGTACCTCCTTTGGTGTACAACAAATTCACAGTGAATATGGCATGACAGAACTAATGTCGCAGGCATGGTCAAAAGGCGATGGTGTTTTTCACTGTCCACCTTGGATGCAAGTGCAAATTGTGGATGTAAACGATGCCGGTTTTAGTTTGCCAGTAGGCAAAACGGGCAGAATCTGTGTTATTGATTTGGGAAATCTTTACAGTTGCAGCTTTATTGCTACCGACGATTTAGGGAAATTGCATACCGACGGGAGCTTTGAGGTATTAGGCCGGCTCGATTTTAGTGATACTAGGGGTTGCAATTTGATGGTTTGATGGTTTAGCCAAGAATATTTATTTCGATACTGGGCAAGTTGTTTTTTCCTCACCCCCGGCTCCTCTCCTTGTTCACCGCGGTGGATGCAAGTGGGGAGAAGTTTTCGTTTAGGTTGGGTGATTGCGCCTCGTGTTAGGCTTCTTTCTATGTATACAATGTGTGAATCTTTGATTGCCAAATGACATATCCTAAATCGACTATTGTTTAAAGAACACTCCTGTTGCTGATTTGCCGCTGGTATCTTTTATTTTTATTAGGCATAGGCCAGAAGGCATTTCGCTTAAATCTATGACAGTAAAATCATTGTCAAATTGACTTTTATAGAGGATTTGGCCTGCCATAGAATAAATTTCCATAGTTTTTTGCTTGCCTAGGTTGGCTTTTAAACAATCGATATTCAATTTATTTTGTATGGGATTTGGATACAATAGAATTTCATTATTCCCTTGCAAATGGATTACTCCATTTACTTCAACCAGAATTTCTGGGAGCAAAAAGGTATCGCGGCAACCCTGTTTTTCACCACTCAACATCACTTTAAACGTGCCCTGTGTAGTATATGTATGCGATGGATTTTGTGCGGTGCTGGTATCTAAAAGCCCGCTGGTTGCATCGTTAAAATGCCAGTAATATTGGGTATTGCCTACGGAGATTGTTTTGTTTTCTGACTGAAATGCAACCAACAATGGCGTTTTTCCCGCATTAACATCACAACTGCCCTGCAACTGGATAAGGCTAGGCTTTATTTCCAGCTTGTAAATTTTTTCAGTTGGGCATACCGCAGAGGCTGTGCGGTAAATCATTTCGTAAATTCCCGTATTGCTTTCTCTAGGCTTTATGGAACCTTCTATAGTAAATGAAAGTGCACTGCTAGTGCAAAACCAGTTGCCGGTGCTGCCTATAGGGTTAAATATTTCTGAAGCATTTGCCATTGCGGTTTCTTTACATACACTTTTTATATCGCTAAAATGCACTTTTGTGGTGTCTGCAATTTTTACGCTAGAGGTATCTGTATACATGCAATGCGTATAAGATTCGTATTTATAAAATGCCTTGAAATATTTGGGATAGGTTTGAAATGTATCTACTTGCACAATCACGCTATTGGTGATATTGTTGGTCCAAATTCCGCCAACAGGTGTGTGTTGAATGCTATTTAAATTTAGGATTTTTATGCCTTTACAAAACTCTGGGCTTTTGTCTGTTACAAATTGGGTGCTGTCAACCTGAATACGGGCGACAAATGATTTTTTGCAGCTTTGAGAAGATGTATAATTTCCAAAAACGCTGTTAAATGGGTTTTTATATGGAAAACTTACGCGGTAACTAAGGCCATAGCTAAAAGTGTCTTTGTTGCCAGAGATGACAGTAATATCCCCTTCCCAATGTTTGTTGCTATTGGGTGCTTGTGCACCTACAACAAAACTCTGCGGCCTGCAAAGGGCTGTGTCGCGGGTAAATTGCAAATCTGCAATACTATCTTGCATCAAAGTGAAAGTATTTTTTAACTCACAACCTGCAGTATCCTTAAGTGTTACTGCAATGGTTTTTGTGCTGAAAAAATTGCGTTTTAGGGTATCTGAGACCTTTATGGATGTATCATATTGCCAAGAGCTGGTAAATCCTTTTGCAAAGCCAGAAACACCCTTAGCACTGTATTTTTGAAAACTATCATAAGGGCAATAGGCATTTGGGTTGATACCAAAATCCAGACCTGGCCAGCTTTTATTTAAATCTACACTGTCTAAATAGGTACGTTGGGTGCAATAGGCATTGGGCGTTGTTACTACACATTTTATGTAGTATTTGGCTTTATTTAAACCCTGCAAATTAAAATTGTCGCCCTTAAAATTATAAAATGGTTTTGCTTTCCAGCTATCTTTATACACATACCAGGTATTACTTACATTTAGATTTAAATTCCTATTTCTTACATTTGCTTTAATTGAATTACAAATATCTTTCTTGACCTCAATTATGGAACTTATACTATTTCTAATATAAATCAATATGGATTTTGTGCTCTCTTGACGATAGCCACAAGCTTGATTTCTTACTAGAACAGACAACACATAAGGATTATCTCTAATTAAATCATCATTTGCATATAGTTTCAATTTGCATATCGGGCGAAAAATATTTGTGTCAATAATTTTATATTCAAACGTATTAAAATTGCCAGCAAATTTAAAATATAGAGTATCACCATCATAATTGCCAAATATCGGTGACTTCATAAGCGCTTTAATATCTAAATTAAAAGTGTCCTTTGCACATATTTCAATCTTATTTGGTATTGAAAAAGTAGGCTGATAATCACCGTATCCATTTCCTTGCAAAATCATATTTTCTTTAGTATAGCCAACATATTCCCATTTTCCAAAACTGTCTTTTGAATACTGTTTAACAAGAATTGCAAGCCCTGTTGGACCCTCCATTTTCTTAGAACGAAATGTTAAATCTCCCGAAATATTGTTGAGTGAAAATCCCTGGGGTGCTGCTGAAAAAGGATTGGGGGTGCAATTGTTTAGGCCTGAACCACATAAACATGACAATGGATATTTCGCATCAAATCCTGACTTATAGGTAACAATACCTCCCAAAAAGTCTTTTTCCATGTTTTCAAGTGAAAAGGTAAAGGAATCATCGGCAGATGGATAAAAGCCTGGATTATAAAAAACATCATTGCCCCACCCTTGTATTATATTTGAAGGTTCAGGCAACTTAGTTCCAAATACTGATTTATTACATAAATTATAATTTGCAGAAAAGTAATTCACATTGGGCGAATAATTCGGAGTGGTGGCGTTCACCAAATCGCATTTCACCCTAGCATATAAATTACAATCTTTTTTAAACCAATCTTTAAATTTGCCTTGGGTTATATCCAACGTGCATTTAAAGATATAGTCTGCTATTTTAAGGCTCCAGTAATCAGACTTACACTTGTTGCAGTAGTTGTGCTTTTGAGTTGTGCCAAAATATTTTGGGTATACCCTACTAGAGCTATCGCTATTTCCGACCAGTAAAGTAAAAGAAGTGTCATTAGACAAAGATGTTTGACAAGCAATAAAAATATGAATAGCAATTTCATACTTTGTTGAAGCTATTTTTTCAATTTTAATGTACCCTCCTGAAGTTCCAGTGGCGCGTAGTGAACTAAAAAATAAAATAACATAAATAAAAATAAATAATCTTTGCATTCGATACATTATTAGTCATAATCACCGTCGCAATCCTGGCTTGATGGAATTCTAGCAGCAGGAGACCTCAAACTTACTATCACTGTATTTATGTTCGATTCTGTGTCCCAATTTGGATTACCAGGCGGCGTTTGTTGCCTTGGAGTGCCGCCATTAAGCCCCCACTCATGTTGAATCCCATAACAGTAATCATCATTGTCACTTCCACCCGAGACTGAACTCTTTATCCTCAATTGCTCTTCATACGGGACAGACGTAGACTTAAAGTTAAGCCAAGAAAATGCAAATTGATCGTCATTGTTGTCATCCCTCCAGCTAACCAGTGAAGTATAATCGTGAAACTGGTTAATTTTCACTGTTTGGAAACCAGGCACTGGAACTCCAGCCCAAATCACATAGTTAATATTTGCATTAACACCGTAATATCCAGAAGGATTGACACCTGCGTAAGTTGAAGTTTTTCCAATAAAATTATAAATATTACCTGCAGTATTATCACTAGGGTCGAATTCCGCTACAAAATAATTGTATTTACCATCCACAATACCTCCAGTATAATAATATTCAGGGGACCAACCACTAAGAAGATATTTACCATTTGCTTTTAGTGTTATTTGCTGAACAAAAAGATCATGAGTATAGAGTAAGGAGCTAGGATTACCTTCAAATTGAGAATTAAAAATAGGATTTCCATTTGTTCCTAATGACCATATTGATGAAAAATTCAACCCTATACTCGTACCTTCCGCATTAGTCCCAACAATATTAAGTCTACTGTTACTTTCATCAATCATTATGCCGGTTGGAATCATTTGATTGTATTCACGGTTCCAATAATCCAGCCATCTAATCCAATTCATAGTAAGTATACCGGAATTTGATAATTCCGACAATGCTACATATGTTTTAGGCGTTTTAATACTTACTGGGCCCCAAGAATATAGCCCCCCAAATGCAGAATCCCAAGTGGTATTTCCTGCAACTGCTACATATTCTTTTTCTTCATTTGCATCATACCATGTAGTCAAACATTTTGCAATATCAAATCTATTGCAATTACCGACGCCGACCTGAGATGTCATAGACTTAACGCACATGCAACTAAAAGTTTGATCAAATACAGTAAGTATGCTTTTTCGCGACCAGCATCCTAATAAAGTATCTGCTTTATTAAATCCACATAAAACAATGAAATTGTTATACGGGCTGACCGCTATATCCCAATATTGGTAAGTCGGCAATGTATAAATACTTGTAACATTTACAGCATTATCTAAAACGGCAATAAAACTAGATACCTGATTGAGATTTGATGGATTATGCGCAGTTCCAAGTAATAAATAATTTTCTTCACTTGGATTTGGAATTATCTTATGAAGTTCAATTCTACCAACTGCACCCTGAATGCCCCAATCGAAATTCTTCTCCGTCAAATAAACGCCAGCCCCATTGTCATCCACTTCAATAAATTTCATTCTAGGTTTATCATTATTATTAACAATACCTGGATGAACCCAAAATGAAGCAGTTACAATTCCATCGTTGTTTAAAGTTCTACAACTAACAGGCGACCTAACAATACCATGTTCGGTTGAATGTTCCCAGACCTTATTCCAAGCTTTAGCATTATTACCGCTAAAAGAGATGAAATAAACAATCATAGTAATTTTTAAAATTATAGAAAAGGTTGGTTTAAAGGGCTGCCATGCTGCCAGATTTAGATTTTTCATTGGGTTTGGAATTAGATTTGAATATGCAAGTTAGGATACTCAATCGACATTTCCAAATATTTTTCAATCCCCCTCAGGCAAATCTATCACCGCCTCTTTCATCTCTTCTTTGGGGTTTAATCCTTTTTCGAAGGTCAGAATTAATGCTGGCAACAAAAATAGGTTGGCGGCTAGGCCTGTAAACAAAGTAACTGCAGTTAACCAACCCAAAGCCTGGGTGCCTTGAAATCCGCTAAAAATGAAAATAAGGAAACCAGCAAATAGAGCTACCACGGTATAAATCATGCTTAGGCCCACTTCCATAATGGTCACACTCAATGCTTCACGCAGGGTTTTGTTTCCGTGTAGCAAATGCCGTCGGAAGGTGGTCATAAAATGGATGGTGGCGTCTATGGTAATACCAAATGCTATACTGAATACCAGAATTGTACTGGGTTTTAAGGCAATGTTAAAATAGCCCATTATCCCTGCGGTAATAAACAAAGGAAGGATATTGGGGATTACCGAAATGATGATCATTTTAATGGATGGGAAAAGCAAACCCATGGTGAGGGAGATGATCAGCAAGGCCCAAAGTGTACTTTGCACCAAACTGCCATACAAATACCCATTCCCTTTGAGAAAAATAGCCGATGTGCCGGTAATGGATACTTGGTACTTTTCTTCAGGAAAAATTTTGCCAGCAATGGCTTTTACTTCCGTCATTACACTATCCATTCTTCTGCTGCCCACGTCTTTCATTTGGTAGCTGATGCGCAAAACGGTTTTGGTAGAATCTATCATTCCATCAATAATGGTTCTTTTATCCCCAGGTTTTCGATCGGGGAAATACCCTTGCAGGGTGGCCATTTGCAATATACTGGGAACGCGGTAATTTTTTACATTGTCATCCGAATCTATGGTTTTGTGGTAAGTGTAATTTGCAAAAGAAACCACTTCTGCTAAGGACATGGGTTTAGAAAACTCCTTGAATCTGCGCATGGCTTTTTGAAATTGGTTTACTTTGATGATAGCCTCGGGCTCACCCGCATAACCTGCACTATCCGTGCGGACAACCACTTCAAACGGCATGGCCCCTCTGAAATTGTTTTGAATAAATTCTAAATCTTTGTATATTTTACTGCTGTGCGGAATGTCGTCTACCATATAAGCCAAAGGCCGCAGGTTTATCAAATAAACGCATGAAATTGCAGTAACAGCAATACACCAAAAATAAATGCGGCGCTTGCGGTTAAAGGCATTGAAACGAACCCAAGAGAGGAATTTGTTTACATTTTTGTTTTCCAAATGCTCAGTTTGCTTGTCGCTAGGGGTTGGCAGAAAGCTGTACAATACTGGAATGCCTATAATGTTGACAAAATAAATAATGTTAATGGTTATAAAGGAAACGATTCCGAATTGTTCCAAAATCACGGTTTTGGTAAAATAAAAGGTTCCAAAACCAATGGCAGTGGTAAAATTGATTAAAAAAGTAGCCACGCCAATGCGAGAAATGATGCGGGCAAGACCCAGCGCTTTGTTTTTATGGCGCCTATATTCTTCGTGGTATTTGTTTATGAGGTAAATGGTATTCTGCACCCCGACGACGACCAGAACCGGCGGCAAAGTACCCGTAAGTAGGTTAATTTTAAATCCCAAAAATGCATTTACAGCCAACATAATAACCACACCGATGGCAATAAATAACAAGGAAATAAGGAGGGTACTTATGCTTCTAAAGAAAACGAGAATGAGCAGTGCAGTTACCGCAAAAGCAACGAGGGTAAACAAAACAATTTCGCGCCTCACACTGGTTACATTCTCCACGCGGATAAATGGCAAACCAGTGTAGTGCATATCCAGTTTGTGTTTTTTGCCAAAGACCTCAAATTTGGCTTGGATATCGCGGATCAGTTTTACCCTGCCAATGGAATTTAGTAGACTGTCTTTAACCCCAATGATGCACAATGCAACGTGGCTGGTGTCATTATAAAGTAGCCCATCGTAAAACTTTAAATTATGGAAAACCTCTGCCAAACTATCCAGCGTGGGTTGGTCTTTAATGGCCTTTGGCGCCATTGGGCCAATGGTAAATTTGTCATTGGTATCAATGCCCAAATTGTAAACCCTGGCAGGTGAGGCAAGGTCAATTACCCCGTTCACTTTAGAAACATCTTCGCACAGTTGGCGGTAATCGTTAAACACGTCTAAGCGAAATAGGTTATCCGATTTAAACGCGATTACCAGTTTGTTGCCGTCTTCGCCAAAAGTCTTTTTAAATTCCTTGTAAATTTGGTAATCTGGATCGTCATCGGGCACCAACTTAGAAAGTTCATAACCCAGTTCGGCTTTGGTGGCATAATAAACAGAACCCGCGGAAAAGAGCAGCAGAATGATACTGAAAGCAACTCTCTGTTTGAGGATAAAAGTGGCAATGCGATCCAACATATATAGCAAGCAAAGGTAAGCAAATGACAATCTTATAAATCAAATTTTGAAGCAATAAAAAAGGCTGTCCGATACAGACAGCCTTTTAAAAGGATTATTTTAAAGATACTTACTCAGCAATCACTTCAATATTTAAAGTAGCGTTCACTTCTTTAAACAAATTGATGACTGCTTGATAAGAGCCTACCATTTTGATATCGTCTACCACAATTTTGCGGCGATCTACTTCAATGCCTTTGTCTTTCAGTGCATTTGCAACTTGAAGTGCAGTAACTGAACCAAAAATTTTGCCTGAAGCACCGGCTTTTGCTGGAATGGTGATAGACATACCGTTTAGGGTAGCTGCCATTGCATCCGCGTCATTGCGCAGTTTCTCTACTTTAAAGCCACGCTGGCGAATGTCTTCTGCCAACATTTTCAAAGCGCTTTCAGTTGCCAATTTGGCAACCCCTTTGGGAACCAAATAATTGCGACCATATCCACTTTTTACTTCCACTACGTCATCTTTATGACCTAGGTTTTTTACGTCGTGTGTTAAAATAATTTTCATTTCTTGTTCTCCAATCTTATTTTAAACCGTCAGCAACGAAAGGCATCAAAGCCAAATGGCGCGCGCGTTTTACGGCAACAGTAACTTTACGTTGATATTTTAAGGAAGTACCGGTGATTCTGCGTGGAAGAATTTTGCCTTGTTCATTTACGAATTTCAACAAAAAATCTTTGTCTTTGAAATCAATGTACTTAATACCGTGCTTTTTAAAGCGGCAGTATTTCTTCTTTTGAATAACCTGTGGGGTTTGGTTAAAGATAAAACTTACTTCTTTGCTCATTAATTGGTCTCCTCTTCTAATTCTGGTACAACAACTTTAACTTCCTCTTTCGGTGCTGCTGGTTTTGGAGCACTCACTTCGCCACGGCGACGTTTGGCACTGTAAATTACGGCATCCTTATTTAAGCGCACGGTTAAGTAACGCAAAATCCGTTCATCACGGCGGAATGCAAGTTCGATAACTTTTACGAATTCAGGACCAGCCTGGTATTCGAAAAGATGATAAAATCCCGTGCCTTTCTTTTGGATTGGGTAAGCTAGTTTGGTTAGTCCCCAGTTTTCTTCGTGGACCATAACCCCTCCATTACCTGTGATCAACTCTCTGTAGCTTTTTACAACATCTTTCATTTGTTGTTCAGAGAGCACGGGTGTTAATATGATCACGGTTTCATATTGGTTGTGCATGTTTTTTTTATTCCCGGTTATTTTCGGGGCTGCAAAAGTAATAAAAACGGGTGAAATATACAACTAGCTTGGTTAAATAGTTTTTTGTCCAAAAACACGGAGGCTATTTCCCGCCCAATGCCTTGTATGCTTCATTATTTCGGTAACTGCCTTCTTGCCAAGTATGGGTCTTGTATTCTTGTAAAAAAATGTATATTCGGTTGTCTAAAATTTGACCCACGGCCTGCTGATTGACGCTATCTTGGTAGAAAAATCCTTGGCGCAATTGTTCCATTTTTATTTTTTCAAACTGCCCTCGGTAACTCTGCAACACCGGCAGAACATGGTCGGGCATACCTACCAAAAATTCCATGTGCACAAAGGATTGCTTGTAATGCGAAAGATTGTAGCGTGTAATTAAAGAGGACCAATCTACCAACCCACTGAACACCAAAACGGCCAAACTAAGCAGTAAATTTTCATTGAGCCAATATTTGATGGTTTCATTGCGCCTAAGCTTTTTGGCCACAAAAAACAATCCGATGAAAACCGCCGCTAAAAAGAAAAATACCCCGATGCGTTTGTAGGCCAGGCCATAAAATTCTACATAATGAAAATTACGCAAGCCCACACTGATGGCCAAAAAAGCATTTTGTACCAACCATAGATAAGCGAGTTTTCTCAACATATCCGATTTTGAATAAAAATTAAGATTGCCACGGAAATAAAATACAATAACGCCCACGGAAATAAGGATACTAATAATGAGATACCATGTGCCTTCGTGCACAAAACCAGTCAGTGATTGGCCCGACCATTTAAAACCCAACCATATCAATTTAATATCTGCAATGTTTAACAAAAACAGCAGAATATTTAAGGTAACAATAAGAAAAATAGCCGCTTTGTATTCATAGCGCAAGCCTTGCTGAAGTCCCGAAACGGTTGGTTTAGATTTAGACCTTACCCGCGAAAACAAATTTTTTGAATTCTGCCAATTTGCAGCATGGGAGGCCAAAGGGGATTGAAAAACAAATATATTGGTAACAATCAAGCCTATTATAAATGTAAAAATAGCACCAAAACTGATGTATTTGGTAAAGTCTCCAAACCAATTCAAAACAATTTGCAAATAATGGTTAAATATGGGGTTGCTGTTGCTATAAAAAACCAAAAAAAGTACGACTATGATTGCGGGAATAAAATAGATCAACAAATGTTTACCCAGGCGGATTTTTCTTTTGCTCTTTGTGATTTCTGGGTATTTGGAACAAAATTGAATTTGGGATGAAACAGGAGAAACGATAGCGTGTTCAATGGCAATGTTGAACCAAGGCGATTGTGGAATCGCTGCTGCGCCTGCCATGACAAACATCAAAACAAAATGGAGCAACCTTGCCCAATTTTCGCTATGAAAACCTACGGATATAGACAACAATACCACGCCTACCATACAACCCCAAAGAAATAAGCCGCGCTTGCTCTGCCTGGTGAGGTAAAAAACCAATCCAGTGCAAAAAACGCCGAATAGGGCTTGGTTTAATCCAATGGATTGTTTGTAAAAAAGCCAAAGAAAAAATGCTGCTCCTAGGTAACTCAAATATCCTTTCCAATTTTTCATTGATTTATACGAAACGAAATTATGTATGGAATCTTGTTCAGCGCATGGCAATGTCTTTTAACCTTGAATTAAATCAGACAAAACCACAATTATGGCACGGGATCATATCCGCTGCCGCCCCACGGATGGCACCTGCCAAAACGCCTTGCAGTGAGTTTAAATGCTTTGAAAAAACCATATTTTTTAAACGCTTCTACCCCATATTCCGAGCAAGACGGGGCAAACCTGCAACTTTTTGCAAACAAAGGCGACAAGGCATATTGATAAAACCGAATGAGCAATATGGCCAACTTACTGATTAGAAATCGCATGTATCAGTTTAATAAGGAGTAAATCAAATTTAACCTTTGATTCGTGAAAATTTGGCAAATCGGTACCCGTGTAAATCAAAGCCAAGGCAAGTTGTTTTTCTTTTGATGCCAAAGCATGGTACAATTTGTGTTTTTCCAAACGGTACAATTCTCGCATCACTCTTTTTGCCCGGTTTCTATCGTGGGCTTTTTTAAACTTCTTTTTGCCCACCACAAACATCACTTGTGCATTTATTTTGTCTGACGGAAGAGAAGTAAAAAGTCCGTTGATGCGAAAAGGATAGACAGAAACAAAAAAGCCAGGCTGAAACAGCTCGGCTATAATCTTTTCACTGCAAAGTTTTTCAACTTTGCGAAAGGTGAAATTCGTATTTGCGGGTGACTGGTTTTTCACAAACCCCACCTAAAATTTTAACCTTTGTGGCCTCTTTCGTCTGAAGTAGACAGGCTATGACGGCCACGTGCACGACGTGCAGCCAATACACGGCGACCATTTACGGAGCTCATGCGTTTTCGAAAACCGTGGCGGTTTCTGCGTTTGGTTTTAGACGGTTGGTAAGTGCGCTTAGTCATAACTTCTTATTTTTTGGGGCTGCAAAAATAGGTATATGCATTCAAAATTCAAATAATTACTTAAAAAAAAAGCAAGTATTTCGACTTGCAACATTTGTACTGACTTTAAGTTAAGGCATAAAAACCCTTGAACATATGGAAGAAACAAGAAAAAATTACAGCAGAGAATTCAAACAGAAGGCGGCAGAGCTAAGTAACCTGCGCGGGAATGTTCAGGAAATAGCACCCACAATGGCCTTAAAAAAATGGAATATCCATGAACTAAATGCTAAGAATCTGTTTTTTTATGCTCCCCCTCCAACCAAATTGACAGATGAGAGTCTTAGCATCAACTCACTCCACTGCCACCTTCAACTGCCTCCGCAGGGCTAACAAATACCAGTTTTCCGTTGGCGTCTTCTGCCATCAAAATCATGCCTTCGCTTTCTATGCCCCGCATTTTCCTTGGGGCTAGGTTGGCCAGCAATACCACTTGGCGGCCTACAACATCTTCAGGGGTATAATGCAAGGCAATGCCGCTAACCACGGTGCGGGTTTCGGTGCCTAGGCTTAGGGTTAATTTCAATAATTTATCTGCCTTTTCTACTTTTTCCGCTGCTTCTATGGTTGCAATCCTCAAATCCATCTTGGCAAAATCATCGAATTGAATGATGGGTTTAACTTCTTCAGTTTTGGGGACCTCCGCAGCTTCGGGTGTTGGAGCAACTTGTTGCATTTGCTTTAATTTTTCGATTTGTTTTTCTATTGTTTCATCTTCCACCTTGCTAAAGAGCAAACTTGGTTCTGCCAAAACATGGCCGGCCGGCAATGCAGATGCGAGTTTCCCGTCGCGCCAAAAATACCGCACTTGAATCAGAAGTGGAATCATATTCAGTTGTGCGCACAATTTGTCGTGTGTAAATGGCAAAAACGGTTCTGTAGCAAAAGCCAAATTGGCGCAAATCTCCAAGGCAAAATTCAAAACATCCGCTGTTTCTTCGGCATTTTCCTTCATCAGCTTCCAAGGTTCAGTTTCCGTTAAAAACTTATTGCCTATACGGGCCAAATTCATCAATTCGCCCAATCCATCTCTAAAACGAAATTCATCCATGGCTTGGCGCATTTTGTTGGTTGTAGAAAGCATGTCTTTTCTTCCTTGTGCTTTCAGCGCATCAAACCGACCTTCTTTTAAAGCCATTGGCACTTTTCCATCAAAAAACTTTTGGGTTAGCACCATTACGCGGTTTACAAAATTGCCAAGAATAGCCACCAACTCACTGTTAACCCTTGTTTGATAGTCTTTCCATGTAAATTCACTGTCTTTGGTCTCGGGCAAAATGCTGCCCAACACGTAACGCAATTCATCTTGCTTGCCAGGAAATTCGTCAATGTATTCGTTCAGCCAAACGGCCCAATTGCGGCTGGTACTAATTTTATCGCCTTCTAGATTTAAAAATTCGTTCGCTGGAACTTGTTTGGGGACAACAAATCCGTCGCCGCGCAAATGCAACATCGCCGGAAAAATAATGCAATGAAAAACAATGTTGTCTTTGCCTATGAAATGAATCAATTCGCTGTCTCCACTCCACCACTCTTTCCAGTCCCATGGGCGCAATTCGCGGGTGGCACTTATATACCCAATAGGCGCTTCAAACCAAACGTACAATACTTTTCCATCGGTATCTTTTAAAGGCACAGGAACACCCCAATCCAAATCGCGGGTCATGGCGCGGGGCTTCAATCCATCGTTCAACCAACTTTTGCATTGGCCTAGCACATTGGTTTTCCAGTCTGTATGGCCGTTTATATAATCGTTCAAAAAACTTTCTTGGATTTTATCCAAGGGCAAATACCAATTTTTGGTCTCTTTTAAAATGGGGGCATTTCCACTCAAGGCGCTGCGCGGATTTTTCAATTCCATCGGACTTAAGGTGCTGCCACATTTTTCACATTGGTCGCCGTAAGCGTTTTCGTTGGCACAAACTGGGCATGTTCCTACAATGTACCTATCTGCCAAAAACTGATTGGCTTCCGCGTCATAATATTGTTCGGTGGTGTCTTCGGTAAAAACACCTTTGTTGTACAAATCTGTAAAAAACGCTTGTGCCGTTTCTTTGTGTATTGGGTTGCTGGTGCGACTGTAAATGTCAAAACTAATACCGAGGTCTTTAAAACTGCGCCCAATAATATTGTGGTATCGGTCTACAACTTCTTGTGGTGTTATGCCTTCTTTTTTCGCACGAATGGTAATGGGCACACCATGTTCATCACTGCCACAAATAAACAGGCAATCTTCGCCTTTGTTCCGCAAATAACGTACATAGATATCGGCTGGTAAATAAACACCGGCAACATGCCCAATGTGAACGGGGCCATTGGCATAAGGTAGTGCGGCTGTAATTGTTTTTTTGGACATTAAAAAATGATAAAAGTATTTGCAAATTAAAACAATTACAGCCGCAATCACCCCCTTTGTCAGAATCAAAAGGCATATTCCGTCATTTCTCACTTTCTGTGTGAAGAGATCTGAATGGAATTTTCTAGGCGGCAGTAATGGCCTTTTTAAACATAGAAATAAAACGGCAAAGTTAAGGGAAGCGGTAGTTTTTCTTGGCTTATTATTTTTAAAACAACAAGGCATTACCAGCATATACCGGCAATTTTTGTATCACTTTATCTTCCAATGCATACACAAAAATGGGCAAATTGAAGGAAAATATATTCGGACCAGCGCGAATTTTTAGTTGAAACGATGAATAGATAAATTGATTGTCTTTGAACCCAAAAGTTTTGCGAACAAATTGGTTGTTGCCCGCACAAATGGCATTTCTTAAGGTATATTTTAGCGATAAATTTCCCAAATCTCCTGTTAGTCTACCTGTAATATTTAAGCCCAAATCATAGCTAACCATGCTGGTTTCAAACGTTTGGGTATTGCTTAAAACAGTGTTTATTCTGGGGTGAATACTGCAACCGATAAAATCCTTTTTACTGCTTTTTCGGGTTTTTGCAATCCATAAAGGGGATTCCATTTCCAAACAAAAATTACCAGCACCGTTGGCCAAACTATGCAGGGCCAGTGTTGTGTCCTTTTTTGCAGTTATAACTCCAGTTAATAAAGATATTCTTGTATTTCCCACATAGTCAGTTACCAAAGAATTGTTCACCGAAAAAGATTGCATTGCCAAAGGTGCCGCTGCGCATAGGGTTCTTGTCTTTAGGGAGTCTTGTAGGAAGTCGAAGTAGATGTATTTGGATTGACAAAAACCATAAGTCACATAACCAATACAACTATAAATAATACAAATAGTTTTGCTAAATTTACAATACATGTAATATTTTTATATAATATTTAAGCGAAAGTTATTTTAGAGAAATTATTCTGAACACAAATTTTCGTCTAGTTAGAAAAGGAACAAAGTAATATAATATTTAAAATTCTGAGAACATGCATTTTTACGTGTTTTCAATGGTGTTTTACACACTTTTCTTATTCTGATTTACTCAGCCAATAGTTCTATCATTCCATATAAACTGCGTAGAAATTATCACTGTCTAAAATAAATATATTTTAAACTTGCTCCGTAAACCATAATTATGAATTTTAAAATATATATTTTATTCCCAAGCCTGCGAACCCAAGTGGGAACTTGTTTTTAAAAGAGATCACAGGTGAAGGAATCGTTTGTGTGAGAGCAAATCCAAAATGGTTATTTTTAGTTTTAAAAATGCGTTTTGAAAAACATTAAAAACATAACCAATAAATAATGAGCTATTTCTACTATAAATATTTCCTCTCAGATTGTCACCAGTTTCAACTCCATAGCCACAGCCTATAAATAAACCTATTGAATTTTTTAAAATTGCCAAACGCCTTGTTTTTAAAAATATTTTTGGGAAATATGTAATATAAATGCTCGAATTCTATACATTACGATTGGGTATAAAAAAATATTTTGTATGAATGTGATTAAAATTAATATTTACGGAAAAACGATTATGAAAAAAATATGAATATTCAAACAAAATACTCCTAGTGCGGTCGAATGGTGTCTTATTGCCATTTGAATCAATATAATTGGTGATACTAAAGCCCCCAAAAATAGCAATATTAGATTTCTTATGCAATAGATATCGACTATTCAGGCTCATTGTATCGTTATTTGCAAACTCGCATTTACATAGATTATTAAAACCCAAAAGGAGCAAAATTAAAACAAAGAGGAAATTGCAATTTCCCCTTTGTTCTTTAAAATTAATATACGGATTCAAAGTTTTTATCAAAAATAGTATTTTGTAATATTTTATAAGAACCATAGCTAAGAAGCTTAAAATGTACTAACCGTGAGCCTTTATATTTCTTTTTTGAAAATTTCCATGCTTTAGCAGCTAAACCAACTTGCAATAAATTAGGTTTATTCCGTCCTTTTAATGATTCACATTCTGGACACGGCCCATTTCCCTCACTATTCATTCCATTAATATCAATCATTAAATCATCTTTATATGATTTTGATTCTAGCCAACTTTCTAAATCACCTTGAGTTGCAAACCTGTAGGCATTTACATCTTCGTCTGGTGGTAAAATACAATAGGCAATTCCTGATTCACCAATGCTGTTAATTGCAGATAAACTCGATGTACTTCCATTTAAAAAATGATTCATATTTGCAAGTGAAATAGTACTATCCACCATTTTTTTATTTGGCGAATAGTTTAAAAACTTATAACCAGATAACAAAACAACGCAAGCTAAACTTGACGTTAAAAGAATATAAAATATATTTAATTTTTGAATTAGGATGCACCTTTTGAGTGCATCCTAATTTTTTAATAAAAATCGCCAGATTCTCTATTTAAACACTATCAAAAGCTACTATACTGCTTCTATTGCGCACTTTTAATTATAACTTCAAATGTTTCTATACTTTTTGAGAAAATGTTTTCAAAATTAATATTCTTTAATAGGAAGACATACTTTATCTATTTTTACGGAGGTGTTTATAAAATGAAAAAATTCTGACAACTCATTAAATGAATAACTTTTAAATGTATAATGATTTTTTGATTTAACCAAAATACCAAACTTATCTAAATCACTCAAATAATTATAAATAGAACTACTGCTATCAATATTTAAATTTGAAACTGAGTCAATATTGATATGGTTTTCATTAAAAAATAGTTTACCAGAACTAATATTAGGAAACACAATTACAAAAGGGTTGTTTTTAATCGGAAATTGCGAATATCTTAGAAATAGAGCCGCCTTAGCAACGCACGATTGACATACCCCATGAATAAAAACTACGGGAATTGTATCTTGTTTTAAAAGGTCAGGATTAATTTTAAACAAATAATCACGAACATGCATTACTTTTGTATTTGGGTAAGGATACTTGTAAATAGTGTTTTTGTTTTGAAATTTATTAATTTGATATTTATTTAATAAAAAAGTGCTATCTGTAGTTTTTGATAATCCAAATAAATCATTTTTATAATATGTTTTAATAAGCCGTCGTTTTTCAATAATTGACTTTGGAGATTGGATACCTATGGCATTAAATTCACTGTCTAACAATAATTCAACCCAAGAATCTGGAAAGGTAGAATTATGATAAATGGAATCTGGTGTTGGGAATTTGATTTTACGCAAATAATGTTTTTTATTCTTTATGTAAGTTAATTTAATGCTCCCATACGCAAAATAATCTTTATAATTAGATCCAGAATCTGGAAAAAAGCGCGATTTAGTTTCTATAAAATATGGGTTCGTATTTATTGCTTTGAACGTATTATTAACTAAATTATACTTAATAATATTGTGTGTAAATGGATACGACATTATTAGCGTAGTATCATTGTCAAATTCGTAATCTATATCGTAATAATAATACTCTCCCATGGATCCATCTTTAGAATAATTTTCAAATCCAGAAAATACATTATTCGCTGAAATTTTTAAATATTTCGGTTGCTGATTTCTAAATACTTTCAGTATACTTGACTTATCCATAAAATTAACACCGTCGTATGGTTTGTTACTTCCTTGTGCAGCTATCAATACGGATGAATCAAATTTACAATAATTTCGAGTAGCTCTATAGTCATTATGAAAATTATATTGCCCAGAACCATAATTTTTATTATAGATGGTATCCGTATTGTATTTACTTGGAAACCCAGAATTACCGAAGTTGTATGGCATTTCTATTTTGCCGTTACAAATATTAAAGTCAAATAAGCACTCTTCTTCGTTTTTAAAATAATTTCCACCAAATAACAACAACAAATGGCAGTCGTCCAATATTGTTAGTTTTTGTAAAAATGGATGAAATGTAGAATTTAAAACCGAAAGCAAATAAGTTTTATAAGTTTTTGTATCCATATTGTATTTAATAATAGAGTTTTTGTACCTACTATAATAATACATACATGAATTATTGTCAATAATAGGAGCCCATAAGTAATCCCTAGGATCTAACCTGGGCAACTCCATAGAATCTATTTTTACATAATCAAATACACAATATTTAGGACTTTTCTGGCAAAAAATGAAAGATTGTGACGCTGAAATTATTATTAAGAATACGCACCTGTAGGTGCGTATTCTTAATAATTGGTCGAAATTATTTAACCGCAACATACCATCTCCACTCCTACAGTTTTTCCACCTGGGTCTTTGGTTTCTTTTACCTTACATTCATTGCCTGCACCGCTACATTCACTAATAACGTGACCATCAACCACATAAGAGGATGCTTTTTTATCACACTGATCGTTTGCAGATTGCGGCAATTCGTTTTCTGAACCATATGCGTAAACTGCTACATAGTAATCTGTGCCAGTTTTTATGTAATAATGTAGAACACCTCCTGTAAAAGACGGCACAAAACCTGAAGGTACAGAAACTTCACTATATCCTAAACCGGCTAAATAAGTGGTTACAGCAGAATAGCTAAGATGGTTGTCTTGAACACTTTTAGGATTGGCAGCAAAACCAAGGTGAAGAAACATGGAAATAATTGCGATACATAACATTTTCGGAAAAAATTTTGAATTTTTCATTGTTTTCAAATATTACTAATATTCCTACTCACTTTCGTATTTCGGCATCACGCCCATCAGTGCGCCCTGAAGGGAACGGCATTCACATAAATTGTGAACTAAAAAAATAAGCCTGGCCAGGCAAT